>CAMWRY010000009.1 GCA_947176775.1 uncultured Bacteroides sp.
CACTTGTTCGTATTGATGTTCGGCCCCAAGTTGCCGTGCATGCCCAGCATGCCTTTGTTTAGAGGATGGTCGGTAGGCAATGCCGAAAGCCCCAACAAGGTGCACCCGGCAGGCAATCCGGCTTTCTCGATGAAGGCACGCAATTCTTGTTGCGCTTCTCCCAGTTCCACGCCTTGCCCTACCAAGACCAAGGGGCGCTGGGCATTGTTTATCAGTTCGGCAGCCTGCCGTATGGCCTCCGGATTCATTTCGGGCACGGGAAGATAACTGCGTACATAATCCACCTTCGTAGGAACGTATACCGTCTTCTCCACCTGGGCATTCTTAGCAAAATCTAGCACTACCGGGCCCGGACGCCCACTCTTTGCCACATAGAAGGCGCGAGCCACAGCCCAAGCCACATCCTCGGCACGGCGAATCTGGTAGCTCCATTTCGTGATAGGCTGCGTGATGCCTACCAAGTCCACTTCCTGAAACGCATCCGTCCCCAGGAAATTCGTCCCTACCTGACCGGCAATCACCACAATGGGTGTACTGTCTATCATGGCATCCGCAATACCCGTGATGGTATTGGTAGCGCCCGGCCCACTGGTAACCAGACAAACCCCAACTTCACCCGACACCCGTGCAAACCCTTGTGCAGCATGCGTGGCTCCCTGTTCATGACGGACCAATATATGATTCAGACTCTTCCGATGGTCGTATAAGGCGTCGAACACCGGCATGATACTCCCTCCCGGATAACCGAAGAGTGTCTTCACGCCCTGATGTTCCAAAGAGCGCATAAGGATTTCGGCACCAGTAGCCTCTCCCCGGCCCTCCTCCGTAGGGAGGGAGGAAAAGTTACTCCCAATCTTACCTTGATTCTTATTATTATCATTCATATTTTATCTGTCTATTTATCTGTTTCATTAGAGGCATCATTTTCCCTCCTCCCCTCCCTACGGGAGAGGGGAGGAGGGAGAGGCTTTATTCTATCAATCTCACCGCCCCCTTATCAGCCGAACTTACCATGCTGGCGTATGCCTTCAGTGCCTTGGACACTTCGCGGTCACGGGTCAGTGGAGTCATGGGGCGTGCAGCCAACTCTTCATCTGTCAGTTTCACGTTGATGGAACGCTCCGGAATATTGATTTCGATGATGTCACCATCCTGAATCTTACCAATATTGCCACCGGCAGCGGCTTCGGGAGAGATATGGCCGATGCTCAGGCCGGAAGTACCGCCACTGAAGCGTCCGTCAGTAATCAGTGCACACTCCTTGCCCAAATGACGGGACTTGATGTAGGAAGTAGGGTAAAGCATCTCCTGCATACCCGGTCCGCCCTTGGGACCTTCGTGAGTGATGACCACCACATCGCCACTGACCACCTTGCCTCCCAGTATGCCGTCGCATGCAGCTTCCTGTGAGTCGAAGACCTTGGCCGGTCCCACAAACTTCCAGATACTCTCGTCCACTCCGGCCGTCTTGACCACACAACCATCTTGGGCTATGTTGCCTTTAAGCACGGCCAGACCGCCATCCTTGCTGTAAGCATGCTCCAAATCGCGAATGCAACCGGCGGCACGGTCGGTATCAAGCTCTTCATAGAAAGCATCCTGCGAGCCCAGCATCAGGTTGAACTTTCCTGCTGCCGCACTGGAGTATTTCGCAATGGCCTCCTCGCATACGTTCGGACTGGTAATGCTGTACTTGTCTATCGCCTCGGCCAACGTCATTCCATCCACCCGACGTACATTCGTGTCTACCAGCCTTCCCTTAGCCAGTTCATCCATGATGGCGATGATACCACCGGCCCGGTTCACGTCCTGCACATGGTATTTCTGCGTATTGGGAGCCACCTTGCACAAACATGGGGTCTTACGGGAAAGCATATCAATATCGTCCATCTTGAAATCGGCACCGGCCTCGTGGGCCACAGCCAGCAGGTGGAGCACCGTATTCGTAGAACCACCCATCGCAATATCCAGCGTCATGGCGTTCAAGAAAGCCTCCCGGGTGGCGATGCTGCGCGGAAGCACACTGTCGTCTCCCTCTTCATAATATTTATAAGCATTCTCCACTATCAGTCTGGCAGCATCCTTGAAGAGCTGTTTGCGATTTTCGTGGGTAGCCACAATCGTACCGTTGCCCGGCAACGCCAATCCGATGGCTTCGTTCAGGCAGTTCATGGAATTGGCGGTAAACATGCCCGAGCAGCATCCGCAAGTAGGGCAAGCATGCCGTTCAATCTGTGCCACCTCCTCATCGCTTACGCTCTGGTCGGCAGACTTAATCATGGCATCAATCAAGTCCAGATGCTGTCCGTTCCACTCCCCGGCCTCCATCGGGCCGCCCGAAACAAACACAGTTGGAATATTCAACCGCATGGCCGCCATCAGCATGCCCGGCGTAACCTTGTCACAGTTGCTGATGCAGACCATGGCATCCGCCTTGTGGGCATTCACCATATACTCCACACTATCGGCAATGATGTCGCGCGAAGGGAGAGAGTAGAGCATGCCGTCGTGCCCCATGGCGATGCCGTCATCGATGGCAATGGTGTTGAACTCAGCAGCGAAGCATCCCTGTTTTTCTATTTCTTCTTTCACGAACTGACCTATTTCGTGCAGATGCACGTGCCCGGGAACAAACTGTGTAAACGAATTGACTATAGCAATAATGGGCTTCCCCATCTGTTCCTTTTTCATGCCGTTGGCCGTCCACAATGCACGGGCTCCTGCCATGCGGCGACCTTGTGTGCTGAACGAACTGCGTAACTGATGCTTCATATCCTTTTTAGTTTTATAAAACTGAAAAGCCTCCCTCACTTGCAGTGAGAAAGGCTTCAATAAATATCTTCTAACATACAAAATACATACACAGCCCTTCTCACGCTCTTGATGCCACCACCACGACGCGAATAATATGCAGGACTGCCAGGTTAATAGATGTATGTAAATTCATAACTTTATTTTTCTTTATTGTTTCAATTGCGCTGCAAAGGTAAGGGCTTTTTTATAAACTCCAAACAAATCGAAGAAAAAAATGAGATAAATATGAATAATCGTAAGAAAAACGACACTATAATCCTAAATATCGAAACAAATCCGGAGCAGATGCAAACATACGTATACAAAAAAGCCAAGGAGATTTTACCGATCAATCGCCTCACGGCACCGACAGATAACTCCTTGGCTCATCTACTTGTACTAAAATTAGCATCAGTTCTAACACTTTGTTAATTTTACAACTAATCCATTGAAAACAAATAAGTTAATTGATAAAATCGGGAAAGAAGACTCCTTATATCGGCAAGTTCAGGTCGGGATGTGCTTCTGCAATGAAACGGGGATTGGAAATTCTCGGTATCGGCATTATCGACATTGATAGTCGGGATTGTATGATGCTACGTGCGGAACAGACACCGGACAAGGCGTATCTGGAAAAGCAAGGCGAAGATTACAACCTTGTGGACTGGTATCTTGACGTGCTCCGTAGATTGATTTTGAGAAACTCGACCTTCAGCATTGCGAGATTCTCGACATTGAAGGAGGAAGGGGATACTCAGTCAAGACCTATTCAAAAGCAATGAAACGCAACATCAAAGTCGTGGTTCATTATCCGGAATCAGGAGGACATAAAATCTATTTCTCCACCGATCTTGACATGTCGGACAAAGACATCATCGAATACTACCGTACACGATTCCAGATTGAGTTTTGCTTTCGGGATCCCAAACAGTTTACAGGACTCAATAAAAGACCGGGCTACAGTCTCCAAATGGGTGACAAACACCATGCAGCCAGACGCAAGGAACCTCCTACGTATAGCAGAGGCCTTGAATATTAATGCAGGCAGACTGCTCAACCAAAAACATTTGAACAATGAAGGAAATAGATATTATCCAACAGATAAGACTTGGCGAAGTCAGTAAGGTGCAGTTCAAAGAGCGGCTCCTTGACAACTATGATATTGGTTGCGAACTGGTGCCGTTCAGCAATACACGTGGTGGAACACTGGTCGTTGGTGTGAAGGACAAAACCGGCAGTGTCAATCCTTTGTCATATCTGGAAGTACAGGAAACCGCGAATACACTTGGCAACATCGCATCAGAGAATGTTGTTCCTGCCATTCTTGTTGATGTGGAAACAATTCCCATGGATGATGGAAGCCTTGTTGTGGCTCATATTAAAGAAGGGGTAAATAAGCCTTACCATGACAATCGGGGTATTGTATGGATAAAGAACGGGGCCGACAAGCGCAAGGTATTCGATAATGCCGAGCTTGCCGAGATGATGACTGATTGTGGCAGTTTCTCGCCTGATGAAGCAGGAGTCCGTGATGCCACTATTAAGGATTTGGACAAGAACACCATCAAAACCTTCCTAAGCAACAAGTTTGAAAAAGTATTGGTGAGAAAAGGTTTGGTGGGTGATGCATTCCGCGAAGCCTCTTTGGATACTGTATGCTCCGCTATCGCCAGTGGTCACGATGGAGAGAAGCTGTTGCGTAACCTACGTTTCATCCGTCCCGATGGAAAAATCACAGTGGCTGCAATGTTATTGTTTGGCAAGTACACCCAGCGTTGGCTTCCAGTGATGACAGCAAAGTGCATTTGCTTTGTGGGCAATAGTCTTGGAGGTTCACAATTTCGTGATAAAGTGAATGATGCCGACATTGAGGGCAATCTGCTTCATCAGTTTGAGACTATTATGGATTTCTTCACCCGAAACTTGCGTCACATACAAGTAGGAAGAGAGTTTAACTCGCAAGGAGTATTGGAGATTCCATACATCAGCCTTGTTGAGTTCACCGTAAATGCTTTGGTACATCGCTCGCTGAATACGACTGCTCCTATCCGTATATTCATCTTTGATGACAGAGTGGAGATACATAGTCCCGGAACTCTCCCTAATGGACTTTCCGTAGATGATATTGTTGCGGGTACATCCATGCCACGCAATATGTTCCTCTTCACAAATGCCATTCATTTGCTCCCCTACACAGGAGCAGGTAGTGGTATGCTTCGTGCCTTGTCGGAGGGTATGAATGTTTCATTCACAAACAATGACAGGACTAATGAATTTGTGATTACTATAAATAGGCCAGTAGGTAACCAAGTTAGCAAAGAAAGTAACCAAGTTAATGACAACTTAGACACTAAACTTGGACACTGCGACACCAACTTAGACACTTCTGATGTCAACTTGGACACCAAACTTAGGCACCCACGCGTTGACTTAGACACTAAACGTCCTAAAATATCAAACAAGCAGAGAGACATCATTAACTTCTGTAGTGTGCCACGTAGCAGCAAAGAAATTCTCGAAAGGATGGGGATAACAAACCATAACAAGAATAGACAAACATATATAATGTCACTTGTAGAGGCAGGTTATCTTGAAATGACTAATCCCGAGCATCCCAATGCAAGCAATCAAAAATATAGGAAAATTAGCAGCAAAACGAATCTGACTTTCTTTTGCAATATCCGGCAATACTTCCAGTAACTTCATAGATTCCCCCCGTATGGCCGATAGGGCAGCCGGTCTTAATAGTTAAACAATAGTTCCCACCGGTGGAATCGAGCCACCGCACCCCTATAGGGCGTACCATAGTGGGATAGCCAGGCATTACGCCGCCTTCTTCGTTGTCTTCTTCGTTCCCTTCTTTGCCTTCAGTTCCGCGGCCAGAGACGCGCGGCTTTCTTCTTTGGCTTTCATTTCCTTGATAGCCTTTTCCTTCTTAGCGGCTTCCTGCATTGCCTTATAGCGTGCATCAATGGCACACAATACGCGCCATACACTCCACTTCGCCTCTACTACATTGCCGTCCTTGTCTTTCCGATAGATAGCCTTATAGGTTGCCCCGTTGGCTGCTGTGAACTCATGCAGCTTGCAATATTGGAATAAATCAGCTTTGCAAACCAATTGCTTGTTCTCTTTCTTGGTCAGATAATCCACGGTAATAGCACGTTCGGAAAGATACGCTTTCACTTCCGGCAGTTGCCGCATTTGATAAATCATATTTGCGCAGAACTCAAAACTTTTTTGCTCCTCCTTCATAGCCTTATTGGCTTCCATTCTTGTTGCCATAGATTCCCCCGTGTGGCCGATAGGGTCAGCCGGTCTTAGTTTATAAATATTGTTAATTGTTTCACCTTTATAACCCGTTTCACAGCGGAAACGGCTATACTTGCATCATGGAAATAAAAAACAGTTTACGGGGGTTACTATTATTCGCCCCCGTGCCTGGATTAAAGGTTAACGATAATCGTTAGCTTTACTTTCCAGAGCCTGATACAGAGTTTTATTTCCATATAGAAACTGTTTTAAAGGCTGATTTAGAGTCAGCCGCTCAGGGGAAACGCGGTCTGGAGAAAATGCGTTTCCCTTTTTTCCCCTGGTGAGATAGCCGGGATCCGCCCCCGGCAAATCAGCTCGTATAATTATACGCCCTCCTTATCTCGTCCTTATACACCTCCTCCCTGGAGTAGTCCAGGCTGGCACCCGGGACCTTTCCCGGTGGGTATTCCACGCCCACGCTATACGCTGCCTGCCTTGCTACAGCCTGGCACACCTTCCTGATACTATCTCCTCTATGTGCCTTCTGTTTCCTTGTGTCGTTTCAACTACTTATATACGCGGCGTTCGTTTGGTCTCAGTTGTTACACTGAGATACCCCGAAGGGCGTGCACTTGTTACGGTGCTACTACTTGCTGCGTTACGTTCGCAACGGTTCCCACCAATTCAAAGAGCCTACGCACATCGTGCGTTATGTGTTTACGTCCGGGGCTGTGTCCGCCCCTTGTCTGTGAGTAGCAGCGGCAACGCTGCGTTATCTGGTTGGCTATGTATGTAGGTTGTTGCCCTACTCTGTGGACGGGTTGCCGCCCCGTCGTCGTTGGCTTTATCGCCTTACGACATTGCAAATGTACGCACTTTTTTTTAGCGCGCAATTTTTTTACGCACTTTTTTTTAACTTTTTATCAAAAACGCCCCTACAGCTATTTCTGAAGGTGGTTACACACCCCGAAGGCTTTCGGGGCTACAAAAGGCGTACACTTTACTTATTTACACGCGGTTATATATTGCGCGTATGTGATGCGTGCGCGTGCCTGCCCGTCTGCGTGCTATTACATTTTCCGCGACCGTTGGCAGGCGGCGCGCTGCATCCCGTCCGTCTACCACATGGCACGGATGCCAGGCGGGACAACGCGCACGGCGACCAAGCGGCGCCCGTCCGTTTTTGTTTTGATTTATTCCGGACGCGTGCGCGCATATTTACCGCCCCGGGGCCGACAAACGGACGCCATCCTGTTAAGCACGGCGCGGGGTTTCACTTTCGAGAATGGAAGTTTAGCTGAACAGCTACATTTGATTATCAGTAGATTGTATATATTTTTTTGGAAGCGAATATTTATCAAAATGTCACGTCCGTTTTGACAACCACGCAAAGCGTGAGCCATTTTTGTAAAAAACAAAAAGATTGCAGGAAAGCAAATAAACAGAGCGTTCTGTTTGCACAAAGCGGTTAATACTTCTTAAAAAGAAAAATCCGATTTGCAACGGTTGTTTGATTCCGTTACAAATCGGATGTGTTATTTGCAAGGTCGGAAGACGCTCAGAGAGTCAGCTTCAGACGGGAAAAGGTATCGGCCATTTGAGCGATGCCGTTATTGATGGAAGCAATGTCTGCATCGGTAAAATGATAAGGTTTTCCGTTCCTATTTATATCCATGCGGAGCTTCCCACCAAATGCCCTCTTAGACATATTCGTGTACTTCTCACGCAAATAGACCAAACTTATCACCTCTCGCAGTTCCCTCAGTTGCTTCGTTGCATATTGAGCGTATATTTCCGCATCATTGCATTCCGATGGCAGTTTCAAAATTCGTCTTTTACAAAACTCCGAAAGCTCACGTAATCCATTGTTTATCAATTCAATATTATCAGCACTAAATCCGGGAGTTACAGTATAGAACTCTTTACGTGCATATCTATTTGGAATCCACGCCGGGCTTTTTTTTAATATCTTAGAGCAGAACCCCTTGACATTCAGCATGTCATCAAGCAGTGATTTTGCTTCATACACATTCAAAACTATATCTTCCATCTCGTTTATTTTTTATCCGAGACAAATGTATGTACTTTTTTTTGTCTTATATATTATATTGACCTACAATTATATTTCATTAACAAATATAGAATCACGGCTCCCCCAAATACTTCACAATAGCCTCGTACTGCAACGGCGTGAGTGCCCGTTGTCTTGGCTTGAAGTGGAGTTCTTCCAGTCGTGCTTTCAGTTCTGTGTTCATCATAATCCACCGGTGCAGCTGCGCCGATGCACTTCGTGGTGTAGATTTAGGGAAATAGGCTTGTGCCAACTCGCTCATGTAAATTGCTGTCATTTTCTTGGTATTAAAAACAGTCGCGAATATAAACTAAAAAAACTACCTATAGGTAGTTGTTCATCTACTTACAGGTAGTTGGTTGATTACTTATAGGTAGTTGGGCAATTACCTATAAGTAGTTTGGACGGAGCTTCCGAGCTATCCAAGCGGATTCTCCTCTTGACCTCCATCGGGTCCGCTGCCTGTACCACTGCCTGCGCCGCTACCGTTTCCACCTTCCTCGTTCTCCAGCGGAGCTTCCTTCAGGCCTGCCACACGCTTGAAGGAAAGACCGCCATCGCCGGCACGGGTAGCCGCTTTGATGGGCTTGCCGGGACGGAACTGCACGGAAGCGCCGATGATGTTGGCGGCGGTAAACGCCTTCTTGGTCTCCGCACCCTCGCTTTGCAGTTGCAGCTGGAAGCTGCCGAAGTTCTCCCAGCGCACAATCTTGCCGGCGGCAAGGTTCCGGTTGGTCTGCCGAATCATGGCACGAATCACGTTGAGCACATCGCCATCGGTCAGCGAGGTGGCGTAGGCTATCTCCTCGGCCAGGTCGTCGATGGTCACTTCGCCGCTGCACTGTGCTTTGGCATAATAAAGTTTGGGGGCTTCCTTGTCGCCCGGCTTGCTGCTCATCTGAGCCAGCGAATAATTCACACTCATACTTGTTAAGGTTTTAATGGTTGATACTCTACCGCCCTGTCTTGGTGGGCGAACGGAGCAAAGGTAGGGTGCACGGAGTTGGGGGAGTGTGATTAGGGGTATTAGGAGTGGAAAAGGGAGAAGAAAGGGTAAATAAAGTATTGATAGTTACTGCCATGCAAATAAAAAGCCCTCAGTTACGGCTGAAGGCTTTAGAAGCAATGAGGACAGCATTTATAAATTTATAGCCAAAAGTTCTTCACCTAATTTGTGAAGTGCTGTTTCTAATTTTATAGATTGTTCCGGTTTCGGATTGCGAACGCCGGAAGCGTAATGCCATAGTTGTTTTTGGTTAATGCCAGTAATACGTTCCAAACCTGCCTTAGTAAATATGCCCGAATAAAACTCCAGCAAAGATTTCACATCCATCTTAAAAGCAAGACTATAATCCCCTTCGAACTCAGCAGGAATAGCGCCGCCAAATTCCTTGCAATCTTCTATCAACACATTGATAGACTCGATAATACCTGCCTTGATTTTCTCGATGCTATTACCTGTTGCCACTATGCCATCTACTTCTTGTAGATATGCCGAGTAATTATTCTCAGTCCTTTCGATAATAACAGTTAACGTTTTCATAACCCATGTTGCTTAATATTGTTTATCCTTATGTTTGAATTAAAAATTTCCCATCCCAAGAAAGCAGGACTGGCTAAATGTCCTGCTGTCCTTTGGGCGGAAATCAAATCTTCTCAAAGTCTGATTCATTCAAACCAGCTTGTCTTAAGATAGACTTTAATGTACCAATAGCCAAATCGTCATTAAGATTTCCAGGAATCGGAATTGGACGGGGTTCTCCGTCTTTCCTGTATATCCAATGATCTCCTTTGGTTCTTGCATGCTTCCACCCGTTTGCTTCTAACAAGACTATCACAGCCTTTACTTTTTTAGTCTTATGAAGACTAAAAAAGTAAAATTAAACGAAACAACCATCATTGGTTGTGTGGATAACGATGCAAAGTAACTATAATTCTATCATCTGCAAAACAAATGATAACTTTTTTTCTACTATAACATAAGAATACTATTAAAGTTCATACAACGTAATAATAATCGGAAAAGAATTACCTAATAAGGTAATAACAAAGCCCCTGCTTGTGAAAGTCGGGGCTTTGTCCTTAAAAAAAAGAAGGTGCGCATTTTGACACACCTCCTTCCCATTGTTTTAAAATTAAACTTTATTATTAATCAGGTTAGAAAGAATTTACTTATCAGATTCAGGAGAGGCATCACCAACTTCCATGTTCCTGGCTATGCTCTAGGAAATCGGCTTCACGATTGCATTCTCCCCGATATTCCCATTCCATCTCGTCCACATACTCCTTGCCTTGCCAAGTGGCCACTGCACGCAGCACGTTCTTGCCGTCATTCAGCCGCACCTTATCAAAGATGTAATGTACCTCCGTATATCCTTTCCGCACACCGGACAGTTCCTGCCCGTTGAGATACACCTTGGGAGTACCGATATTGGAATAGACGGTCACCGAAGTCTCTTTCCGCTCGCGAAGCACATTCCGGCGCTGCGTCATGTAGAGCACGGGGTCCTTGCTCCAGTTGGCCTTGTACCAGAAATAGGAATCCTTCTTGATTTTTCGGTCGAAGGTCATCATCCCTTTCATGTTACGGGCTGCCATGCTTCCCCGTTTCGAGGTGGGCACTGCAAAGTCGAACATGTTCCACAGGTAGGAAGCCAAGATATAGGGGTGCTGGGAGATGATACTCCACTGATACTCATGGGTCTTGGTCTGGAAAGTCTCCGGATAGAAAGGACTGGTCCAGTTCAGGGCATCCCCCAGAATCTCCGTTTGATGCTCGATATTGGCATCCGCACCATACTCTGTCAGCATTAGGCGTTGCCAAGGATACTCCTGTTCCATCTTCTCTATCCAAGGCTTGATATCCTGCAATTTCCGTTCATACCAGCCGAAATAGCGGTTCATGCCCTGTATGTCGGCACGTTGATTAACAGGATGGTTGACATGCCCGTAGCCGTTGACCGACACTGTATAGCGGTCCGGGTCTTCCAACTTGCAGAGGTCGTGAATGGACTGTGTAAGTGCAGCCGTATATCCGTGCGGATGATACACCTCGTTGTGAATACCCCATATATAAATAGAAGGATGATTGAAACTCTGGCGGATTAGCTCGCGCATCTGCTGATGGGCATTATCCCATTCTTGCCCGGTGACGCGGTTCACGAACGGAATCTCCGCCCAGATAACCAGTCCCAAGGTGTCGCAACGCGAATAGAGATATTCGGACTGCTGGTAGTGGGCAAAACGGACCGTCGTAGCACCGATGTCCATTATCTGTGCCAGGTCGAAATCGTGCTCCCGGTTGGTCAGGGCACTGCCCAGCCCCCACCAGTCCTGGTGGCGAGTCACGCCATACATCGGATATTTCTTGCCATTCAGGAAGAATCCCTTACCGGCCACCGCCTCATACTTGCGAAGCCCCAGCGGCTGAACAACCTCGTCCACCACGCGGCCATTCTGCCAAAGGCGTGACACCACTTTATACAGATAGGGGTCTTCACGTCCCTGCCACAAATGAGGATTGTTCAATTTAAACTGCGAGGAGTAGCTCTGCACCCCCTGCGGAGTCAGTTCGAAGGAACAGCTGTGCGTCTTCACCAACTTGCCGTTTCCGTCATAGATGGCATTCTCCAAGGTCAGCGAGGCCGGAGTCAGCGTGGCATTGTCCACCTTCACCTTCACCGTCACCTCGGCCGATTTCTTCGAAACATTCTTCTGGGTGATATACACTCCGGACGAAGCGCAGTCATTCACCACGATGCCGCAAGGCTCCGTCACTACCAGCCACACCGGACGGTACATGCCTCCATACACCCCGAAGAGGACATGGTTCGTAGGAATCACGTCGGGGCGTGCCGTGTTATCCGCCTTCACAATAATCTCGTTCTCTTCGCCAAACTTCACCTGCGAGCCAATCTCGCAGGCGAAAGCGGAATAGGCCCCCTTGTGTGTCCCGACCAGATAACCGTTGACATAGACCTCGGCGCACGAACCCACTCCCTCGAAACGAAGGAAGAGGCGCTTGCCCTTCAGGCTCTCGGGGAAGGTGTGTTTCTTGCGATAGTAACCCACTCCCTCGTAGAAGGCAGAGACCTTCTTCTGCATGTCGTCTGCGTTCCAGGTATGGGGAACGGTCACTTTCTGCCAACCAGCATTCCACTTTCCGGCAGCCAGCATGGCATCTTGGGCGAAAGGCCCTTTCTTAAACTCCCACCCAATGCAAAACGAACTCACGTCACGTGCATCTATCTGACTCAGAAAACCCGACAACAGCAGGAAAGCACATAGTATAAATAAACTCTTCTTCATAATTCCAACATTTATCAAAACCATCTCAAGTCAGTGCATCCAAGTACTTGTCCGCCGCACTTACATTCTCTTCTATCTGCAATTTTATGACAAACGGAGCACCCGGATCTTTGGCCGGCATGTCTACATTATACTCATCCCGGGCTATTTCCTGCACAGCTACTTCCTTGCCGCCCAGCAGAGCCGCCTTGGTGATTTTCGTGCCCTTCGGAGTCTTCACTACCAAATGTCCGGAATATGGAGGATTGAAGACCACCATATACACCTCTTTTCCTTTCCGAGTATAATAGCCCCAGGGCTGCTTGTCCCAACCGGCATAGTCACAGCCGTAGATGCACTCCCCGTTCTCCTTCATCCATTTACCGATGGCATCAGCCAGTTCCTTCTCTTCCGGACGGAAATCGCCGTCGGCCTGCGGCCCGAAGTTCACCACCATGTTTCCGCCCATAGAAACGGCATGCACGACACGCTCCAACACCTCCAAAGGAGTCTTCACATAGCTCAACGACCAATCCTTGTGATAGCCCCACTGGTTTTCAGGCACCGTCATACATGCCTCCCAGTCCCACCGAGTCACCTTCAGATCCTTCACCGGATCAGGAAGGCGACGTTCGTAGCCCGACTCGTAATCACCCATCAGGTGACCGTTGCTGTCAAAGTGTCTTTTGCCGTAATCGTCGGCACGCAGGCGGCTGTTGATGGTCACACCGGGCAACATCTCTTTCAACATCCGTTCCACATGAGCCGTCCACCAGCCGTTTTTCTTGATGCTGGCATCCCACGTTCCATCAAACCAGAAATCCTTTACGGTAGGATAACGGGTGGCAAGCTCCTTCAGCTGATTGTCCGTAAATTCCAGGAAACGGGTAAAAGCGGCTTCATCTTCCGGCGACTTGATGTCATACCTGTAGTCGGGATGGCTCCAGTCCATCACCGAGAAATAGAAATGTACATCAATACCTTCCTCATTATAGGCTTTTACCAATTCTCCCAATATATCTTTCTTATAAGGTGTCTGTGCTACTGTATATTGACTGTATTTGCTCGGCCACAAGCAGAATCCTTCGTGGTGTTTGGTGGTAATCTTCACATACTTTACCCCCATCTTCTTGGCCATCTTTGCCCATGCCTTGGCATTAAACTTTTCAGGGTTCCACCGGTCCATTAGCTTCAGCCATTCGTCAGCCGGCACTTTGGCCCAAACCTTCAGCCATTCGGCAGCCCCGTTATACACTTCGCCGTTCCACTCTCCTCCCGGAATGGCATAAAGCCCCCAGTGGATGAAGGCGCCTAGGCGGTTGTCACGGAATTTCTTCATATCCACATCCTGGCGCTTCCCTAAGCGATCGGCACCATACTTCAAGGAAAGTTCTTGGTCTGCAGGCAAAATCTGAGGCTGCTTTTGAGCAAATGCATTCATGCACATGCCCCCGACCAATATCACTATCGGCAATAATCTATTCATGATATTCGCTATAAAATTTTAAAAAAACAATCTACGGTAAAGGAATGGAATCCCACTCGCAATAAGTTACTCTATTCTTCCTTTTTTTATCCAGATCGGTTAATTCTGACATCCTCTCGCCATCTTATAAATCTGGCAACCCGACAACAGGAAAGCTCCTACTCCATACACTTCAGTCATCTCCCGGGTCACTTTGCGTGGGTCAGCACCGATGGGCTGCACGTAGCCCAGTTTCCCGTCCAGTTCCACTGCATCCACCAATGCTTTCCAACCTTTCTCGATGACGGGCATGAAAATCTTCTTGTCGAGCAGCCCCTCGTTCACCCCATAGGCAAATGCGTAAATGATAAAACCTGTGGAACTTGTCTCCGGAGAGGGATAGGAAGCCGGATCGAGCATACTGGCATGCCAATAGCCGTCCGGGCTTTGCAAACCGGCTACCCGGGTGGCCAACTCCACAAACAGCTCCTGATAGAACGCACGCGAAGTCTCCTCCTTGGGAAGTGCTTGCAGAATTTCGGCCAATCCTCCCAATACCCAGCCGTTGCCGCGGCCCCAGAATACCTTTTTACCATTGGCTTCGCGTTTGTCGAAGTAGCGGCGGTCGCGATAAAACAGGTGCTCCTCCTTATCATACAAGTGCTCGTAGGTAGCTTTGTACTCGCAATTCAGAAAGTCCAAATAGCGCTTGTCCCGAGTCAAAGCATAAAGTTTAGCATACACGGGAGGAGCCATGAAGAGGGCATCACACCACGACCAGCGGTCCAGCGTTTCCAGCTTGCCGTAGTCCAGCGCCAAGGGTATTTCGGAAGGGTTTTCCACTACCCAATTGGCACGGGCCATCACGGGGGCTATCATCTTCTTATCGCCATACTTACTATATAAATCGATAAACGACTGTCCTACGGCGATAAAATCGGCATGATACATCCACTTGCCCACCTGAAAATGGTTGCGCTTGCCGATGCGTAGCAGCCATTGGAAGTAGGAGCCGTCAGCATCTTCCCTTTCGGTCAGTTCCGCCCAGTCCAGCATGCCCATATACAGCGCAGCATGCGTCCAGTCCAGATCGTCATGTTCCGCCTCCTTATTCGGATTTGCAATCTGCCAGTCGGCCACACGTTTCATTATGGATTTCACGGCAACCTTGTCAAAGGGACTGGATGCATTCGTCTCTATCGCAAACAGCCCCAAAAGAAAAACTAAAAAGAATACCTTTTTTATCATAGAATTTTAGAAAAAGAAATTTGTTATACGTTTCAAAATGTCTATGCAAAGAAAGCCCTTTCTAATCTCTGTTTTTTGCTCTATTCGTTATTTTTCTTATCCAAATCCGTTCCTATTCCCTTTTTTTATGCTTATTAGCAAAAGAGGTAGGTGTTTCGCCAAACATTTTTTTAAATGAATTCGTAAAATAGGCCTGACTCTCGATACCTACCTGGAGCATAACCTCGCGCATGGTCATGTTCTCCTCAATGATCAGCTTCGCCGCCCTGCGCAACCGACAGTTCAAAACAAACTCCACGACCGATTTTCCGGTCAGGCTCTTTACTTTCGTATAGAGCTTGCTCCGGCTCATCAGCAGTTTTTCCGCAATCTGGTTCACATCCATATCCGACTGGTCCATGTGTTCGTCGATAAAGGCAATCAGTTGCTTCAGGAACTTGTTGTCCTGCTCATTGGTTGCCAGCTCGCCGCTGTCCGCATAGTAGTTCTTGGCATAGTGCTCCTTCAGCTGCTGCCGGTTTTTGAACACATTCTGTATCGAGAGCTTCAGATAGGTCAGGTCTATCGGCTTTTCAAAGTACAGGTCGGCACCGGAATCCACTCCCTCTATCTTGCTCTCCAGACTGGTCTTTGCCGTCAGCAGGATGACGGGAATGTGCGAAGTCTCCACGTTGCCCTTGATGTCGTTGCAAAGCGAGACTCCGTCCTTGCGCGGCATCATGATGTCGCTTACCACCAAGTCGAACTCCAGATTTTCCATCTGCTTCAGCGCCTCCACGCCATCGCCTGCCTGCATCACCTGGAACTCATCGGAGAGGGCTTCCGCAATCAGCCCCCTCAGGTCGGCGTTGTCCTCCACTATCAGAATTCTTCTGGCACTCGAAGGTACCTGTTCCACTTCAATCACTGCCGGCAACCCTTCCTGCGGTTCGCTCTCTGCTACCGCTGGAACAGCCTGCCCGGCGGCGGTGCCGGAGTTCCGTTTGGCAAAGTCGGCCTCGTCAAACACGCTGCTATCCATCGGCAGGCATACCACCATGTCCGTACCTTTCTCCCGTTCGCTATAGAGGGAGACGCTGCCTTTCTGCAACAATACCAAGCTTTTCACCAGCGCCAACCCGATGCCAGTACCCAGATGCGAATCGGCATTCACCGTATTCACCTTGTAGAACCGCTCGAACACGCTGCTGATGGACTCGCCCGAAATACCCACCCCCGTATCGCTCACCACGATGGAGAAGGCATCCTCCATGCAGTCGCCCACCTTGTAATGGCCGCTCCATTGCGATGCGAACGCCTGGCCGCGCAGGGTCTTCAGCACGATGCTTCCTCCATCGCGCGTATATTTGAAGGCATTGTTCAGCAGGTTCATCACGATTTTCTCCACTATATTCTTGTCGGCATACACCTCAGCCGGCAAGGTCTCGTCACATTCTATCCGGAAATCAATCTTCCGCTCGGCAGCATAGTCCGTAAAGTCGGCGGCAATGTTTCTCACGAAGTTGTTCACCTCTACCGGTTCCAGTTCCAGCTTCATCATTCCGTTCTCCACGGTCCGGAAGTCCATTAGCTCGTTCACCAGGTTCAGCAACCGTTGCACATTTCCGTTCAGTATGCGGTAATAATACTCTTTCAGCCCTTCGCGACGCAACTTGTCCAAAGCTGCCATAATCAGGGAGAGCGGTGTGCGGAAGTCATGCGATATGTTGGTGAAGAAGCGTAGCTGGGCCTGGTGTATCTGCTCCTTCTTCTCTCGCTCCACATTCTCCTGGTAGAGCAGCATTTTCAGACGCTTCTTCTCAGCATAGTGCCTGAAGACGAAGTAGGCCATGCCCAGCACTGCCAGCACATAACAGAAGTAAGCCGGCACACTCACCCAAGGAGCCCGGCGCCTCGTCACCTTGATTACCGTAGGGGCTCCCCACACGCCATCATTGTTGGCAGCGCACACTTCGAAGGAGTAGGTGCCTGCCGCCACCTTGGAGTACATCACCGTCCGCTGCCGTGCATCCACCGTAATCCAGTTGTCATTATAGCCTTTCAGCCTGTACCTGAACATGTTCTTTTCCGGAATCTGATAATTGTCTGCCGAGAACTCGAAGCCGAAGTTGGACTCGTCATAGTCCAGCACAATGGCATGAAGTGAATCGCGCCCGACATACTTGGGGTGGACCGGTTCGTGGTCTACAAAGAATTCCGATATGACCGCTTTCGGTTTATGGAGGTTGTAGGTTATCCGCTTGGGGTCAACCACCGTGAATCCGTCGGTACCTCCGAAGTAGAGTTTTCCGTCCTTGCCCTTCAATACGGCCAAGGGATAGTACACCTGCCCTTGCGTATTCTCGCGTTTGTCGAACTTCATCAGCTGTCCGCTGGTGGTATCGTAACAGCATAAGCCATCATCCGTGCCCATCCATAGCTTACCGGCACTGTAGCAGATGCTATAGATGGAATAGACCTCCCGTTGCAGCCCGTCCTCCATCCGAGTGAACTCCAAGGTGTTCGTGTCGAACTTCACGAGTCCGTTTCCTATCGTCCCGATCCAGATGTTTCCTCCATCGTCCAGGCAGAAGGTGAACAGGCCCAAGTATTCCGAATCACCCGGCATCACTTTCTTCACCTCTTCCGTCTGCGTATCAAGTCGGTAGAGCGCCTCGTTACTGATAGCCCACAAGGTTCTTTCACCCTGCCGCATGATGTCGAAGAGGTAATCGTAGTTCCCTGCACTGTCCAGACTGATATGCCTGAAGGACTTCTCCCGGAAGGAGAAATAAGAAATCCGCGGTGCCGGGTATTGATAGGCTACCCACATCCCCGAATCCCCTTCGAGCACAGTCTTCCGCACATCATTCACCAACAGTCCGTCCTTCGCTTCTCCCTGTCCGCGCTGATAACGGGAGATCTCACGTCCTCCGGCATCCAACACCTCGATGCCCCCCCTGAAGGTCGATGCCCACAGGTTGCACTTTCCGTCCATCAGCAGCGACTTGATATTGTTCGACGCCACATTCTGTCTGCTCGACAGCGAACTGAACTCTCCCGTGCGCTTGTCCATCCGGTTGACGCCCCCTCCTTCCGTACCTATCCACAGATAGTTGCCCTCTTCGGCAAAGGCGCTGACCGGCGCATAGTTCAGGCCACTGTTGCCCATGCGGTAGGACCTGAAGGCATCCCCTTCGTCCAAATCCACATAGCAGAGCTTTCCCGAATAGGTACCTATCCATATATTCTCCTGCCGGTCTTCATAAATCTTCCAGACCGAATTGTTGGGCAGGCTGAAGGCATCCGTCACCGAATATTTGTACTCCGTCATCGCACCGGTGGCTGGGTCGAAGATATACAGCCCTTCCATCGTGCCCATCCAGACCATTCCCTTGCGATCCACATAGAATTCCCTGAATCCCTTTTTCTCATACTCCGTAAGCGTCTTGTAGCACTCTTCGATATCGAACGAAGACAAGTCAATCCGGTAGAGTCCCTCTCCGTTCACATACGCCCACATCTTCCCCATCCGCGCTTGTGCAAAGCGGATGCTTCCGCCTCTACCGGGCAACTTCAGACAGAGGGCGAAGCTGTTGCTGGCCTCGTTGTAGCGGTACACCCTCCGGTAGACAAAGGTATATATATCCTTGTTGTGTACGCAGAAAACCGGATTGACGTAAGCCGGCTGCTCGCCCTCGTATTCCGGGATGCGGATTTCGCCCGTGTCCAAGTCCGGAAACCCGTAGTGATTGCCCAGCCTTACCCAAAGCCTGTCCTTGCCGTCTGTCTTCAGCAGGGCGACGTCACGGAACATGTGCTCGAACTTGTCCGACATCCGGTCGTAGCGGTACACTCCGTTATTGGTGTTCACATATAGATTCCCCTTTCCGTCCGAGGCCATACCGACGAATATCCACCGGAACGTGGGCGACATCTCGGCGAAACAGGGATAATACTTCTTATACCTATAGCCATCGAACCTGTAGAGTTCGTAGTCCATCATCACCCACACAAAACCTTCCTTGTCCTGCTCTATCGCTTTCACTCCGTCATAATAGAAACCACCGTCCGGCGACAGTGTTCTGAACTTGTAGTTTTCCGCGGCATCCATTGCCATCCATGCACAGAAAAAGAAACACAACAGTACTAAACATCTGCTTTTCATAACAAATAATTGTTCCGATTAAGTATAATAAGTCGTCGAAATGTGGTACTAAAAATCGTTTTAGAACCTACCGGCGAGCAGGTTTCACGTCTCCATAGCAGAAATCCGCGTTCTTGTCATACGCCTGCGGAGCCGGATAGACGGCTTTTCTTGTTTGATCCGTCACCTGCACCACGTCGCCCACTTGCATGTCAATCTCTATCACACCGTCTTCTTCGGAGGCCAGTGCAAACGGTACCGGTTTTCCTTTACTATTCCGCACCTGTATGTCGGCAGGCGACATGCCGGTTTGCAGGCGGCAGAGTCCGCCTTTCTCGCTTTCCACCTGTATGAAGACGTTCTTTCCCTCCTGCCTGGAAGCGCTTACGAGGAAAGCCCCCTTGGCACGCAGGTTGATGAACGACGCGTTCCGCCAAGCCGACGGCGTGCCGTAGAATACCCGGATTTTATCTCCCCAATCCTGCATATACAGTTCGTGCAAAGTAGAAACAGCTGCCATCGGCGTCTCAATAACCGGTCCCGTCTCTGCATAAAGCGTATTGGGCTTGACAAAGCGTTGCAAAAACGCTTCCATTTGTTCCAGGGCACCGTCCCCGTCCCCTTTGCCTGCCAGCATGGCAGCTTTCCCGGTCCGCGAATATCCTTGATTCCCCTTCCAGCGGTTTACGCTCAGTTCCATCCTCGAACGATCTTTCGCGTCTTCCCAGTCCAGCATGTGATAGGGATAAATCATGAACAGGTGAGAGTAATGACGATGGGAGGTATCGGTGAATTCATACTTGTCGCTCACCTTGAATCCCGTCTCCTCACTGTAGGGGAAATCCGCCAGATTGTCCAGGAAGTCTTTCCATCGGGGCAACAGGGGGTCGTTCAAGTGATAGGCCGTATCGATGTCTATCAGGGTTTGCAATCCCCAGCGCAGGTTGGCAAGGTCGTAGGTGGCATTGGGACCGATGTTGCCGGTCACGTTATACTCCGGCGAAGCTGTCGGCGGAAGCCCGTATTTCCCGTCACGCTCGGTACGGATGTGGAAGAACAGGTTCACCGCGGATTTCAACAGCGGAAACAGCCTTTCCGTCAGCTGTCGAGTCTCCCCGTATGCCAGGCAATGCTGCCAGTAATAAAACAAAGTCCAGGTCAGGTTGCCTGCTTCATATTGGTTCCTGTCAACAGTTGTGGCAGGGTCAAGGGGGGAGTGGAAGTCGTAGGTTGCCGAACGGGGCAGGCAGGCGGCATCCATCCAGGCTTCCTGGCCGGCAATGTCAGTCACGTTGCGGCGCAGGTTGTCGCGGTTGTCCCACAAGGCATCCCACAGAGGCTGCGCCAGTTCGCCCAGGTTGGCTTTCACCTGCCAAGAATAGGTCAACTGGATGTTCAGGTTCATCCAGATGGCAGTCCAGGGAGTATCCCACGTCGGCCACACCCCTTGCAGGTCTACGACCGGTTTGCCGGGACGTGCGGTAGAAGCGAATTTATAGTATTGCGCCCAATAGAAACTCTCAAACTGCTTGTCGGGGAAGGTGACAAAAGCCGCTTTCCGATAGAAGTCGTGCCACCATGCTGTATGTTTGTCCTCCAACTTCCCGGACGCCTGCTTGACACCTTTTCGGATGGTACGCAGGGCGGAAGCTACAGCATCCCGTTCGCGGTCTGCTTGCGACACTGTGGCCACGATGCGCCGCTTGTTGCCTTCCCGTACTTCTTTCCATCCTACAACGTACACCCTTGCCACGGTTTGGAAAGTAGTGTCAGCCACCAATCTCTGTACCAACAGGTTTACGCCATCCCGAGTGAACCTTTCCGGAGCCGGGTTGGACTTTCCATTCCGGTTCAAGTAGCCATCGGGAGCCGTGCCGTTGAAGCAGTAACGGGGGCTGACGGCTTCCTGGGGGACAAAGTCCCACCCGTAATCCGCCTCTCTGCCGGAGGCATCCGTCTCAAATACGATGTAATCCTCACAGGCATGTACATACGTTTGAAAGTCTATCCGGCCTTTGTCCGTCTGGAAAGCTCCTCGCGTGACGGCGTCATAAAGGGAAAGCGTCATGCTTTCCGATGTCACATTACCTTGCGTACGCAGAGTGAAATAGCCGATGGGCAGACGTGCCGAATTGAAGAGGCCGTAAGGCGACCGGGCTTCGGTCACGTCGCTCCGCCCCACGTTCAGGCGGTAGACGTTGTCCGTCAGTTTATAGAAGTTGGTACCCAACAGGCCGTTGCCCATGATGGCACCGGCATAGTAGCCTGTGCGCAGGTGTCCGTCTGCCGAACGTTCCACCGGATCTGCCGTCAACCGGTTCCAGCGCATATCATGTCGGCTTAAAAATGCCTTCCAGTCTATTTGTTCCGTTGTTGCCTTGCCAGGAGCGTTCTCCCGTGCCTCCGCCGGCCCTCCCCAAGCAAGCATCAGCAGCAGGCCATATACAATATGTTTTATAGTCAAAAGTTTCATCAGAAATTGAATAGAGTCTTTACTTCACTTAAATACCTGTATCTACCGGGTTCTCATCAGGGAACAACGGACTATAGAGCACAGTCCGCTTCAACAGTTGCAACTGTCCGTCCTTGACAAACTCCTCGCCGCGCTCCTCCAGATGGCGCACCATCTCGCCGCGCATCTCGCGCAACTTCGCCGCGTATTTCTTTTCCTTCACCAGATTCTTCAGTTCCTGAGGGTCTTTCGTCAGGTCGAACAGTTCTTCTTCGCCCGTATGGAAACGCCAGACATATTTGATTTTGCCATCAGTCAGCGCACACCAATAATTGTCAGGACTATAGCTAGTTGCATGCTCCAAGTCGATGTACTTGCGCCATCCGGCATTGCCGCCCTTCATCAGCATCGCCAGCGAACGCCCGTCCATCTCTTCCGGCACCTCGCCCCCGGCCATGTCCAGGAAAGTGGGCAACAGGTCTCTCAGCTCTACCGGAGCCTCTACCTTGCCTCCCTTCTCGAAGCCGCAGGCCGCAGGCCACTTCACGATGTAGGGTACATGCGCCGAACCTTCATAGGGATAGGTCTTGCGCCAATGATGATGGTCGCCCAGCATATCTCCGTGGTCCGAGACGTAACAAATCAGTGCGTTGTCATACATGCCCTCCTCTTTCAGTGCCCGGATGACCTTGCCTATCTCTTCGTCCACAAATGTCACGTTGGCATAGTAGTATCTGCGCGATTCCTTGGCATACGCCTCGCCGAAGTTGCCGAAGGCGGCATTTTTCGGAGCCGTTGCCACATCGCACGGCATGGCATACGCCTTGTCCTTGCACCACTCGCCTACGGCCGGTGCAGGCACGTCACGTCCTTCATACTGTTCCATCAGCCTCTGCGGTGGGTCGTATGGGCTGTGCGGACGGGCAAAGGAGACTTTCAGGAAGAGTGGTTCGCCGTTTCCCTTGTCATAGTTGTGTATCATCTCGCACGCCATCTGTCCGGTCCATGCCGTGGGGTGCAACGCTTCGGACAGGGTGTACACTCCGCCGCCATGGGCGTTCCACCCGATACCTGTTTCATCCGGGTTCTTTCCGGGTGCCTGCATCTGGAACCACAGCCGGTAGTCGCTCACGAAGTCTTTGCTTTCCACGCGTCCGCTCTCGTCCACCAACGTGCCGTGGAAGCCGTGCAGTGCCTTTTGCGGAAACCAGTGCATCTTGCCGATGCCGAATGTGAAATAGCCCAGCTCTCTCAGCATGGCCGGCATTTCATAGCGGTAGTGGTTGCCCACCCTACCATAGCCCAGCATGCCGTGGTGCCAGGGTGAGAATCCGGTGAGCAGTCCTGCCCGTGCCGGCGTGCTGCTGGGGGTGGATGAATAGCCGTTCATAAAGAGGGTTCCATCCTGCGCCAGCGCATCCATGTTAGGAGTTATTACTGAATTGTTTCCCATGCAGTTCATAGCGTCGCCCCGGTGCTGATCGGCTACAATAAGGATGATGTGGGGCTTGGCGGTCTGCACTTCGCCTTGTGCAGCCTTCTCTGCATTGTTTTGTGCAACCGCAGTTCCGGTGACTGCAAGAAGCAGGTTGCTCCATAAGAATTGTTTTTTCATTAGAGAATGTTTATATGGGTTATTTTAAATAATGATTATATATACACAATGCAAAGTTATTACTTTTTTTTATGCCACACCGCAGTTCATGCAGGTTTTATTTGATATATATCAAGGCTTTTTCATTTACAGGAGTTATAGGAGTGAGCACTCCGCTTTGTTCCGTTAAAAGTTAAAGAAGTTAGAGCCGGCACCTTGGTGTATGACACCGTTACAGAAGTATCGGCTTTAACTTCTAAGTCAACTTATTGACTGACAATCCCTTTAACACCTATAACTCCTGTAAATGAAAAAGCCATGGATACATATACTTAATAACATAAGTGTGATTATACCCTAAAGAGCATATTTAGTTTTGCCTCACATAGCTTTATACCCTTTATGGTGTTCTCCAAAACCATCCCCAAATAGCACGAACTGATAAAGGAATCTTTCCTGCCGGCTGATTTGCAGGAAGCCTATTCTGACAAGATAGACACGATGGCAAGAAAGGTTGCCTGTCTTTGATGAACTCTATACCAATGGCGAGGTTCTTCTCAAAAAAGCAATATGCTGCAATTGCGGATTTTGAATATTAACTCATGCCCATCCCTGCTTTTATCTTATAACGACTTTTCAAAGAACCATCCACCACATTTCCCGTCCATTCACGTTAAAGCACAGGGGAAATTTATGCCACCAATAAGCATTCAAATTGCCAGTCTCTCCAATTATATTCTCACAGGAATAAATCAATACTCCTAATAAAATCAACAAAACAAGAATCGGGATTGTCCCAAAAGCCAAACTTTCAAGCCAATCCCGATTTCTTAATTATTATCCTAAACTAAAATCTTTTCAATCCTACCTTTTATCTTCTTGTCCTGTCGGCCATCCGGGATTCTGCCCAAGGTCAAGGTTCTTACTGATAGCAGAAGATGGGATAGGACGTAAGTAGTCCTTATTTGGGTCGAACGAACGACGTTCCGTTGCAAAGTTAGTATTTGCATAAGCATCGATGTATTGCTTTCCATCGGCAGCCTTGAATACGAATACCGGATTGTTTCCAGCTTCAGCCGTTCCACCTTTGGTAATGGCACCGTCATAACGCGGATCTGCAAAGTCAGCATCTTCCAGACGCATACCCAATACACGTTCTTTCAACTTGTCACCCCACGCCCAACGCATCAGGTCCTGATAACGCAGGTACTCGAAGCTCAACTCTACACGACGTTCGCGACGGATTTCAACCAACAGGGATGAAATACCGTAATCGGCATATTTTGGGTCCATCACCGGATTCACTGTCAAATGAGGCATACCTACGCGGTCACGCAATACGTTGATTGTCTTATCCAGCACAGCTTGGTCGCAAGAACCAAGTTCAGCCTTGGCTTCTGCATAATTCAGCAATACTTCTGCATAACGGAACAACGGATAATCATGTGTCTCTGCATTAAAGCCCTTCTTATCCTGCTCACGGATGTAATACTTGATGGGGTGGTAACCGGTCAGCGTAGGCCATCCGTTCATATTACCTATACGTGGGAAAATACGCTTCGCATGCGCCGCATCTTCAAATATAGCGGCAGCTGCATCATTGCCCGGTGCCAAGAATGTCTGGCTCAGACGAGGATCACGGTTAGCAAATTCTTCTTCCGGTGTATCATTGCTATAATCATGGCTCAGCGCTACAGGTCTTGCCACACCGTCAGCGTCTACACAAAGGAAATCATCTACAAAATCCTTCGTACCGCCGTTACGCAAATTCAGCGTGTAACCACAGATACGATGACGCTTCAACCCTTCAGAGTATTTTCTATAGAAAATCACCTCATTAATAGTGCCCAAATCTTCGGTTGTGAACAGCGTAGTATAGTCATGGCTCGGGTTACCGGTATTATAGATTTCATATCCCATGCCCATCAGTTCTTCACAAGCGCTGACACAGGCATTCAGGAATTCAGACTCATCACCCAAGTTATGGTACTTTCTATAAGTACCCTCATACAAACCAATACGAGCCTTCAAAGCCAAAGCCGCACCTTTCGTCAAACGGTTAGCCCCCCAATTGTCTGCCGGCAAGTAAGAGCAAGCAGTATTGATATCATCCAAAACTTGCTTCATCACTTCTTTACGTGGAGTACGCGGACCATACAACTCTTCAAGATCGGCAGTACCTAAAGGATGTGTAATCAAAGGCACATCACCATAATTCTGCACCATATACAGATAGAACCATGCACGGAAGAATAATGCTTCACCGGCATAACGTTGCCTTATTGTTTCCGGAAGGTCTTTAGCACGCTCATAGTTTTCAAGAAATACATTGATACGACGCAGCAGAGTCCACGACCAACTGGCATAACTCGGATTTCCGCTTGGTTGATTCTCAATACCTGCCGCCACAGCACTTGCCCATGTCTGACTTCCGTCCATTGTAGCGAAGTTGTCGGACATGGCCTCCATTGAATAAGGTCCTGTTATTTTCGCAGAATAAGCATCGCTATGGAAACCTATCATGAATCTGTAAGTTCCATTATTTGCCGCTTCATTATAAATACCATTCGCATAGGCCTGCAAATCAGCTTCTGTTTTCCAGTAAGCTGCATCATTCAAATCGTTCGTCGGCGTACGCTCCAAGAAAGAATCGTTACATGCGGTCATAGCCAGAACAGCCATACCTGCCAATATATATTTTCCTATTGTCTTTTCCATCGTTCTTTTACTTTTTTAGAATGTCAGATTAACACCAAATGAATATGTTCTCATAAAAGGATAAAGCATAACACCGTTTCCACGGGCAGCTTCCGGATCATACGGGCCTTTAATCTTCGTAAACTCAAACAGATTTTCGCCACTCACATAGATAGAAGCATTGGTCAAGAAGACTTTGCTAATCCACTGTTTCGGCAAATTCCATCCGAATGTCAGGTTTTTCATTCTCAAGTAAGAAGCATCCTGCAAATAACGGTCTGTCATCACAGCTCTGTTACGATTGTCCGTAGCACGTACAATGGGGAAGTAAGCGTTCGGATTCTCCGGAGTCCAAGAATCAGAGACATGCCACTTCTGTGCATTGTAATACTGCGTAGCTGCCGGCCAGAAAGCCTCATCGCTCAGCCAAGCATCACGCTTACCCACACCTTGCATGAATATATTCAGATAGAAGTCTTTATAAGTCAGGTTGGCTGTGATACCATATTGATAGCGCGGAGTGGTGTTACCAATAACTTTCAAGTCACCGTGATTATCCAATGTACGGGCGCCATCATCAATGACATCATCACCATTCTGATTCTTGAACTTGATATCACCAGCACCCCAAATTATGTTCTTAATGTCCTTCTGGCTATACCAGTTAGCAGCTTCTTCATCGCTCTGGAACAAACCTTCTGTCTCATAACCCCAGAGAGTACCAATCTTTTTACCAACATAGTAAGTATCAATAGACTTTGTCGGATTTTTGTATTTCGTCACCTCTGCTTGAGAATCGGACAACACAAAACCAAGTTCATATCCGAAATCCTTACCGATACGGTCTTTCCAGCTGATAGTGAACTCCCAACCACGAGTCTTCAACTCTGCCGAATTGGCAGGAGGAGCAGATGTTCCCAGTACATCAGGAAGAGTTTCTTTAATCAACATATCGGAAGTAGTACGTACATAGTAGTCGAAGCTGGTGTTCAAACGCTGATTGAAGAAGCTTGCATCCAAACCGACATTCACGGTAGATACTTTTTCCCAAGTCAAATCCGCACTAACTAAATTTCCTGGATTGATTGTAGTGGCGTTTTCATTTCCAAAAGTCCACAGCGTGGAAGTACCGTTGCTCATAAACGGAATGTACGGATAATATTTGGTATTTCCACTCCAATCGTTCGAAGAAATCATCTGGTTACCCAGTACACCGTATGTGGCACGAATCTTCAAGTTGTCCAACCAAGAACGTGTACCTTCCATGAATTTCTCCTCACTGATACGCCATGCGCCTGAAACGGAGGGCAAGAACACGAAACGATTGTCTGATGGGAAACGGGAAGTACCGTCATAACGTCCGTTCACCTCCAACAGATAACGATCGTTATAGATGTAGTTCACACGGAAGAAACCACCGCGCAAAGCCCATTCATATCCATTCTGAGCTACAGTATGAATGCCTGAGCCAAGGCTTAACGAAGGCAAATTCTCATTCAGAATACCATCACGCCGTCCGCTGAAGGTTGAATAGCGAGTCAGCTCTTGATTGAAACCAATCATTGCCTTTACATAATGCTTCTCGACAAACGTATTTTCATAATCCGTATAAGCATTGAATGAATAATAACTTGTATTATAGTTTGTCATCTTGTAATAGTTCGTACTTGTACGCCCGTAGGTTTCATTGAACTGACCGTCAAAGAACTTAATCGGCTTAGAGTGTTCCGAAGCTTTCTGATAATTCAAGTTATAGTTGAAGTCAACATGAGCACTCCACCCCTTCAGGATTTTCAGGTCTGCGCTTGTTGTCAACCAAATATCATGCTTGTCAGACTTGTTACGTCCACCGTTCTTCATCAATGAATAAGCATTGTTCTCATTGTAAACGCCATCAAATTTATCCAGTTCCGGATAACGCGCGTCTTTCTGCCAAGCGTTGATAAAGTCCGTAGGCA
Source organism: uncultured Bacteroides sp. (assembly GCA_947176775.1). Taxonomy (GTDB): domain Bacteria; phylum Bacteroidota; class Bacteroidia; order Bacteroidales; family Bacteroidaceae; genus Bacteroides. Next base: position 27,947 of record CAMWRY010000009.1, read on the forward strand.
ATGAATAAATCACACGCTTCCACACATCCTTACCGTCATACGTATAAGGTTTGTCAGAAGTGCTATAGTTATACAAGGCCTTGAAACCCAACTTCAACCATTTCGTTGTCTGGTTTTCTACATTCAAGCGAGTATTCAGACGTTTAAAGTTATCATCACCCACCTTATACAACCCTTCCTGATTCAAGTAGCCTACAGAAGTATAGAAACGGGTCTTCTCGCTACCGCCAGAGATGTTCAAGTTGTGACGCTGTGTAAGAGCCACATTCTTCACCATCTTCTCCTTAAAATCTGAATAGCCGTAATAATACAACTGTCCGTCAATCACTTCATATTCAGGATTGTTTCTCGGGTCTGCCTCGTATGCTTTCATCTTGTCAATAGTTTCCTGCTTATATTTTGTAGGAACACTACCATTAATACAAGCCTGATTCATCCATTCTGCAAATTCAGACTGACTAGTGAGGAATTCCGGCATAATAGAAGGTTTTGCAAAAGAAAAGTTACCAGTATAGTTCACAGTCACCTTTTCTACCTTCTGGGGGCTCTTGGTAGTCACCAATATTACACCGAACGCAGCACGCACACCATAAATGGCAGATGCAGCGGCATCCTTCAACACTGTCACATTGGCAATATCATTGGGATTCACCAGATCGAGACTCATCTCTACACCATCTACCAGCACCAATGGGCTACCGCCGTTGATAGAAGTGGTACCACGCACGTTCAGCGAAGCCGCTTGTCCCGGTTCACCGCTCAGGTTGGTAATCTGCAAGTTAGGAATAGTACCCTGCAAGGCACTGGCAGTACTTGTAATAGGTCTTGATTCAAGAACTTTGGAGTCAATCTGACCAACGGCACCGGTCAAGTTCACCTTCTTCTGCGAACCGTACCCCACTACCACCACTTCTTCCAACGCTTTGGCATCTTCGCTCAGTTGAATGCTGAAAGTAGTTTTACCGGCCACTTTTATCTCCTGAGTCACATAACCAATAAAAGACACCTGCAACACCGCGTTCTCAGGCACATTAGTCAATGTAAAGTTACCGTCCATATCGGTTATCACACCGTTAGTTG
>CAMWRY010000010.1 GCA_947176775.1 uncultured Bacteroides sp.
TTTTTAGTCTGTTTAGACTATAAAAAGAGACTGCCCAAACTTGTTAGACAGTCTCATAATACAGATCGGGTATAGCTCAGGTACGGTTCCGATCGCCTTTGTATTCCCGATAAGGCAAGTTCAAGTCCATAAAGTGGAAATTATGCTGATGCCGTTTTCCTTCGGGAGGAGGAGTCATGTAGTCGCCGAACAGTTGCGTCAGATAGGCATGGTTGTCCTTCATGCCCATCACCGTCTTACCCTCGAACTCAATGGGAGTAGGCTCACCCAGTACATTCACTTTATCGACCATGCTGCCCAGTCCGTCATTATGATTGACAGCTGCTATACGACTTGTACGCAGGTCATAAAGCATCATGTGGCGCTTTATCTTCCTCTGCAACCCCGGCAATGTGTAGCATTTGCGCACCAACAGAGGCAGCCAGCACGAAGGGCCGTGACCATGACGATAAGGGTCACGAAACAGGAAATAGAGCGCTTTCTTCAAATATTTGTATTTAATGTCGTAAAGCCGTTGCGCGAGTTTTCCTTCCGGCGCCCCGTCGATGGGGAACACATCGACATATACCCCACCCAGATAGTACAAGTGAGGACGTTCTATCAACGTGGTGCCTGCATCCTGCACCTTACCAAAATGGAGCGGATATTGAGGGTCATTTTCAAAACAGACGAACTCGTATGGAGAGGGAAGCCACTCGCGGCTATGCGCAATCAGCTTTTCATAATCTTCGCGAGGCATACAGATGTCCATGTCATCGTCCCAAGGGATGAAACCTTTCTCGCGGACAGCGCCAATGAGCGATCCGTCTACCAGATAATAACGCAAGCCGTGCTTGCGGCACATGGCGTCAATCGCCATCAGGATTTCCAGCAACCGGAGTTGCAAAGGTCTAATATCGTATGTTGCCATTTCTTCTATCTGTTATCGCTTTTTCTACTTCATGCACTTAATCAGGCTTTTCAGCTCCGAAGAAGATATCCCCTCCGTACGGGGCATGACTACCACCGACTTGCCCGTCTCACCGCAGTAATCCACTACCCGTTGGAATCCTGCATGTGTCTGGTCAGGCCCCTTGGCAAAAATGTCAAAATTCACCTCGTCCGCTACGTCGCCCACATTGCGGTAAACCACCACTTCGTCCACGTAGCGGATGGCACTCACCATGTAGCAGCGCTCCTCCGTAGTATATACCAAATTGGCCTCCGGCTTAAATCGGGAAACGTAGTCAGAGTCTTGCACCGCCACTATCAAATAATCGCCCAGAGCTTTTGCCTTGCGGAACAGCTCTATATGCCCCACATGCAAGAGGTCGAAAACGCCTACTGTCAATACTCTCTTCATCCAATCATCTTATAATAATTACGCCATAATGTTCTCCTAATCAATCGCCCCACACACCTTCCGATAACAAGTCATCGTATCATGCGCCATCTGTTCCGGGGTGAAACGCTTTGCCCATTTCCTGCCTTCCTCAATCATCGCGGCACGCACAGAAGGAACCGATGTTTTCTGAATTGCCGCCGCCAAAGCCTCCACATCATAAGGCGCAACGTACAGGGAATGTGCCCCTCCTGCTTCTTCAAGGCAGGAACCGGTTGCCGCGACCACCGGAATGCCGGAATGCAAGGCCTCGAGAACAGGAATGCCGAAACCTTCGTAAACAGAAGGATATACAAAACTTTCGGCACACTGATAAATAGCCGGCAAGTCATCCGAAGAAACACCATGCAGAAAATGTACCCGTTCCTGCAGCCCGGCCTTGTGTATAAAATCTTTCACCTTCAGAGTATATGCAGTGGGTCTTCCCACCAAAACAAGATGCAACTCCTTCGGCAAATGAGCTAATGCCTGTACAAGGGTCAACGCATTTTTGCGCTCCTCAATAGTACCCACCGAAAGGATATAACGCTTGGGCAAATGATAACAGCAAGCCACTTCCCACCGCTTATCCGCCGGTACGGAAGAGGAAAATATTGGATTACATCCTTGATAAATAACGGATATCTTGCTTTCAGAGATGCCGTAATAGCGGATGATGTCACGTTTGGTGCACTCGCTTACGGCAATGATGTGATCGGCATGCCGACAGGCATACCGGCATTTTTGATTATAAATCCAGCGGTCTATCGGCGAAAAGCAATGAGGCAACTTCAAGAAGATTAGGTCGTGAACCGTAACCACACTTTTCACTTTCCGCGCTTTGCGTATGGTAAATGGCAGTTCGTTGCTCAATCCGTGGAACAGTTCTATTTCGTCCCGTTGCAAATCTTTCCATATACCTCCAATGCGCCACAAGGCCCTCATGCTTTTCCATAAACAGGAGGAAGGATAATGAATAGATACAAGCCCTTTGCTCTCTTCCACCAACAAAGAGAGTTGCCGATTCTTCCGAGGGGATGGAGCATACAGCCAATATTCGTTTTCCGGGGCAAAAGCAGACAATGATTCCACTACATAACGGCTGTAATTACCCAGCCCTGTAGCATTCTGCACTGCACGTTTTCCGTCATATCCTATTTTCATTCTCTCAAAAATTTCAACTGCAAATGTACAAGATAATCCCCACATACGAACTAACCAGCTTGTTCTTTTTGACTAAAATGAAAAAAATTAAGCAAGCCCATAGCCTGTTTCTTGCAAAATAGATGTATCTTTGCGCAAATCGTAGCTGCGTATATACTAAAATAAGACGGAGTTGATTGGCAACAAGCAACCAGATGAAAATCATTATCGACAACAAGATTCCTTATATCAAGGAAGCCATCAAAAACATAACAGACAATGTACTGTATGTCCCCGGCAAGGACTTCACCCCGGAATTGGTGAAAGATGCCGATGCCCTGATTATCCGTACCCGAACCCGTTGCAACCGAGAACTGCTGGAAGGCAGCAAAGTGCGTTTCATCGCTACCGCCACCATCGGTTTCGACCATATAGATACGGAATACTGCCGCGAAGCAGGCATCACCTGGACCAATGCCCCCGGATGCAACTCTGCCTCCGTGGCCCAATACCTGCAATCGTCCCTGCTGCTGCTGCAACAAATCAAAGGGATGCCCCTTTCCGAACTGACATTAGGCATTATCGGCGTGGGAAACGTAGGCAGCAAAGTGGCACAAGTGGCCCGGGAAATGGGAATGCACGTCCTGCTGAACGACCTGCCACGCGAAGCCGAAGAGGGAAAAGCCAACTTCAATCCCCTGCAAACACTGGCAGAGAGATGCGACATCCTCACTTTTCATGTCCCTCTGCACAGAACAGGAGTATACAAAACGTTCCACCTGGCAGACGAGGACTTTTTCCGCTCGCTGAAACGCAGGCCCGTCATCATCAACACTTCGCGCGGAGAGGTAGTGGACACTCATGCCCTACTGAATGCCTTGGAAAACAAACAGGTATCGGAAGCCATTCTGGACGTTTGGGAAAATGAACCGGACATCAATCTCACCTTATTAAATAAAGTATTTATCGGCACTCCTCACATTGCCGGCTACTCTGCCGACGGAAAGGCGAATGCCACACGCATGTCGCTGGATGCGCTCTGCCGCTTCTTCCACATAAAAGCCGACTATCGCATTCTCCCCCCTCAACCGGAGAATCCCCTCATTACCGCCAGCACTCCGGCGGAAGCCTACTTGCAGATGTACGACCCGAGACGAGACAGCGAGGCGCTGAAACGACACCCTGAACTATTTGAGAAATTACGAGGCGACTATCCGCTGCGAAGAGAAAAAGAAGCGTACACCCTGACGGAGAAATCATAAACCGGCACCACACAGCAACTCTTCTATCACCTTGGGATAATACTCATACTCAAGCTGATGGATGCGCTGTGCCAACTCCTCCGGTGTGTCACCCGGCAACACAGGACACCGTTTCTGGCAGATAATGCCTCCCTCGTCGTAATGCTCGTTCGTATAGTGGATGGTGATGCCGCTTTCCTTTTCGCCGGCAGCAATCACAGCCTCGTGCACGCGATTGCCGTACATGCCTTTTCCACCGAATTTAGGCAACAAGGAAGGATGTATATTTATCATTTTATTGGGATAAGCATGCAATATGCAGCCCGGCACACAAGCCAAAAAACCTGCTAATGCCACAAAATCAATGCTATACGAACGAAGCATAGCCAAGACAGACTCCCCACTCTCCCAATCCTCCTTGGCAAACCAAGCACAGGGCACTTCCTGGCTTTTTGCCCGTTCTAAAACAAACGCATTCTGTCGATTAGTCAGTACCAAAGCAACGCGAGCCACCTCTTTTGTCCTAAAATAACGAATGATATTCTCAGCATTTGTGCCACTTCCCGATGCTAAAACTGCCAAATTTCTTCCCATAATTCCTCCAAATACTGCACAAAACCGTGAAAAATGTGCAAAAAGGTACATTTAATTCATCAAATATTTGCGAGGAATGATAAATATTCATTCCTTTGCAGCGCAAAATTAAAGAAATAAAACTAATTATTAATTAAAAACTAAAAGTTATGTCTGAAATTGCATCAAGAGTGAAAGCGATTATCGTTGATAAATTAGGCGTAGAAGAATCAGAAGTTACTAATGAAGCTAGCTTCACTAATGACCTGGGAGCTGATTCTCTTGACACTGTAGAACTTATCATGGAATTCGAGAAAGAATTCGGTATCACTATTCCTGACGACCAAGCTGAAAAAATCGGCACTGTAGGTGATGCTGTAGCTTACATCGAAGAACACTCTAAGTAATCCCTATCCATCCGTTTATAACATGGAATTAAAAAGAGTTGTAGTAACGGGTCTTGGCGCCATTACTCCCATTGGCAACAATGTTTCCGAATTCTGGGAAAACCTTGTGAATGGGGTTAGTGGAGCAGGGCCTATTACTCATTTCGATGCATCGCTTTTCAAGACTCAGTTTGCATGCGAAGTAAAAGGCTTTGATGCTACTAAATATATAGACCGCAAAGAGGCTCGCAAGATGGACCGATATACACAGTTCGCCATTACAGTGGCCAAAGAAGCGGTGGAAGACTCTGGGCTTGACGTCGAAAATGAGGATTTAAACAAAATCGGTGTCATCTTCGGTGCCGGTATCGGTGGTATCCATACTTTTGAAGAAGAAGCGGGCAACTACGCCTTGAATGGCAAAGAAATGGGTCCCAAGTTCAATCCGTTCTTCATCCCCAAGATGATTTCGGACATTGCAGCCGGACAAATCTCCATCCTGTACGGTTTCCATGGTCCCAACTACGCCACATGTTCTGCATGCGCCACTTCCACAAACGCCATAGCCGATGCTTTCAACCTCATCCGTTTGGGTAAGGCCAATGCCATCGTGACCGGCGGTTCGGAAGCTGCCATCGCCGCTTGCGGTGTGGGCGGTTTCAACGCCATGCACGCATTGTCAACCCGTAATGATTCACCCACTACTGCCTCCCGTCCGTTCAGTGCAAGCCGTGACGGATTCATCATGGGCGAAGGCGGCGGCTGTCTTGTTCTGGAAGAGCTGGAACATGCCAAAGCACGTGGTGCGAAAATCTATGCGGAAGTTGCCGGCGCAGGCATGTCTGCCGACGCTTATCACCTGACGGCTTCTCATCCCGAGGGACTGGGTGCCAAGCTGGTGATGCAGAATGCACTGGAAGATGCAGAGATGAAACCCGAAGAGGTGGATTACATCAATGTACACGGTACATCTACTCCCGTAGGTGATATCTCGGAAGCCAAAGCCATCAAAGAGGTATTCGGCCAGCATGCCTATGAGTTGAACATCAGTTCGACCAAGTCCATGACCGGTCACTTATTGGGTGCTGCCGGTGCGGTAGAAGCCATTGCGAGCATCCTTGCCATCAAGAATGGCATTGTGCCTCCGACCATCAACCACGAAGAGGGTGATAATGACGAAAACATCGACTATGACCTGAACTTTACATTTAATAAAGCTCAAAAGCGTGACATCAACGCAGCCTTGTCCAATACTTTCGGATTCGGCGGTCATAATGCGTGTGTTATTTTCAAGAAATACGCAGAATAATAAAGTCGTGTTACGTAACCAAATAGATAAAATAAGGCTCTTGTTCCATAAGGACAGAGAGTCTTATTTTTGTTTCTACCGAATCCTCGGTTTCTTCCCCCGTGACATCAAGGTCTATCAGCAGGCTTTGTTGCACAAATCCACTTCCCTACGTTCCGAAAAGGGACGTCCTATCAACAACGAACGGTTGGAATTCTTAGGCGATGCCATCCTTGATGCCATTGTAGGCGACATTGTCTACCGCTATTTCGAGGGACGCCGCGAAGGTTTCCTCACCAACACCCGTTCCAAAATCGTACAACGCGAGACGCTCAACAAACTGGCCGTAGAGATAGGCCTGGACAAACTGGTGAAATACTCCTCGCGTTCCTCTTCGCACAACAGCTACATGTACGGCAACGCATTCGAAGCCTTCATCGGTGCCATCTACCTGGACCAGGGCTACAACCGTTGCAAGCAGTTCATGGAAGAGAAGATTCTCAAGAACTATATCGACCTCGACAAGATGTCGCGCAAGGAGGTCAACTTCAAGTCGAAGCTCATCGAATGGAGCCAAAAGCACAAGATGGAAGTTTCCTTCGAGCTTATCGAGCAGCTGCTCGACAAGGACTACAACCCAATGTTCCATACCGAAGTACGCATCGAGGGCATATCGGCCGGCACCGGCACGGGATACTCCAAGAAAGAATCGCAACAAAATGCCGCACAGATGGCGCTGAAGAAAATCAAGAGTGACAGCACCTTCATGGAGGAGATTCAGACGGCCAAGGAACAGAAGCAGGCGAAAGAGGAGTTGATAGACAGCGAAGAAAAATTATAATCTATTGCACCACCCCGAACGGTAGAAAGTGGTTGAAAACAAATCACATGAGATTTGAGTATAGGATATGGCGAAGAGGATGTGTGCCATGCCATCTGCACACCCCCTCTTCTTATAACTTGAATTTCATCCGAAGCAGATTCCCATCCTACGTCCCTGCACCACCAGGTCATTGTCCTCCGTCACCAACTTCAGCTTACCGGCAACTTCTGCCAGCGGTGTGGAAGAAATCTCATTACCTTTCAGTGTTATCATCCGGCCAAACTGTCCGGTAGCAATCAGTTCCGTGGCATGGCCACCCATGCGCGTGGAGAGGTTGCGGTCGAAGGGAGTGGGCGAACCGCCGCGCTGGATATAGCCCAATACGGTTTCGCGCGTCTCGATGCCCGTCTCGTACTCTATCTCCTGGGCGATGTATTCGGCAGCACGCTTCCGTCCATCCGTCTGTATGCCTTCGGCCACCACAACGATGGAGTAAGGTTTCCCCTTCTTCAGACGGTTCAGGATGGTTTCGCCGATGCGGTGGATGTTGTAAGGAATCTCGGGCAGCAGAATCACGTCGCCTCCACCGGCCATGCCCGAGTAGAGAGCTATCCAGCCGGCCTTGTGCCCCATCACCTCAATCACCATGACCCGTTTGTGCGAACTGGCCGTGCTGTGCAGGCGGTCGATGGCATCCGTGGCAATGCTGACGGCAGAGTCGAAGCCGAAAGAGAAATCGGTTCCCCAAATATCGTTGTCTATGGTCTTGGGCACAGAGACGATGTTCAGTCCCATGGCGGCAAGTTTGGCGGCGGTCTTCTGCGTGCCGTTGCCACCGATGCAGACTACGCAGTCAAGCCCCAGTTCCTTGATATTCTGCCCTATCAGTGCCGGTTTGTCCACGCCGGACATCATTCCGCTCCTCTTGAAAGGTTTCTCGCGCGAAGTGCCGAGCATCGTGCCTCCCAGGTTCAGCAAACCGGACAAGGATTTTTCAGTAAACGGCTCCACATCCTTGGTCAGCAACCCCTGAAAACCGCTGTGAATACCTATTACTTCCATTCCATAATGGTTGATAGCCGTTTTGCATACACCGCGAATGGTTGCGTTAATGCCAGGACAGTCGCCTCCTGAAGTCAAAATTCCGATTCTCATGTTGATAATGTGTTAACTGTGACAATGTGATTAATGTGCAAATCGGCTGCGCTATCATGCCGCATGGTCATTAGCATATTAGCATATCGGCACATTAACTAGCCGTAAAGGTAGAAAAAAAAGAGAAAAAAGATAGAGATGCCGATAAATAAGATTACTTTTGCGGTTTAAAAATAAGATTTCATAAAGAACGATGAATATTACAAAGTTTCTGAATAAGGTATATTTTGCTCCACGTTTGAAAGAAATCGAACAGTATACCAGTCGCGCCGACGAATTGCAACAGCTTGTGCTACAGCGCCTCGTCCGGACGGCGGAAAATACGGAGTGGGGCAAAAAGCATGACTATGCCTCTATCCACACTTACGAAGACTTCAAGAAGCGCCTTCCCATACAAACTTACGAAGAGGTGAAGCCCTATATGACCCGTCTGCGTGCCGGCGAGCAAAATCTACTTTGGCCTTCGGAAATACGCTGGTTTGCCAAGTCGTCGGGCACGACCAACGACAAGAGCAAGTTCCTGCCCGTCAGCCGGGAGTCCTTGCACGACACCCACTACAAAGGAGGACGCGATGCCGTGGCCATCTACTTGGGGCAGAATCCCGAGAGCCGTTTCTTCTCCGGCAAGGGTCTCATCCTGGGCGGCAGCCACGCTCCCAACCTGAATACCAACCACAGCCTGGTGGGCGACCTCTCGGCCATCCTGATAGAAAACATCAACCCACTGGTCAACTTTATCCGCGTGCCCAGCAAGCAGACCGCCCTGATGGAGCACTTCGAGCCTAAGATAGAAGCCATCGCACGCGAAACCCTCCATGCCAACGTCACCAATCTTTCCGGCGTACCGTCGTGGATGCTGGTGCTCATCAAGCATCTGCTGGAGAAAACGGGGCGGCAGAGCTTAGAAGAAATATGGCCCAACTTGGAGGTCTTCTTCCACGGCGGCGTAGCCTTCACCCCCTACCGCGAGCAGTACAAGGAGGTCATCCGCAGCAACCGGATGCACTATGTGGAGACTTACAACGCCTCCGAAGGCTACTTCGGTACGCAAAACGACCCGACCGACCCGGCCATGCTGCTGATGATAGACTACGGCATCTTCTACGAATTCATTCCATTGGAGGATGTGGGCAAGGAGCAGCCGCGCATCTTCTGCCTCGAAGAGGTGGAACTGGACAAGAACTATGCCATGGTCATCTCCACCTCGGCCGGATTGTGGCGGTACATGATTGGGGACACGGTGAAGTTCACCTCGAAGCATCCCTATAAGTTTGTCATCACGGGCCGCACCAAGCACTTCATCAATGCCTTCGGCGAGGAACTGATTGTGGACAATGCCGAGAGAGGATTGGCCAGGGCTTGTGCCGAGACTGGCGCCCAGATTATAGACTATTCCGCCGCCCCTGTCTTCATGGACCGGAACGCAAAGTGCCGCCACCAGTGGCTGATAGAGTTTGCCCAGATACCGGACAGCCTGGAGACCTTTGCCAAAGTGCTGGACGACACCCTGAAAGAGGTCAACTCCGACTACGAAGCCAAACGACAGAACAATCTGGCGCTGCAACCGCTGGAAGTCATCGTGGCTCGCCCCAGCCTTTTCCACGACTGGCTGGACCGCAAAGGCAAGTTGGGCGGACAACATAAGATTCCACGCCTGAGCAATACCCGGGAGTATATCGAGGAGATGTTGGAACTGAACCGGTAGGTATCAACCCCAGCGTCCCCTCCGGTACATAAGGTTCCACGAGCCGTAGCATAATGATTAATCAGCACATCCCCTGCATCCGGCCAAGACCTTCGGAAAAAGCAGAAAAGGCGACTGAGACGAAAGCGTTATCTTCCGCACCAAAAAAGGAATATCCCGAAAAACAACAAGAACAGCCCACTAATTCGTACTTAAAGCATTGCGAATTAGTGGGCCGTTCTTATACCTCTTTAGATATTCCCTCACAAGAAGGTTTGACTGTCAAAACGAGGAAATATCCGGACCTATACATGGCAAAAATTGCACATACCTATCACTTAATCCTCTGACACTCCAATTTCATATATCCTACCAAATGGTCTCCATATTCGTCGATGCCATCATCGAAGAAATATTCTATAATCAATTGGGAATCGGTAAGTTTCAACACATTCATGTTTTCCGTTATTCCTTCCACTGTCATTTCCAAAGTATTACCCGACAGTTTATAAGTTCCTGCAAAATTAAAATCTTCAAAAACGGAGGTTACCCTCTTAAACTTACCATCTGCACCAAATGTCAATGTTGTAAACGTATATGGCCCATCGTATGATTCATCGTCCATCACACCATTCGTTTTGTTCCATATAGTTCCATGAGTAGACTGCCATATACCGACAATACCCTGCCCGGTAACGTCCTCATCACCACTACATGATGTAAAACCTACCATACAGGCAGACATCAAAACAACCAAACACAAAATGCTTTTCTGAAGCACTAAGTTTGAAAAAACAGATAACTTTCTCATATATAATATTCCTCCCGGTTCTTCCAGCTTCTCAAAAACCTTTTATTGTGAAACATAAAGTGTGAAGCTGCAATGCCATCCCTTAACGAAATAAACATAACACTTATTACTAATTGCAAACATAGTAATAAAAACGGGAAATTGCACAACTACCATTAAATTTTCCATACACACCTACTCATTTAACAGTCAAACACTGAATATTAAGCATCCAATTACTACGACTAATTCCAATCAGAAATACAAACAGCATACGGATTATATAAGAATACACATTTGTGCAAGAACTTCACACTTTTTCTGACAGCGACAAATACTACCGGATAATTCCCCCTCCCAGCAGCAGCCCACTTTCATCATAAAAAGCCGCCGCCTGTCCCGGTGCGATGGACTCCAGCGGCTCTATCAGGCAGACATGCAAAAGCCCCTCCGCAGTGAGCGACACCCGGCAGCGGTTTGCCTGCTTGCGGTAGCGTATCTTCACGATTACCTCGTCCGCACCCAGCACCCGATTCTCCTCCACCAGGTTCCACTGCTCCAGCCACATCTCCTGCTTGTACAAGGAAGAGAGCGGAGCAAGCACTACTTCGTTCCGCTCCACCGAAACCTCTTTGACAAATACGGCCTTGTTCAACTGAAGTCCCAAGCCCCGGCGCTGCCCCACGGTGTAGAAAGGATAACCCTCGTGCCACCCTAAAAAAACGCCCTTTTCATCGAGAAATCTTCCCCTATCGGGCAGTTTTCGGGCACCCAGTTCGCGCTTCAAAAAGGAGCGGTAGTCCAAGGGGCAGAAGCACACACCGATGCTGTCCTTCTTCGCGGCCACCTGCCCGAATCCGCGTTCCGCCGCATAGCGGCGTGCCTCGCTCTTCGTGATGTTGCCCATCGGAAGCAACATACGTTGCAGGATGTCCTGCTTCAAGCCCCACAAGAAGAAAGTCTGGTCCTTGTCGCGGTCGGCAGCAGGGGCAATGTAGCACTTCCCCTCTTGCTGCACCTTGCGCACATAATGTCCGGTGGAAATCCAATAAATGCCCTTTTCATCGGCAATTTTTGCCAGCAACGGCCACTTCAGCTCATTGTTGCAAAGGGTGCAAGGCACGGGAGTCCGCCCCTTCAGATACTCCTCCACAAAATAATGGATAATGCAAGAGCGGAACAGCTCGCGCGCATCGTAGGTGATGTGCTCCATCCCCAGCTTCGAGGCCAGTGCACGCGCATCGTCCAGGTAATCCGTCTGGTCGTCCACCTCATAGAAACGGAACGTCACGCCGGTCACTTTATATCCGGCCTCTTGCAACCGCATGGCAGCCACGGAACTGTCCGTTCCGCCACTCATGCCCAAAAGGACTCTTTTGTTCTCTTTTTTCATCATTTTTCTATTGCTTGTCAGAGGAGGATAGAGCTGCAAATATCTGGTTTGAGAGCCATCTGGAAAGGACCTGCTCCGTATCTGCTCCGGACCAAGTCCGTATCAGCTCCGTCCCTATAGATACGGAGATAATACGGAGTTGCCCCCTTTCGGGTACAGCGCAGGCACAGAGTTTTCCCGAAGCCTATACTGTCACATTTTTTCCACAAAAAGCAGAAAGAGGGCGTAGCGAATCACATAGCCAGCAACTCATAGAGCAGATAGCCCCAATGCGCCACGACTGCCGCCACCAGACCACCAATGGTATGCGCCCAGATGGCTTTAGGAGTGAGGTCGCGATAGCCCAGCGAGTCGAGCATGGCAGTGTGCGTGCTCAGGTAACCGCTCCAGCACATACCGATGGCCGTAAACACGGCAATGGCATTCCCGTCCACCCAGCCGTGGCTGAGGAAATTGGGCACCAGACTCAAGGCGGCTCCTACCGCACCGAGGGCAGTGATGGGGAAAGCTATCAGATGTGGGTCCTGGAAACCGAAAAGCCACCTGAAGACGAAGCCCACCTTATTGGCCAGCCAAGGCAACAGCTCCACGCCCTGATAGGCAGAACCGTCGTAAGTGCCGTCCGCACCAGTGCCAAAGGTGAAAAGCATCACGAACGTAGAGATAATCAGCACACCGGGGATGATAGCGATACCTACGTCCACACCTCCGCGTCCGCCGTCCAGCAGGGCATCGAGCAGACGGATGAAGAGGGTCTTCTGCTTCTGCTGCTCCACCTCCGCTGCTTCTTCTTCGCTCACCTCGATGGCATCTTCCACCGCATAGTCGGGATAAGCCTTCACCACAAAGTGCTGCATCAGCCGCGTGGAGCAGATGCAACCGCAGCAGGCTCCGAACAGGCCGATGAAGGGAGAAGCGTAAAAGCCCTGCCCCACCATGAACACGATAACCAGCAATCCCATGCCGAAGGCCGTACCGAAGTTGGTCAGCGAGATGAACTGATACTTCTTGAAGTAGGTGGCAAAGCGCTTGTCGTGGGCCAGCGAGATGATGGCCGGATTGTCTGAAAGGAACGTCATCACAGCTCCCAACGAAGCCACACCGGGAAGGTTGAACAGCGGCCGCATCAGCGGACGGAGCAACTGCTCCAGCATATTCACCACGCCAAACTCCACAAACAACTTGCCGATGGCGCCCGTAAGCACACAGATGCTCATCAGGTAGAACACCGTGTTGAGCAACAAGTCGTGTGCCGTCTTCATCATGGTGTTGAGCATATTGGGTAATCCCATGATAGAGGCCAAGTAACCAAAGATAAGAGTCACTACAAGCAGGCACATAATGCCACTAGGGAAACGGAGTTTCCTTTTCTTAGAATCGTTCTTCATACTTTTTATTTACACTAAGGATAACAGGTTATGACTTATTTTCCATAAGAGAGCAAATGCAGTTTCCAAGTCAGCCCCACGTTGACACGCAGATGCTTGTCCGTCAGCGCACCGGAAGGGTTTCCGTTCGTGCCGGTGACGTAGGCGGCACTGGCATGAAGGCGCACACTGTTCTTCTGGGCCTTCAGGGGATAGAAGTTAATACCTCCGCCGAAAGAGGTAAGTTCCGTGCCGGGCAGCACGCAAAGGTCGGCCGCCACATCGGTGCGGTTCACGTCGTAAGTAGCCTTGGCATACACCTCCAGCTTGGGATGGCAGTAGCAAGAAAGCTCAGCCATCACGGAGCAATCGCGGAAGAAGTAGGGCTGGTGGGCAGCGGCACGGTTCATGAAGTCGAGTTGCAGGCAGGCGTTGCCCAAGCTGAGTTGATTGCCCAATGCAAGGTAGCTGATGTATTTCTTGGGCGCATATTCCATCAGATTGACGGAGTAGAGCGTGCTGATCGGCCCATGATTGCCCATCCAGAACAGGTTGTAGGCGAAGAGGTCGCTGTGCTGGTCGTTGTGGAAGGGGCTTTCGCAGAACTGTGCCGTCAGTTTGTCGTTTCCCTTGGAAGTGGTATAGGTCACGCTACCGCCAAATTGGTAGCAGGCAATGTTGTTCCAATACTCGGAAGCCATAAAGACGTCAATGGGCGCACGGTCGTATTCATAACCTCCAATAAGCACGATTTGCTTTCCGGCCGCTATGCCCCAGTGCTTGTCGGCCTGATAATTGAGGTAAATCCAGTCGGTGGCATCAAAGAAGTTGGAATCGGAGATTCCCTTGTTCAGTCGCTGCCTCCACGAATAGGAGAAATAAGAGTTCAGGGTACCGTCCAGCCTCAGATTGAGATAGTTCCCCTTGATTCCGCTTTTTCCATTCAACTTGTCGCCGTCCACCGATTCCCGGTTATACCCCATGCGAGTCTCGGCTCCAATCTCTACAGTAGGTTTTACTTGTGCATACCCTGATGCGAAAACACATGCCATACCTAAGGCCATGAGTAGCTTCGTACCTTTCTTCATACAATCTTCAATGGTTCATTTAAGGTCAATATGGATATTCGATTTTTATGCAAAAGTAAGGAGTCTTTTTGGAATTGCCGGCCTTTTGAACCAATAAAATAGCTTTCCGCCATAAAAAATACGATAGTTTTGCATGATTCATTAAAATGATATCGGCACAAAAGAAGGTTTGAATCCTCTTCTATGCCGATACTTTTCACTTCACTACGCTTCCTTACGGAAATGCCGCTTCATTAGAACAATCTGCCCAATCTGAACTCTGATACCTGGATAGCCATACTTTGTGCGGTATCCCATTTGCTGTATTCTACCTTCAGGTAGCGGCAAGTGGTTTCAGGAATGTTATAATTCAGGTCCGATGAATTGTTGATGGCCACTTCGGCTATCAGTTCGAAGTTCTCGCCATCGTTACTACCGTATAGTTTAGCTCCTTGCAGGCGTAAGCCCTTGGTGGTGTTGTTACTGCGGTGAGCCAGGTAGAAGTAATTGAAAGTGATGGCTTGTTGCAGGTCGATGGTAAAGCCTGGAATGATGCCGGCTGTGTTCGCTCCCTTGCCCGGTTTCTGCAATGACAAGAAAGTCGTTGTCTTTCCGTCAAACATGTCTTCCGGTTTTCCGGTTGTACCATCAGCTGTGTAAGGCAAAGTTGTTGTAATGGTCCAAGCCGAACAATCATATTCCAACTGTCCTTCTATAATCAGAGAGAATTGCTCCGAAACGCCTTTTCCGAGTGTTCCATTGACATCGGGGGCTGTTACCCGAAACGTAGCCACACCCGGAGCCACGCCGGTAACGATGCCTCGTTCATCGAGTGAGATAAATTCTGCTCCTTCTACCACTGCAAAGGTCAACTGCTTATAGCTGGTGTTGGCAGGCAAAACGGTGACAACTTGGTTCAGATCGCATGTCTCGTCTATGCCGATGCTTTCGGGAAGGTTGTCGAAGTTGAAGCCTTCGGCAGCTACGGCAGGTGCTTTTCCTTGTGATACAGTCAGTACAACGGTGTGATCCTTGTCGTATATGAAAGACATTTCAGCTTCGCGCTCGTTGATTTCTTCGGAACGTTGCACTTCAATTACGATGGTTCCATTTTGAATGTAGCCTGAACACCAATTGGTGTGGTTCACGATGTAGGGTACCGTACCGTCCAGTCCGGCAGCCAGGGTATAATCTACTTTCAATTCACCTCCTTCATAGCCAAGGGTAAGCGGTTCGGCAGATACGGTTACCCAGTTGTCGGGCACTGCAACAGTCTCTTCGTCACTGCAACTCACAACGAAGATGCCCATAAGGAGCGACAGCAACAAGGCTGTCATCATATTTGTTAGTCTTTTCATTCGGTTTACTTTTTATAAAAGTTATGTAATCTGTATATACTCATTTATAATTGTTCAAGTTGTCCTCAGTAATCAGGTGAAGATTGGGGGCTGCCAGCGGATAACCCTTAGCCTTGATCTCATTCTTCAGTTGATCGATCTGCCCTTGCGTGATGATGAAGCTTTTCTGACCATAATCGTTTAAGGTCGTGTTCACCGGATAGAGGAATCCCCATTTGATGAAGAAATCGAGCAGATTCAGTCCGGAGATGGCGCATGCCTGACGGACAAAGTCCAACTGATTCATCCCTTGGTTTTCGCCAAGGTCGCTGGGGCTTGGATGTGTGCGATAGTATTCATAAAGATCTCTGTAGAAATCTTCTTTACCAAGTACATCAACCATGTATAACTTCAATTGCCAGAAGGGTACCAATTGCGTTTCGCGCACAATGTTGCCTATTCCCGGCAGACAGTGGGGACGTTTTCCGTCCACAATCAGTTTGCGAGCTCCTTCGTAAATACTCTTGAATTCGCCAATCTGATTGCCGTTTTCGTCTTTGGGCTTACAACCGTCCACCAGCAGCTTGCAAGGTTGTCCGAAAGAAGTCTGCACATACAGCGAAAGAATATTGTTGGTTACCTCCGTGGTTCCTGCCCATTTTATGCCAGGACGTGTCTGGTTGACATGTCCTACCTCGTGGGCTGGTCCCCAGCAGCGAGCAGCAAACCGATCGGGCACGCAGAAAGGTTCGGCATAGTAAGTACTGGCATTATAGACCGTCCGATAATCGGTGGCATTGGGACTCTTCGCCTGATAGTCGATGCAGAAGTGCATGCGGTTGCGGAACATCTTCTTGTGTTTCACCAGTCCGATAAAGTCTTGTTCCAACCACACCAAGCGGTCGCAGTTCTCAATGCTCTTCACAATGTCTGTAGCATTCTTGCGGAAATCGTCTGCTGCCCAAGTTACATGTGCATAGTGTCCCAGTACATCAATGTCGCGATACTTTGCTTCCTTCAGTATGTTTATCCAGTCGCTGGCCTGGTGCTTGGCGATGTCGAAGTAGCCATTGACATTGCCCATAGCGACGTGTACACTGACCGTTTTATCGGCAATTTCTTTCTTTTGCTGTGCATTGGCTTCCTCCATCAGCAACGGCAGATCGCTGTCCACATGGTTCAGGATGTACATCAGACCGCCAATATCCACTTTCACTTCGTTGTAGCCTTCTGTCAGCTCGTAAGTCCGGAAATTGTTGTAACCTTCTTCTACGTTCTGAATCATCAAAGAAATTTTTCCTCCCTGATAGATCTTTCCCACAAACACCGGCAACGTTTGTCCTTGGTGGGCAAAAAGGCCCATAGGATTGTCGCGCAGGCTATATTTATTGGTTTTATTGGTAGTAGCCATCACAGAAGGGTGTTGGTACGGACGATAATCGGCCAGACGCCATTTCGTATCGTACCCACCGGCATGGAGCGCCAGTGCCAATGCACGAAGATTTTCGTTAGGAATCTGCTTGAGTTGCTTTTCGGTAAGGCCCGGCTTCAGTTGAGTTCCTAGTCCGTCGGCAAAAACGCTGGTCGGATCGAACTGGTTGGCACCGGCTTCAAAGAACTCCATCTCTGCACAACTGACTCGATTTTCGTAGGCCTTAGTGATGACGAAGCGTACCTTTGCCACATTGGCTACGGCTGTTGCCAGCTTGATGTTGAACGGAGTGTGCACACCGTTACCACGGGCGTAGTTACCCACTTCGCGCCATTCGTCCGGTTTGTCGGCCGTAGTCACCTCTACTTTAAATACATCCAAAGATCCCCATTTGTTACCCGAATCGGTGCGCGGCGTATAAACGATGCGGCTAAGTGTATGCCCTTCTTCCAACCGGTAAGTGAGGTAGAAAGGATAAGACACGGCTCCAAACTTAGAATTGTAGTACGTCTTCTTATCGCCATCGTATGAGCTTGCCAGAGTCAGTGGTTTTCCGTCTCCATCTTTGCTCGATGTTTCTTCCGAAGTCGCTTCTCCTCCTATCACTTTGATGAGGCGATCGGCCGAAGTCGGAGCTGCCTCCTGCGATACGGACAGACTGCGTGTGTGCGTATCATCCAAACAGAGTGTGACAGACGAGGTACGTTGCCGTTCCACATAGGAATGTTCGCAATGTATGGTTAGTTTGCCTCCTTGAATGGAAGCCGTAAGCCAGTCGGCACCGTCTCCACTGTATTTTATTTCTACTTGCGAGACATTGATGCCTTTGCCCAGCACACATTCGCGGCTTTCGTCGCCTCCCTCGAACGTAAAGTTCAAGGGAGTAGTCGGGAGGGTTATCCATTCTTCCGGAAGTTCGGGAACTTCGTCTGCACTTTCGCTACTACATGCCAGCGAAAAGAAGGGGCAGCAGAAGAACGTCCAGAATAACAAAAGTAGTTGCTTTATTTTAGCTATCATATTCTTCATTTATTTTCTTCATAAGGTTTAGTCCCACAAAGGATTCTGTATGGTTAACTGACTTTTCTGCATTTCATTGTAAGGCACAGGATAGAGCAACATTGCTTTCGACCAGGGATATCTGTCTACCACAATGCGATTGTAGAAACTTCCTTTGCCAATGGTGCTGTTAAACTCTAAGGCTGTATTCTTGTCTTCGTTATACTTCTTCACGGAAGGCTTGTCCTTGTCCATGCCGTAACGTATCAGGGTCTTGTCTTCGTTGTCTTTTATCCATTCTCCCGTAGACTCGTTCTGCGACCATCCGGCACGCATCCATCTGTGCATATCGAAGTAATAATTTCCTTCGCCCAGCATCTCGATGATGCGTTCGCGATAGATGGCTTCGCGTTGCAGCTCTTGGTTGCCGATGATGTTTTTGCCGTAAGGAGCAGGCTTGGTAGCCAAATCGGCATATCCGGGGATTCCGGCACGTGTACGCACCATATCCAGATATTTGATGATGTTCGGGTCGCTGGCGTTGATTTCGTTGCAGACTTCTGCATAGTAAAGGTAGAAGTCGGCCAAGCGGAAATAAATCCAAGGACGTCCCCATTGCTTCGTGTTTGAGCCTTCGTTCAGCAGCGTACGGTTGTTGAACTTATACAGCAGGTATCCTGCACGGGCATGCATGGTGTTGTCTCGGTAACTGGAACCGCCTATGCTGGAGTAGAATCCGAAATCGGGATAACCGCTCGGCTGCTTGTGCCAACTCTTGCCTTCGTAGGTCACGTCGGCATAGAAACGAGGTTCCCGGTTAGCATACATGTTAAAGATGTGCTTGTCTATATGCTGCTTTTCGTTGCATACGTTTGTCAGGTCCACAAAACCATCTTCGCGATAATCCGGGTCTTCGGAGATGTCCAATCCGTTGCTGGTTTGGAATAGGTCGATAATGTTCTGATAGAATCCTACATTACCCATTCCACCGGGAATACCACCGGGCGTGGTACGTGCTTCCATCTTGAGTGTTACTGAACTGTTGTAGTCGTTGTTTCCGTTTGCCCACAGAATTTCATCGTTGTAAGCTTGGAACAACTCGTATATCGATTTATTCGGATCTACATTACCATCTTTATCTACAGACTCGTAAAGTTTCATGCCGTTGCGGTCGGCAAACGCAAACAAGTCTTCCAAACGTTGCTTGGCAATGTTCCATTTATTGGGGTCTTTGTCGGGGAACAGACGTTTTCCATCTTGGTTTGCCAACTGCAAAGCTTCTGCATAGCCACCGTTGAACAAGGGAGAAGCAGCGTACACCCACAAGCGAGCGCGCAGGGCGTAAACAGCACCCATTGTAGGGCGCAAGATTTCGCGCAAATTGTATTCATCGTCTCCGGTTTTCAACGTTTCGGGCAATATATTGCTGTATTCACCAGAGATTAAGCTAACCAACAAACCATCAATGTGGTTCACCATTTCATCGACCGATGCACGGGCGTAGTCTGTACCACTGTTATCGGGATCGGCTACTTCCTCAATGATGGGAGTAGGACCATACAATTCAAACAACAGGAAGTAGTTGTAGGCCAGTAGATAAATTACATCGGCCTTGTAACGATCCATCTCTGTTTTAGAGATGTAGCCGTTAGAGTCTTTGGGATCACCGATGGTTTCAGGAGCTCTTTCCAAAAAGATCATGGCTTGACGTATCTGCTTGTAGCAGTTCCACCAACGGTTGTGGCTGGTATTCATCGGGGTGTATGTGTTCTGACCAAACTTTAATACATTGGGGTGAGCACATACAATCTCTCCCGAATAAATGGCCCAGGAATTCACAACGCCATTGGAGTTCTGTACGTCCAAACCTGCTTCCGAATAGAGTGGGCAGGTAGAGTAGATTTCACTGTACCATTGTTTTAGATAACTGGCCGTAGAGAATACTTTGTCTTTGTCAAGGCTTTCAGAGAGTTCTGAAGACACATCCAAGTAGTCTGAACAACCCGATAAGAGGCCGACCAACGATACGGCCATTATATTGCGTATGTTTCTTACGATATTCATTTTTTTCCTTTTTAAGTTTCTAAGTTAGTTAAAATGCCACATCAAGACCTACGGTCCAGTTTGCTGTCAGCGGATAGCGAGCACCACTGTTTTGGATTTCCGGGTCCCAAAGTTTCACTTTGTCCCATACGGCCAAGTTGGTGCCTTGTACATAGATGCGAAGGTTCTGCATCTTCCAATGCTGAATCAGTTTTTTGTCGAACTGATAGCCAAATTCCACGTTCTTCAGACGCAAGAAACTACCGTCGCGATACCACCAAGTGCTGTTCAGCGTGTTGTTGGTATAGTTGTTCGTATGCAAACGCGGATAGATAACATTCATGTTGTTCGGATCGCTGGCTGTCCAGTGACTTACGGCTTCCATACGTGCAGACGACTGATCACGTCCGTTAGCAAAAGGTACGTAGTAGTTGGTGTTTGCCTTCATGTTGATAGAAGAACGTCCTACTCCTTGGAAGAAGGCACCTGTATAGAAACCTTTGTATTGCACATTCACACCAAAGCCGTAAACCAACTGCGGATTACTTGGATAAGTACCGTTGTCGTAGCTGGCATCATCGTCTGTAATGCGGCCGTCGCCGTTCAAGTCTTTATACTTAATATCACCAGGTTTTACGCCGGAATCGTAGGTAGGAATTCCTTCTTTCAGGCGATAGTTGTAGCTTCCGTCTGGATTCTGTGTGATAATAAAGTCTTGGTTTGTAAACAGTCCGTCGGCCAGGAAAATCTTGTTCACACCAATGGAGTGACCTGTTTGTGCCAACCAAGTATATTTCTGCGGAATCTCATCTCTTTCTATGATCTTGTTCACTGCATACGTCACATTTCCTCTTGCAGAGATCTGCCAATCCTTGTTGATATTGTGTTTGAAAGTCAAGCTGGCATCGAAACCTTTGTTAGTGGTAACACCGAAGTTCTGCCACGGGTTGGTACGGAAACCGGTAGCTGTAGGAATGGTAACGCGTTGAATCAAAATGTCTCTACGGCGATTGGAGAAGTAGTCGGCTGTAATGTCTATACGACCGCGGAACAGGCCCAAGTCCATACCCACATTCACTTTTCTTTCTACCTCCCACGACAAAGCTGGAGCGGCAAAAGTGCTTTCGTACACATGGCCGATACTGTTGGTAGCTCCTCCGTTTTGTCCGGGAGTCAAGCCTAAGTAGGTGCTTCCACTGCTTGTCAACACTTCGCGGTAAGCAAAGCGAGTAGTCTGTGTGTCATCGTTACCGGTCAACCCCCATGAAGCACGCAGGCGCAACTTGTTCACAATGTCCATGATGTTTTCTTTCTGCATGAATTTCTCGGCATGTACGTTCCAAGAAGCACTGACTGCCGGGAAGATACCCCAACGGCAACCGGGTGCGAAGTTCTCGCTACCGGTAGCACCGAAGCTGGCTTCCAATACGTAGCGGTTATCGTATGAATATGTACCACGCATCACAACATTCTGTTTGCGGTAAGGCAGCAAAGTCAAGTTGTTGCTGCTGCGTACATTCTGGTACTGTGTTTCTTTTTGGTTATATACCAGAATTCCGCTTACGTCGTGCTTCTTGGCGAAGGTACGGGCATAGTTCAGCTGTGCTTCGATGTAGATTTTCTTGGTACCGCTAGTACCATTAGCAACAACGTCCGACAAAGCACTTCCCTCGGCGATTTTCTTCTTAATCAGGTTGCCTTCTGCATCTCTACCCGTAATAGACCATTTTTCTGGAGTCATAGAACGTTTGGTCGATGAACTGAAATCGGCATCAAAACTGATGCTTCCTTGAATAGACAAACCTTTGGTGATGAAATCCAACTGTTGTTTCAACGTGGCTTTTGTCTGCATGGCTGCCGTCCAACCCTTGGTATAGCCGCTATAATTCAACAGGTTATAAGGGTTGTAGCGGCCGTCGGCATCCGATTCGATCACGGCAGCCGTGCCATCGGACCACATAAAAGGCACTAAGTGAGTGGGGAACAATACAATGTGCTTAAAAATATTGTCTGAAGAAGTACCCGGATTGTTTTTAGTTTTATACTGTCCACTCATGTCTACAGACAGTTTCGTAGTGTGGGTAATATCCATATCTACATTGGAACGCAAATTATAGCGTTTCAGTCCGATATTGGCATCGTAATCCTCCAGTGGGTTGGATTTGAACATACCTGTTTCGTTATAGTAAGCACCGGATACAAAGAATTTTGTTTTTTCAGATCCTCCTCGCAAGTTAATGGTATAACGTTGGTTCTGTGTATTTTTAGACAACAGATCGGTCCAAATGGATGTCGGATACAAATCGGGATCTGCTCCTGTGCGATACATATCCAGCACTTCAGCACTATAAGGTGCATTGTTAGCCAAATAGTTATCCCAATCCGGATTGCCTGCATCATTCCAAGTAGCCTCATTCCACATCGAAAGATAATCATACGAGGGCATCAGTTTGGGCATACGTGTAGGGGTAGCCACACTGTATTGCGCATTAAAAGAAACTACTGTTTTCTGTGCTTTACCGCGTTTGGTGGTAATCAAGACAACACCATTAGCACCTTCTGAGCCATAAACGGCTGTAGCGGCAGCATCTTTCAGTACCGTAAAGGTTTCTATTTCATCGACATCCAAGTCGTTCATGCTACGGGGCACTCCGTCTACCAATACCAAGGCACTGTTTCCACCAGCATACGAACTTTGACCGCGAATCCAAAAGTCTGCATCGTCAGCTCCCGGTTCACCTGAACGCTGAATGGCAATAATACCTGCTACCTGACCACCAATCATGTTGGACAAACTACGAGCCGGAAGGGCAAATTCCGACGGTCTTACCGTATTTACAGAAGAAGATACACTTTCTTTCTTCTGTGAACCGTAACCAACAACTACCACTTCGTCCATGTTTACGTTCGACTCGGTCATCACAATGTTGACCGGGCTATTGTTCTTGATTTTATGTTCTACACTGTTATAACCAATGTATCTGAATTCCAGCTGTTCACCGATATGTGCTTGTATGGTGTAATGGCCATCAATGTTCGTAAGCACACCGTTTACAGTACCTTTTACTGTGACTGTAGCACCAATTACTGGTTCGCCACTATCGTCAGTTACCACACCGGACACACTGACAACGGCTCCTTTTTTGCCAACTTGCACATCGTTGTGACTCAGTTCAATCACTTTCTTTGAAAACTTGAATTTCAAATCTGTAGGGGCCAGCATAGTGCGGATGGCTAAACGGATTTCTTCGTTTTTAGCATCCAAGCTGACTTTTTGATCAACGTCGATTGCGGTTACATCATAAGCAAATGTGTAATCGGAAGCGCTCTCAATTCGTTTCATCGCATCTTTCAAGGTAACATTTGTAAAAGATAGCGTGATTTTCTCCACACCGCTCTGTGCAAAGGCTTGCACACATGCAATGCATACAATTAATAAGAATAGGCTTTTTCTAAATTTCATGGGTTAACAACTTTTTCATTTTTGTTACATTATACATAAGGTTACATTAAAACTGGATTCATCTCATGTCATAGGCAAACTTTAATTTTCTATGGTTTAAAATAAGGTTATTTAATCTTTGCGCAAAGATAGTTTTGACTATTGTTTAACTATTACTCGATCCACTTTTTCATTTACTCAAAATGAGAAAAGACAGCTCCAAGCATCTCCATATATCTATAAAGGGGATTTTTTCGTGTTTTTGTGTCGCAATACGAAATGGCATTCTTCCAATAGAACCCATAGGGAAACATTGTTTTCAGTTTTGTCCTAATTGTCTATTCTTCTCTTGAGAAATGAATGGAGAAAACCGTTAGAAGGTCTCTATATGTTTAGTAAAAACAGATAACAGATAGAGCATGTGAAAATAAATATGTTCAGGGAGAAATACAAAGGAATGAATATTCCTTAATTTTTGGGACTCAAAATGAGTTAGTGAAGAGCCTGTTGTCGGTATACAAAACACGAAAGAACAGCGCAACCTTTTTCTGCACCGGATTTGTTGCGTGAGTTATCAGTGACTCACTAATCTTTAAGGACTTGTTTCGACATTCGTGTCCGTCTGTCACCTTTTCTGGCATAGTTACGAACAAGTAATGCAGCCCTGTCTTGATTTGGCTTACACAAGGGATTTTGTGGATTTCAGAATAATTGGCGGCTTAAATGAAACCTCTGTAAATCAAATCTATTACTTCATTCTTCCGTATTCCACTTTTTCTTTGTAACTTTGCCTTCCATATAATAGAACAAATCTGAATCAAAAAACAAAACAACAACAAAATAACGTCATGGAACAACAACTGATCATCTACAACACCTTAGATAGAAAGAAAGAGCTATTCAAGCCCCTGCATGCGCCCCACGTGGGCATGTACGTCTGCGGACCGACCGTTTACGGCGACCCACACTTGGGACATGCACGACCCGCCATCACATTCGACCTGCTGTTCCGCTACCTCAAGCATATCGGATACAAGGTGCGCTACGTGCGCAACATCACCGATGTGGGCCATCTGGAGCACGATGCCGACGAGGGCGAGGACAAGATTGCCAAAAAGGCCCGTCTGGAGCAGCTGGAGCCGATGGAAGTGGCACAATACTACATCAACCGCTACCATAAGGCGATGGAAGTGCTCAACGTGCTGCCACCCAGCATTGAGCCGCATGCCAGCGGACACATCATCGAACAGATAGAGCTGGTGAAGGAGATTCTGAAGAACGGCTATGCCTACGAAAGCCAAGGTTCCGTCTACTTCGACGTGGCCAAATACAACCGCGATCACCACTACGGCAAGCTCTCCGGACGCAACCTGGATGATGTGCTGAACACCACCCGTGAACTGGACGGACAGAACGAGAAGCGCAACCCTGCCGACTTCGCCCTCTGGAAATGTGCCCAGCCGGAACACATCATGCGCTGGCCCAGCCCGTGGAGCGACGGTTTCCCCGGCTGGCACGCCGAATGTACGGCCATGGGACGAAAGTACCTCGGTGAGCACTTCGACATCCACGGCGGTGGCATGGATCTCATTTTCCCCCACCACGAATGCGAGATTGCCCAATCCGTAGCCTCGCAAGGCAATGACATGGTGCACTACTGGATGCACAACAACATGCTGACCATCAACGGGCAGAAGATGGGCAAGTCCTACGGCAACTTCATCACGCTGGAAGAGCTCTTCACCGGCAAGCACCCCTTGCTGGAGCAGGCCTACAGCCCGATGACCATCCGCTTCTTCACCCTGCAGGCCCACTACCGCAGCACGGTGGACTTCGGCAACGAAGCGCTGCAAGCCGCCGAAAAGGGACTGGCACGCCTGATGGATGCCGTACACGGACTGGACAAGATTGCTCCTGCCGCCACTTCTACCGTAGACGTGAAGTCCTTGCGTGAGAAGTGCTACGAAGCCATGAACGACGACCTGAACTCCCCCATCGTCATCGCCCACCTCTTTGATGGTGCCAAGATGGTGAACAACATCCTGGCCGGCAACGACACTATCACTGCCGACGACCTGAAGCATCTGCAAGAGACCTTCCACACTTTCTGCTTCGACATTCTGGGATTGCAAGAGGATAACGCCTCCAACGAAGAGCGCGAAGCCGCTTTCGGAAAGGTAGTGGACATGCTGCTGGAAGAGCGTGCCAAGGCAAAAGCCAACAAGGATTGGGCCACATCAGACAAGATTCGCAACGAACTGACGGCTCTTGGTTTCGAGATTAAGGACGGGAAGGATGGAAGTAGCTGGAAGCTGAATAAATAAAAGGCGAAATAAATTATCAAATATAAATAGTACGGGATGCAGACTCTTACATGAGAGTGACTGCATCCCGTATTTGTAATGTTCAAGGGATACTAAAAATCAGGATCAAATGGTTCCGCCGGTTCTTCCGTCATATCTTCGTAAAAGAAATAATCCAACCAAGTCCATTGATTACTTGTTTCAGCAGAAATTAGTTCTTGCTCATTATTTATTTTTATGACGGCCAATGTTGTTATAGTACGGATATACGTAGTCCATATTGTATAACAAACGCCTCCACTCCGAGTATCAGGCCAGCTATTAGGGATCTCCATTTTCTCAAGAGTATAAGTGAATTTCTTTTCATAGGCATCATGACTTATAAGATCTCCCCATTTCTCGGATTCCGACTCTTCCGCAATATACTCTTCTTCCTTCACTCCATTTATTTCCGGTTGTCCCAAACGCGTATCCTTGATATGAAAATAGCAAGAAGAAGGACTCGTACCCATATCTCTAACTGTAGCAGTATAAGTAAGGTCATAATATTTAACACCATATGCTCCTATATTGTCATTGACACCTACTAATTTCACGTTACAATTAATTGAGACCGTTGGTACTTTCGGGATTAATTGCTTTGTATAGAAGCTACCGGCTTTCCATCCCTGTGAAGGTACGAAAACAGCATTCATCACTCCATGTTCTTCTGTTTTTACCGATACATGAACCAGCCTTCCTGACAAATCGGTTGGAGGAAGTACCAAATACACCGAAGTTCCGGAAGCTGTCAACTGAATATCTCCTGCGCAGGCAAGCGTAATGCTGCTTGATGTCTTTGTAGGAGTCAAAGTACCTTTCGTCAAATCAATCGCCCCTTCCAAGCAGAAAGCTTTTTCATATCCCTGAACTTCCAGTGTCACGTTCTTGACGGTTGCAGGTGCTGAAATAGGAGAAGTTAAATCCAACTTCAGCAGCGTCGTCAAATGCTGCAACTTCAACATCACCTTCCCCTCCGCAGGAGTGGAACCGGACGAATACATATACGCATACTTCCCAAGATGCTTCAAGCTGTTTGCTCTGGTCTGCATTTGTCCTTCGAAAGAACAGGGGACTTGATTTTTCATCTCCTCGCCGGCATAGCACTCACGGTTGAAAGGATAGTAGGCATAATAGATGGCATTGTTTTTCAAAGCCCAGCCGCCACCGGAAAAAGTAGCCGTTGAGCCACCTGCACCCTCGCTCATCGCGAAACTCACTTGATCCCCCTGATTGGGGAAGACACCTATCCTGTCTTCTTCGGACCAAGTCAAGGCGATGCTGTTGCCTTCAACATTCATGTCAAGCCTTGTCTCAGCATCCCCCACCTCGAAAGAGGGAATAAAGGCTTGCAATTCCCGAACTTCGTCATTCATGGCAATGGGCAGCTCTTCTTTTTCCAGCTCGCCCGTACAAGAAAAGAGGGTAGCCAAGACGACTACCAACGCAGCAAACGAATTAGAATGTTTTTTCATAACTCCCCCTCCTACGCTTCTCCACCGCCGGGATACCCTGGGACTTTTACATCCGTATCATCATCTGGCGAACCTGCAAAGCCTGCTTCCACACTCACTTCAATGATTTCCACTTCGGGCGAAGAGTAAATGCCCATTTCTTGTTTCTTTTCCATATTATCTTCCTCGTCTTTCCCAGCGCCTCGAAAGACCTTTAGTAATAATACACGAAGCGTGGCACCAACTATACCATGTCCTCGAATGAAGGTCCTGAGAAAACCGTGCGCATAGGTATGGATATAGTAGCCCACGCTATAGCGTGAGAACCACTATGCTATTCCTAATGCGCGTTTGAAAGTTTCTCAGGTTTTCATTCGCAAGAGATAAGCATAACGCTTCTTAATTTCTAATATGTTATGTATGGAACGAGAGCACTCTCTCTTTTCCAAGCACAAAAGTACGAAAAAAACGAGAATGGCACAGAATAATCGCAAAAAAACGTATATTTGCCACAGATAGCCTAACAAACGTAAACGCATAATACCCATGAGATATCTGAATCCCAAAGCCGATCTGACCTTCAAGCGTGTGTTCGGTGAACATCTTGACATAGTGACAAGTTTCCTGAATGCGCTGCTTCCTCTTCAGCCCAACGAAGAAATTACCGAAATAGAATACCTCCCTTCGGAGATGGTGCCGGACAATCCGTTGCGCAAGAACAGCATTGTGGACGTACGCTGCAAAGATAACCGCGGTCGGCAATTCATTGTGGAGATGCAGATGATTTGGTCGCCCGAATTCAAAGCACGTGTACTATTCAATGCTTCTAAGGCCTACGTCCGGCAGTTATCGGTCGGCGAAGAGTATGAGCTATTGCAGCCAGTGTATTCACTCAACCTGGTCAATGAGATTTTCGAGCCAGACCTGCCCGGCTATTACCACTACTACCGCATGGTACATGAGGAACACTCCAACCGCGTGATAGATGGCTTGCAGTTGATTTTTGTAGAACTGCCAAAGTTTACCCCTCATACTTATACGGAAAAGAAAATGCAGGTTCTTTGGCTTCGCTACCTGACCGAAATAGATGAACATACCGAACAAGTACCGGAAGAACTGCTTGAAAGCCCGGAAATCCGCAAGGCGGTCACTGCTTTGGAGGAGTCGGCATTTACTCCTGCCCAGTTATTAGGCTATGAAAAGTTCTGGGATATCATCAGTGTAGAAAAGACTTTGTTTAATAGCGCGGAACGAAGAGGACTGAAGAAAGGTTTAGAGGAAGGCATAGAAAAAGGGATGGCGCAAGGCATAGAAAAAGGAATAGCGCAAGGAATAGAAAAAGGAATAGCGCAAGGAATAGAAAAAGGAATAGCGCAAGGAATAGAAA
>CAMWRY010000011.1 GCA_947176775.1 uncultured Bacteroides sp.
GTCAGACACCCCCTCCGACGCCTGTTGCCGCTGGAAGGATATCGGCTACTTTCTGTCAGAGTATAAAGCCGTCTTGGCCATTTTTCTGATTATCATTCTAGGGATAGCTGGTGCCGGACAACATTCCGGTTTGCCCACCTTCATCGCCTATTTGGGGAGCTTGGCTTTCGGAATCCTTGTTTCCGTAGCCATCCTCTACAAAGAGCAGTTCGACGAACATTTCTTAGAGCGCTTTTGCCGTATCGGCAAAGCGGTGGACTGCAACCGGGTTCTCCACTCCCGTGGGGCAAGCATCGCAGGAATCGGTTTGGGCGAGCTCTCCCTGTTCTACTTTGCTACGCTGTTCCTTTTCTGCACACTATTTCCCCAAGCGTGTTACGGCATAGCCGTTCTTTGCAATACCGCCGCCCTTTGCTTTACGCTCTACTCCGTCGTCTACCAGATTTTTATAGTACGCAAAGGGTGTATGCTTTGCATGCTGGTAAACATAGCGGTATGGATAAATACAGCCGAGCTCTATCTGTTAAAAGGGGAATTACCCCTCCACACCCCTCTGTATGCCCTATTGGCATTTGCCCTCATCGGTTGTATCTGCCTGACAGCAGAAACAATCTTCGGCCACTATCAGGCAGAATACAAGAAGAAAAAACTGTTGACCGAACGCCTTTCCGGCCTGCTGAATCCGGATGCTTTCCGACAACTCTTAGCATTAAAGCCACAAATCAAAGAAGATATTCCCACGACCGACATCGCGATAAACAATCCGTTGCCAGGAAGCCAACGTGTACTGGTAGTCACCAACCCGAATTGCAGGAATTGTGTAAGGGTTCATCCCTATATCAAGGAACTTTCGGTCAGCATCCCAATATCCATTCTACTGATTTTCAACGATAAAGTAGGAAGAAAAGCTTGCGAAGCCATCCTTACGGCCTACCTTCAGGAAGGCTGGGACAAGGCAATGCTACTTTTAGAAGAATGGTTTGAAACGCAAACGATAAAAGAAATGGATAAGTACCCAACAACAGATGCTGCCAAAGAAATGATGAAGGAGCAGGTGATGTACTGCTGGAGGCAGAATATCAACCGGACTCCGTCTGTCATTGTTGACGGACGTTATGTACCGGAAGTGTATTCGCTATCAGATTTACGATATGTATTGACATAAAAATATTGGTTTTGCGCAAAACTGTCCGTTCAGGAAACTCCTGGACGAGTAATTCTACCAATTAAAATCTTATACAAAATGAAAAAAGTTTTTTTGAATTTTCAAGTTTCCAAAGGGGCTATGAATAAATTTCGGGGAGGAGTAGACGCTGGACATGTAGAAAACTGCCATTGTGTCGGCGGAGGTAATTTTACGATTATCGTAAATGAGAATGTTGATGTATTTGAATTGATGGATCAAAAATGTAAAGGAGAAGATTGGAGTTGTAGCCGACAGAAATAATACCCAGTCCCCCCACTTTATAGTCAAACAAAGAACATTGCAAACGATTATTTTACAACAAAATACATCTTTTTGCAAATCATTCTTTTCCAACTATAAGTAGAACTTGCCTCCAAATCAGACACATTATTTAATCAGTTGATGTTTTATATAATAATTCTATAAACGGATTTTGAAGGCTACTATAATGAAAACTAGAGAAACAAAGAACTTTGTTTCTCTAGTTTCTAATATTTATAAATATAATATATCATGAAACATCTATTCTCTGTTGTCCTCCTATGGATATTAATGTCAGCAAAACTATCAGCCCAGAATGCGTTCATTACATTTACGGCAGATAGAGATTGCAATGTGTCACTTTACGAAACCATTGAAACTGTTTATAACCCCTATGTTGTTACCAAAACCATGTCATTATCAAAAGACAAGCCTGTTACTTGCCAAACATCGGTTTCCGTTTTTGCTTTTGTCAAATGCGAATTTTCACATGGCATGAAATGCCAGTTGCTACTTTTCCCTAATGACTCGGTAAAAATCAATGTATCCGGACAAATATCTTTTTCCTCTACAAACCAAGCCGGGCTTGAATATTTGAATTTCACATTGAAGGAGGTCACTAGTACCTATATGTCCTCCATGACCGAAAGAGTGACGAAATATACGGAACAAGGAATTACATTCAACACAATGTTACAGGAAACAAAACAAGAGATTCATTCTGTCACAAACAATATACACAACGATTTAGCGACATCCGGCACATCCAATAAATTCATCGAAACATTGCAGAAAAATACAGAAATTGAAGCCAACAGTCTGTTCGTCTTGTTACTTAGAAGCTTACTTGGAGTTGAAAGTTACCGAAAGGTTGCTTTAAAGGACAGTGTTGAAATAGTCAGAAAAATAGACAGCATATTCCAAGAAACGATACCATTTGAAAAAGAGGCACTAAAATACAATGGCCATAATTTGGTAACACAATATCTCATTTTTTACCACGGTGAAGAATGTCCACCTAATTCCAATGCCGATTTTTTGGGATACTGCGGACATATTTTATACGCACCAACCGACATGCGACCTATTCTATTAGGAGAAGCGTGCATTCGTCAGATAGAGCGTAAAAGGGGAAGCCTCGATTTAATCAAAACGCTACAGTTTCTTGAGAGCAAATTTCCTGACAACGAATACACTTCCATTATTGGCAACAAACTTAAAAAAGAAACGGAGAATAGCGCAAAGGAATTCACTTGTCAATATATAAAAGAAGATATAATTACCTTGTCACAATTGAAAGACGTAGATTCCCTTACCGGTAAATACTTGTTTGTCGACATTTGGGCAAGTTGGTGTATGCCTTGCAGAAAAGAATTTGCACATAAAGAACAATTGCATAATCTGCTAAATTCTTATCCCAACTCAGCAATTGTATATGTTTCTATTGACACCGAAAATCAAGAAGGAAATTGGAAGCAATGTATTCAAAATTACCAACTTGAAGGTATGCACCTGCGCGCTTCAGCATCTTTACTAAAAGACATACAACAGCAAGTGTATGGCACGGAAGAGTTTTTGATTCCACGATATATACTGTTGTCACCCAATGGAGAGATTCTGCACAAAGATTTGCCTCGCCCCAGCAATTACTCGCAACTGGAGGAAGCGTTGAAGAACATAATAAAGCCCAATGAAACCCTTCCCCCACTACCACCAGCACGACACCATGGACTGCGGCCCCACCTGCCTCCGCATGGTTGCCGCCTTCTATGGCAAACGCTATTCCTTGGAAGGGCTACGGGAGAAATCGTTCATCACCCGGGAGGGAGTCTCCATGCTCGGCATCAGCGAGGCGGCAGAGAAACTGGGCTTCCGGAGCATCTGCGTGCAGGTGACTTACGAAATGTTGCTGGAGGCACCCCTGCCCTGCATTGTCCACTGGAACCAGCAGCACTTCGTGGTGGTGTATAAGATGGACAGCAGGCATGTGTGGGTGGCCGACCCCGGGGCCGGGAAACTGAAATACACCCGGGAGGAGTTCTGTCGCTGCTGGCTCAGCAGCAAGAAGGAGGGAGAGGAAACCGGCGTGGCGTTGCTGATAGAGACCACACCGGACTTCTACGCCCGGGAAGACGAAGGGGAGTCCGACCACATCGGCAGCAAGGGGTTCCGCTTTCTCTACTCCTACCTGCGCCCCTACAGGCAACTGGTAGGGCAACTGCTGCTGGGGTTGCTGCTGGGCAGCATGATTCAGTTGATGCTGCCCTTCCTTACACAGAGCATCGTGGACTTCGGCATCAACAACCAGAACCCCGGCTTCATCTACCTGGTGCTCATCGCCCAGCTGATGCTGACCGTCAGCAGCAGCGCTGTGGAGTTTATCCGCGGCTGGATATTGCTGCACCTGGGCACGCGCATCAACATCGCCCTCATCTCCGACTTCCTCATCAAGCTGATGAAGCTCCCCATGGGCTACTTCGACACCAAGATGACGGGCGACATCCTGCAACGCATCAACGACCACACACGCATACAGGGCTTCCTGACCGGGAGCAGCCTCAGCGTGGTGTTCTCGCTGTTCAACATCGCGGTGTTCGGCATCGTACTGCTGCTCTATAGTCCCCTAATATTCCTTATCTTCACAGGATGCCCGACTCAGCATGAACCGCCTGGGCGAAGTGCGCGACAAGCCCGACGAGGAGGACCCCACCCGGGAGCTGCTGCGAGAGATACCTGCCGGAAAAAACCTGCGGATAGAGAACCTGAGTTTCAAATACGACCCGTTGAGCGAAACTCCCACACTGGACAACATCAATCTGGAAATAGCCTGGGGCAAGCAGACGGCCATCGTGGGCATGAGCGGAAGCGGAAAGACTACATTAGTGAAACTGCTATTAGGCTTCTATCCTCCTGCCGGCGGAGGGATTCTGCTGGGCGACACGCCGCTGGAGAACTACAGCATCCGCGAATGGCGCAAGCGGTGCGGCGTGGTGATGCAGGACGGATTCATCTTCTCGGACAGCATTGCCGGAAACATCGCCCCCGGCGTGGAGCACATCGACAAGGAGCGGCTGCGCCATGCGGCGAAGGTAGCGAACATACACCGCTTCATCGAGGAACTGCCACTGGGCTACAGCACCCGGATAGGGCAGGCCGGGAAAGAGAAATTGTGGTATCACACGGTCACTTCAGCCACGTCGCCCTCTTCCACAAGTATTCC
Source organism: uncultured Bacteroides sp. (assembly GCA_947176775.1). Taxonomy (GTDB): domain Bacteria; phylum Bacteroidota; class Bacteroidia; order Bacteroidales; family Bacteroidaceae; genus Bacteroides. Next base: position 4,668 of record CAMWRY010000011.1, read on the forward strand.
AACGGGCCATGACTGTGACGGCGCAACCACCAGCGGCAGAAAGCCAGTTGCACTACGAAAATCAGAGCACCGACCAGCACACTGGCCGTAATACCCAAATCATCGTGCAAGCAGAAGCCCCAGTTGTAGAACAGCATGGAGCCGATGATGCTCTGCGTGATATAGTTGGTCAAGCTCATGCGGCCGTAGGGAATAAGGCGGTTCAGGCGTTGCTGCAAATTAGTGCGATAGTAAGCATTCAGCACCGCCGCAACAAGCAGCAGCATGAAGGCGAACTTATACAGCGAGGAGACTACAAGCAGTAGCGGCGTGCGCACCGAAGGATTTTCCAAAAAGCCGGGCAGCATATTACCCAGTCCGTAGAGTGGAAAGAAAGCCACCAGCGAACCGCACAGCACCTTGTTCCAGAACTTCAGATTCTCTTTCAAGAACAGGCCCCGACGCCCTATCAGGTAGCCGAAGAGAAAGAGGGCTGCCGTCTGGAACACGCGTCCGTTGTCCCACGCCCACGCCAGACTGGCCAACTGTCCTTCCCACAGGTTGACACGCAGCGTTTCAAGGAAAGTGCCATGACTCTGAGCCTCGAATGTGGCGGCCCACAAGTCACGCGTCGGTAGGGCAGGAGTCACGAAAGCCGGGTCGAGGGCGGCACGCAACACATAGTAAAGCGGCAACGGCTGGATGAGCAGTACGCACGCCAAGACGAATATCCACTTGTCGCGCAGGCGGCACACCAACGGCAAGATGAAGCCCACCAGCGAATAGAGCACCAGCACCTCGGCAGTAAAGAACGATGCGTTCAGGTTGCCGATAAGGAACAGCAACACCAAGCGCCAGCAGAAACGCAACCGGAAGTCGTGCCCACGCAAGCGTTGATTGTCGTACTGGATGAAATAGCTGAAACCGAAGAGCAGGGCAAACACGGCATAGGCCTTACCGCCGAAGAGGAAGAAAAGCCCGTCCCATATCGCCTTGTCCGAAAAGTTGAGCCAGACGCTTTGAGTGGATGTATCGGGAAAAGAGTAGAAATTGAAATGTTCAATCGAATGCAGCAGGATGATGCCCATCACTGCCAGTCCACGGAGCACATCGGCCACGTCGACCCGTGCATGTCTTTGTATAGGTTGTTCCATAGGGTTTATTTTAAGGAGTTATCGGGAATGAGAAGAGAGTGTGTCGAAACTCACCACAGAATCAATCAATTAATAAGGCAATGACTCTTATAATTTCCCCCTATATACCCTGACTTGACAGACACTTGTGGCTGCCGGCTCAAACACTTGTGTCTGTCAGCTCAAACACTTGTGTCTGTCGGCTCAAACACTTGTGTCTGTCAGCTCAAACACTTGTGTCTGTCAAGCCGCCTATTCGCACCTGATAATCAGCAGTTTGGAAATCACCGAGAGTCCTGTGGTAAAGCTTTGACGCACCTCCTCTAATAATACAGCTTATCTCAACGCCTCTACTTCCTCCGGCGTCAACGGAATCTTCTTGCCCAGGCGGCGTGCTCCGGTCTCGGTAATCAGGTAATCTTCCTCATTGCGGATGCCGCCGAAATGACGGTATTCTTCCACTTTATCATAATTGATGAAGTCGGCAAACTTCTTCTCGCTCTTCCAGAGGTCGATCAGTTCGGGGATGAAGTAGATGCCCGGTTCCACCGTATGTACAAAGCCCGGTTCCAGGGGGATGGCAAGACGCTGGCTCTTGCGGCCGAACTGCGTGCTCTTGGGCTGACCGTTGTAGCCTACCCAGATTTCACCCAGGTTTTCCATATCGTGCACGTCCAGCCCCATCATGTGGCCCAGGCCGTGAGGATAGAACAAGGCATGCGCTCCTTCGCGCACGGCATCTTCGGCATTGCCCTTCATCAGTCCCAGTTCCTTCATGCCCTCTACCATCACTTGGGCGGAAAGTTCATATACCTTCATATAAGGAATGCCCGGACGGAGCGCCTTGACAGACTCCAGGTGCATGGCGTTCTGGATTTCATAGACGGCACGCTGGCGAGGGGTGAAGGTCTTGTCGGCAGGCACGGTGGAGGACATGTCGCCGCAATAGCCCGATGGCAGCTCGGCACCGGCATCAATCAGGAACAGATCTCCCGGTTTCACTTTGTTGCCATGATAATGGTTGTGCAAGGTCTGGCCGTTGACGGTGGCAATCGTGGCAAAAGAGATTTCGCAGTTGTTCATCTCGGCCACGCGATTCATTTCGGCCACCACTTCATACTCGTACATGCCCGGACGAAGTACCTTCATGGCTGTGATGTGCATGTCGGCCGTCACGTCGCACGCCTTTTCTATTTCTGCAATTTCTTCGGCCGTCTTATAGTTGCGCTGTGCCACCACTGCACGGATGAACGGCACGGAACCTTCCTGATGTGCCGGCGGAACACCCAGCCAGTCCATCAACTTCAGTTTATGCTCGGCGCGGTAGGGGGGCAGGTAGTGGATGGTCTGTCCACTCTGAACAGCCTTGTGCAGATAGCCGACAATCTCGGCAAAGGGACGGGTTTCGGTGATTCCCACCATCTCGGCTTTCTCGTGCAGTGTGGGCTGGGTACCCATCCAGACAATGTGGTCGATGGTCAGTTCGTCACCAAAGATAATCTCTTTGTCTTCATCGATGTCAATGACTGCCGCCAATCCGGCAAAGGACAAACCGAAATAGTAGAGGAAGGTAGAGTCTTGACGGTAACGGAAGGCATTGTCTTCGTAGTTCAACCCTTGCTCGTCGTTACCCAAAAACAGTAATACTCCGGAGCCGATGTTTTTTTTCAGCTGGGCTCTGCGCTGTACATACGTTTCTTTAGCAAACATAAGATTCCAAGTTTTAGTAGTTTGTTGACAAAGATAGGAACAAAAATGCAACCAAGCTCTCGCTTTCTTGTTAAATATAGTATGAGAAGATTTCGCGTTCCCGAACTATTCACTATTTTTGCGGTAGAATTGTTCCAAGTACGCAATTTATTATTCGTAATTCAAACTAAAATATGGCACAAAGCTCCCGACAAGTACAGACTCAAGCGCAACAGCAGATACAGACGCTGTCGCCGCAACAGATTCTGGTGGTAAAGCTACTGGAACTTCCGGCAGTGGAACTGGAAGACCGTGTACGTGCCGAGCTACTGGAAAATCCGGCACTGGAAGAGGGCAGGGAAGAGGCCCCCGGTGATGAATACTCCGACACCACTGGTACGGAAACCGAATCGGAAGATGGCGAGGACACCGATTACGACTCCTTAAGCGACTATCTGAACGAAGACGATATCCCCGACTACAAACTGCAGGAGAACAACCGCAGCAGAGGGGAACAGGCGGAAGAGATTCCGTTTTCCGATGCCACCTCCTTCTATGAGACCTTGCGTCAGCAACTGGGTGAAAGGGACTTGACTCCACACCAGCGCGAACTGGCCGAATACCTGATCGGCTCGCTGGACGACGACGGCCTGCTGCGCAAGCCACTGGACAGCATCAGCGACGAACTGGCCATCTATGCCAGCATCGACGCCTCTCCCGAGGAGCTGGAAGAGGCGCTGAAAATTATCCAAGACTTCGATCCGGCCGGCCTGGGTGCCCGCACCCTGCAAGAGTGCCTGCTCCTCCAGATTCGCCGCAAGGAGGCGCAACGTCCTCTGCCTTCGCAATACCATATAGAAGAAGAGATTCTCACCCAATGCTACGAAGAGTTCACCCGTAAACATTGGGACAAGATCATGCAGAGACTCGACATCAGCGAAGAGGTTCTGCAACAGGCCGTCAAGGAAATTTGCAGGCTGAATCCGCGTCCGGGCGCCTCGCTCGGCGAAACCATCGGCAAGAACATGCAGCAGATTGTTCCCGACTTTCTGGTAGAGACGTATGACGACGGCACCATCAACCTGACGCTGAACAACCGCAACGTGCCGGAACTGCGCATGAGCCGCGACTTCACCGAAATGGTGGAGGAACATACCAAGAACCGGGCCAACCAGTCTAAGGAGTCTCGCGAAGCCATGATGTTCCTCAAGCAGAAGATGGATGCCGCACAAGGCTTCATCGATGCCGTAAAGCAACGCCAGAATACTCTGCTGACCACCATGCAGGCCATCATAGACCTGCAACGGCCTTTCTTCCTTGAGGGTGACGAGTCGCTGCTCCGCCCCATGATTCTGAAGGATGTGGCCGAACGTACCGGGCTGGATATCTCTACCATCTCCCGTGTAAGCAACAGCAAGTATGTGCAGACCAATTATGGCATCTATCCGCTGAAGTTCTTCTTCAACGACGGATATACCACCGAAGACGGCGAAGAGATGTCTGTGCGCGAGATACGCAAGATTCTCAAAGAGTGCATCGACAACGAGGATAAGAAAAAACCGCTGACCGATGACGAACTGACCGAACTGCTGAAGGAAAAAGGTTATCCCATAGCACGACGAACGGTGGCGAAGTATCGCCAGCAGATGAATATCCCGGTGGCAAGGTTGAGGAGGTGATAGGGTGATAAAAGAAAAAGGTGATTATAGGATAATAAATTATCTGATAAGCATAACATATTAAGATATAAGATAGTGGAAGAGCATATCATAACAGACAGGACATTAATCAGGATAGCGAAAATGATTTCGGCCATATTCACGCCGTTCTCCATTCCTTTTCTGGCTTTTCTGATTCTGTTCATATTTTCGTATCTGCGTATCATGCCGTGGCAGTACAAACTGATAGTGTTGGGGGTAGTGTATTGTTTCACCATCCTGATACCTACATTGACCATCTTCATCTTTCGCAAAATCAATGGTTTCAGGCCGGAAGAGCTGGTGGAGCGGAAAAAGAGGTACGTTCCTTTCATACTGACCATCACTTCCTACATATTTTGCCTGCTCATGATGCACCGGCTCAACATCCCGTGGTACATGACCGGCATTATTCTTTCGGCCTTGATAATGATGGTTATCTGCGTCATTTTCAACCTAAAATGGAAACTGAGCGAACACATGGCCGGCGCAGGTGCCGTTATTGGCGGACTGGTAGCGTTCAGTGCCCTGTTCGGCTACAACCCGATATGGTGGCTCTGCCTCTTCATATTGGTGGCAGGCATACTGGGCACAGCGCGCATCATCCTGCAACACCATACGTTGGGCGAAGTGATGGGAGGGTTTGCCGTGGGGCTTGTCTGCTCGCTGCTGGTGCTTCACCCTTTGAGTAACATCCTTTTCCGTATCTTTCTTTTTTAGAAACATCGGGACTTAACCCTTATGCTTTAATTTTTAAACTTTTAATTTACATAGTATTAACCCTTAAAAACTAATGATCATGAATTTTCCAACTGATGTAAAGTACACTCAAGAACACGAATGGATTCGCCAAGAAGGCGATGTGGCTTATGTAGGTATTACCGACTATGCACAGGAACAACTGGGCGACATCGTGTTTGTCGACATTCCGACAGAAGGTGAAACGTTGGCTGCCGGCGAAACGTTCGGTACCATCGAAGTAGTAAAAACCATTTCAGACCTTTTCTTGCCCATAAGCGGAGAAGTGCTGGAACAAAACGAAGCGCTTGCCGACCAGCCGGAACTGGTCAACCAAGATCCGTATGGCGAAGGCTGGATTATCAAAATCAAGCCTGCTGCCGATGCCGATTTCGATTGCCTGCTGGATGCGGAAGGCTATAAGGCGCTGATAAATGCGTGAAAATAGTGATAAAGTGATAGGGGATAGGGGTGGTATCGTTTATCACTTATCACCTTATCACTTTATCATTATTCTCACGCCATTACTTTATCAATTATCAATTTTCAATTATCAACTAAAAGATGTCTCCAATTGTTAGCATTATCATGGGCAGTACTTCCGACCTCCCTGTTATGGAGAAGGCCGCACAGCTGCTGAATGACTTGCATGTGCCGTTCGAAATGAACGCTCTCTCTGCTCACCGCACTCCGGAAGCAGTAGAAGAATTTGCCAAGAATGCCCGCCAACGTGGCATTAAAGTAATTATTGCCGCTGCCGGCATGGCTGCCGCTCTGCCCGGCGTCATCGCCGCCAACACCACCTTGCCGGTTATCGGAGTTCCCGTAAAAGGCTCTGTACTCGACGGGGTAGATGCCCTCTACTCCATCATCCAGATGCCTCCGGGCATACCGGTAGCTACCGTTGCCATCAACGGGGCTATGAATGCCGCCATACTGGCCGTACAGATGCTGGCACTGAGCGACTCCTCGCTGGCCGAAGCATTTGCCGCCTACAAAGAGGGGCTGAAAAAGAAAATAGTCAAGGCCAATGAAGAGCTGAAAGAGGTGAAATACGAGTACAAAACCAATTAATAATTAAAAGGATTGGAAATGAAGAACCGGTAGCGTCGTTATACGGCATCGTCACTCTTCATTTTTCATTCCTCATGCTTCATTTATACCGTGGATTTATTCAACTATTCCCGTCGGGAAACCTCAGAAGTAAATATTGGAGCCACCCCTATGGGCGGCTCTAATCCTATCCGCATACAGAGTATGACGAATACGGCTACGCAGGACACGGAAGCCTGTGTGGCACAGGCCAAACGCATCGTTGATGCCGGAGGTGAGTATGTGCGCCTCACGGCACAGGGTGTCAAGGAGGCCGAAAACCTGATGAATATCAACGCTGCCCTGCGTCGGGACGGCTACATGGTGCCGCTCGTGGCCGATATCCACTTCAATCCGAGGGTAGCGGACGTGGCGGCGCAATATGTGGAGAAAGTACGCATCAATCCTGGAAACTATGTGGATGCGGCACGCACCTTCAAGCATCTGGAGTACACTGATGAGGAGTATGCACAGGAACTTCAGAAGATACGCGACCGTTTTGTCCCCTTCCTCAACATCTGCAAGGCGAACCATACGGCCATACGCATCGGCGTGAACCACGGTTCGCTGTCCGACCGCATCATGTCCCGTTATGGCGATACTCCGGAAGGCATGGTGGAATCGTGCATGGAGTTTCTGCGCATCTGCGTGCAAGAGAATTTCATGGATGTGGTCATTTCCATCAAAGCCTCCAATACGGTGGTCATGGTGAAGACGGTGCGCCTGCTGGCAACCGTCATGGAGCAAGAGGGCATGCAGTTCCCGTTGCACCTCGGCGTGACAGAGGCCGGAGATGGGGAGGACGGACGCATCAAGTCGGCTCTGGGCATCGGTGCCCTGCTGGCAGACGGACTGGGTGACACTATCCGGGTCTCCCTGAGCGAAGCCCCGGAGGCGGAAATCCCCGTAGCCCGTAAGCTGGTGGACTACATCGTGCAGCGCCACGACCATCCTTACATCCCCGGAGCGGACGTGCCGGAGTTCAACTACCTTTCTCCTACTCGCCGTGAGACTACTGCCGTGCACAACATTGGTGGCGGCCAGCAGCCTGTAGTCGTGGCCGCACGCCTGGACGGGGCCATGGACTTCCATCCGCAATTCACGCCGGATTACGTCTATACGGGGCGTTCTGTCCCCGAACAATTGCCGGAGGGCATGCAAGGCATCATCGATGCCGATGTCTGGATGCGGCAAAGTGCCGACGGCGTGGTGCCAGATAACGTCTGGCCTGCCTTCAAGGGTGACCAGCTGCCTTTCCTGAGCAGCTGCAACGCTTCCTTGAAGTTCCTCTTCATCACCTATATGGGGCTGAACGACGAGGCCATCGCCTGCCTGAAGTATCATCCGGAAGTGGTATTGGTGTCGCAGAGCAACCATCCCAACCGGCTGGGCGAACAGCGTGCCTTGGCACACCAGATGATGAAGGAGGGGCTGAAGAACCCGATAGTCTACTTTGAGCACTATGCAGAGAGTGAACTGGAAAACCTGCAAATCAAGGCAGCCGCAGATATGGGTGCCCTTATCTTCGACGGCCTGTGCGACGGTATCTTCCTCTTCAATCAGGGAGAGGCGATAAGCGGCCGGGCAGCAGACACCACAGCTTTCGGCATCCTGCAGGCCGGACGTGTCCGCACCAGCAAGACGGAGTACATCTCCTGCCCCGGCTGCGGACGTACCCTCTACGACCTGGAAAGCACCATCGCCCGTATCAAGGCAGCTACCGGTCACCTGAAAGGACTCAAGATAGGCATCATGGGGTGCATTGTCAACGGTCCCGGAGAGATGGCGGATGCCGACTACGGCTACGTAGGTGCCGGACGAGGCAAAATCAGTCTCTACAAGAAGAAGGAGTGCATCGAGAAGAACATCCCCGAAGCAGAAGCTGTAGAGAAGTTGATAGAGCTGATTAGGAGCAATGGTGACTACATCGAGAAATAAAAGCCCTTATTTATGGATTATCAGAAGATACTGAAAGAGATTTATCAGGAGATACAGCCTTATGCCTCTGTAGGCAAACAGGCTGATTATATTCCGGCACTTGCTCGCATCAATCCGGACCAGTACGGAATGTGCATTCACACCATCCAAGGCGAAACCTTCATGTATGGAGAGGCTACTACCGGCTTCTCCATACAGAGTATTTCGAAAGTCTTTTCGCTGGCCATGTGTCTGAGCCTTGAAGGAGACCATCTGTGGGAGAGGGTAGGCAAAGAGCCTTCGGGCACAGCCTTCAATTCGCTGATACAGCTGGAGGCGGAAAAGGGTATTCCCCGGAATCCGTTCATCAATGCCGGTGCCATCGTGATGACCGACATCCTGCTGAATCACCTGAAGCATCCTGAAGAGGAATATCTCCGCTTTGTCCGTTCCATCAGTGGCAACCGCCAGATTGATTACAACAAGGAAGTGGCGCAGTCCGAACGCGAGAACGGCTATCTGAATGCCGCCATTGCCAACCTGCTGAAGTATCACCGCAACATCGACAATGACATAGAACGTGTGCTCCGTTTCTACTTTCTGCAGTGTTCCATAGAGATGAGTTGCTACGACCTGTCCCAGGCCTTTCTGCCTTTTGCCAATCATAAGCAGAACTTTGCTTTCGAAGGCATCGCACTGACTTCGTCTCAAGTGAAGAGAATCAATGCCATCATGCAGACTTGCGGCTTTTATGATGAGGCCGGCGAGTTTTCTTACTTGGTAGGTCTTCCGGGGAAAAGCGGTGTGGGTGGAGGCATCGCAGCCGTCTATCCCCAGCGCTATTCGGTCGCCGTATGGAGCCCGAGACTGAACCGGAAAGGAAATTCGGTGATGGGCATCAAAGCGCTGGAGCTGCTGACGACGCAGACGCAGGAATCCATCTTCTGAAAAAATAGAGACCGGAGGCTTGTACCTTGTACCTTGTCCCCCGGTCCGTTTCCTGTCTAAGCTTTTTCGCTTTTCCCTTCTTAGTCAGCTTATTCAAGTAGAATATGCTATGTTCATCGTGGAAACGTTCACCTGCCTTCGGCACAACACTCAAAAAGACAGGAGCCGCTGCCTTTCTTTATTGCAAAGACATGGACGTCGCTTCCGGAACTTTCAGCAACTCTTTGTACTTTTCCGGATTGGTCAGAATCTGTTCTGCCTCTTTCAGATCCTTGTCCTCTTTCAACTGCTGGATGATGCTTCCACGCTGGAAATAATAGCGCTTGACGATTTCCACAGCAATCATGCCTCTGATCACTTTGGAGAAGTGGTCCAAATCGCGATCCAGATTGTGGGACAGCTTCTTCTCCAGTGCCTCAAACTCCTGCGCGGCATCCGAGAGGTAGCCCTCGAACTCGGCCATCTCCTTCAGGCTTTTCAGCATCTTCTCCGTCTGTTGGTCATACTTGAATTCGGCTGCCTTCACCATCGCCTTGAACTCTGCATAGTCGGCATCCGTCACCTCAAACTTCTCGGCAGCAGGGATGGTGGGATGTTTCAGACAGTAATCCGTGGCATAGTTGAAAATAAGATTGTCGTTCACCAGATAGAACAGTATGTTGGGCAGTTTCTCCTGCTTCACGGTGATGTCTGGAGTGACACCGCCGCCGTCGCGCACTTCACGCCCGGCTGCCGTATGGAACACCGTAGTCAGGCTGTCCGGAATGCGACCCACACTGCCGTCTTCATTCCGGTGCTTATAGTCGATGGCTTGCACACAGCGTCCACTGGGAATGTAGTACTTGGAAGTGGTCAATTTCATAGTGCCACCGTAGGGTAGCGGACGAGTAGTCTGTACCAGCCCTTTGCCGAAAGTACGGCTGCCGATGATGACCGCACGGTCCAAGTCTTGCAAGGAACCGGCAAGGATTTCCGATGACGAAGCCGTTCCGCCATTGACCAGAACCGCCAAAGGAATGTCCAAGTCCAACGGTTCGCGCAGCGTCTTATAGGTGTTGCTGGCTTGCTTGATTTTGCCTTTTGTCGTGACAAGCGTCTTGCCGCGCGGCAGGAAGAAATTGGCAATCTCGATGGATTCGTCCAGCAGACCGCCTCCATTGTTGCGCAGGTCGATGACCAGAGAGGTAATCCCCTGCTTCTTCAAGTCCAGAAAAGCCTGCTTGAACTCTTTGGAGGGATTGCCCGAGAAGGTGCTTAGATTGATATAACCGATGTTGTTGTCCAGCATGGCATAGTAAGGAATGAACGGCAACTGGATGGAACGACGCACGATGTCAAACTCCAACGGTTTCTCCATACCCGGGCGTTGCACTTTCAGCTTGAAACTGGTGCCCACCTGTCCACGAAGCATCTCACTGACCTCCTGATTGTTCTTTCCGGCCAAATCTTTTCCGTCAATCTCCATCAGAACGTCTCCGGCCTTCAGCCCCACCTTGGCGGCAGGCATGTTCTCATACGGCTCGGCTATCATAGAGCGTTTCAGCTTCGCATTCCAGGTAATCACGGAACCTATGCCGCCATAGGAATTCTTCAGCATCTGTTCCAGTTCGCTCTGGTCATCCTCCGGATAATATTCCGTATAGGGATCGAGCGAATAGAGCATGGCATCAATGCCCTCACGGACGGTCTTGTTGGGGTCAATCGTATCTACGTAGAACATATCCAGCTCCTTCACAATAGAACTGAATATATCCAGATTCTTTGCCATTTGAAAACTGCGGCTGTCACCGCTCTTGAAACTCAGAAAACAGACAGCACCCACCATACTCAGCAAGGCAACCATCCAACGTATCTTTAAACTTCTTCTCATAACGATAATGTGCTAATGTGATTAATATACTAATAGTGGTAAGTGTGCTAATGTGGTTAATGTGCTAATGTAATAACAGTCTGCCACACGACAGCACAATTACCACATTAGCATATCAATCACATTAGCACATTTTTATCTCCTCCTTTATTATTTCCCATTGTGCCGCCGGAAGTTCTGTCCCCACCACTTGTATCACGCCCTTGGAGAGAAGAGAACCGATTATCCCACATTTCTCCAACGAGTAACCGCATGTCAGCCCGTACAAGAATCCCGCAGCAAAATAATCGCCTGCCCCCGTAGTATCCAGTACTTTCTCTACCGGAGCAGCCTGCACTTGTACCATCTCTGTCCCCTTGCGAATCAGGGAGCCGCGTGCACCGACTTTTACAATGGCTATGCTACACATTTTGGCAATCTCCTCCAATGCCCGCTCCGGCTCTTTACCGGTAAACGCCTTCGCCTCCTCCTCATTGGCAAAAACAATATCCACATACTTATTGATTAGAAGAGAGAAAAACTCAAGATTCTCTTCTACTATATTATAACTTGCCATGTCCAGGCATACCTGCAAACCCGCCTCCTTGGCCAGCTCGATGGCACGGAGAATCATATCATGATCCTGCACCAAGTAGCCTTCTATAAACAGATAAGTATATCCCTTGAACATCTCCAGCGAAAGGTCTTCTGCCTTCAGTGTGGAAGCCGCCCCCAAATAAGTACCGAAAGTGCGTTCCCCATCAGAAGAGATAAAAGTAGAGGCTACACCGGATGACAGAGCAGTGGAAAGCAACAGATTCGCCTCTGTCCCATGCTCCAGCAAACTGTTCCGAAAGAAGTCACCATAAAAGTCATTACCCACCTTTCCGATGAATCCGGTTTCCGCACCGAGGCATGCCAACCCCCGAATGGCGTTTCCGGCAGAGCCTCCGTTAGCCAATTGCGTATCCATCCCACTGAAATATTCGCTGATTTTCAAGAATTTATTTTCATCAATCAGAGTCATGCTTCCCTTCTGTAGCTGCATCTCAGTCAGAATCTTATCATCCTCCATAATTGCCAGTACATCGACCAAAGCATTGCCCAATCCAATTATTTTATCCATTTTCGATATTTTTTTCTGCAAAGATATTGCATATTTCAAAATATCCTATTACTTTTGCAGCGCATTTGAGAAAAAAACAAGATTCTTCCTTAGCTCAGTCGGTTAGAGCATCTGACTGTTAATCAGAGGGTCCTTGGTTCAAGTCCAAGAGGAAGAGCAAGAAAGGTTCGTCTTGGTGACGAGCCTTTTTTGTTTTTCCGGCCAGCACTTCAAGCGCCGAGATAACGGGTCAGTAGAAATTAATGGCTCACCCGATAAACATAGGGGGCTTACGCATATAGTTTTATAAGCCTGAAAAGAAAGAAGCTGATATCCGTCACTCCTCTCAGTGCAGCCCTTTACTTGTTTGACTGGTGGACCATATCAGAAATAAGTCGTGCTATTGAGCCGAATTTTCTTCCAAAATTGTTGCACCAAGTAAAAGTTTCTCTTATTTTTGCAATTTAACAACTATAAATCATAACCTTAGAGACTGATTACCATTATGGATACTAGTAAAATTGTAGGAGAAAAAATTAAATTGCTCCGCGAAAGCCAATCCATCAGCATGGAAGAATTGGCACAGCGTTCGGGACTTGCCATCGAACAGATAGAACGCATCGAGAACAACATTGATTTGCCATCGTTGGCACCGCTTATTAAAATAGCGCGTGTACTGGATGTACGACTGGGTACTTTTCTTGATGACCAAGACGAAAACGGCCCTGTAGTCTGCCGCAAGAACGAGTCGCAAAACAGCATCAGTTTCTCTAATAACGCCATCCACAGCCGCAAGCACATGGAGTACCACTCCCTCTCCAAGTCGAAGGCCGACCGTCACATGGAACCGTTCATCATCGATGTGGAAGCCACGGACGACAACGACTTCGTCCTCTCCTCACACGAAGGCGAAGAGTTTATCATGGTGATGGAAGGCACGATGGAAATCAGCTACGGCAAGCACACCTACCTGCTGGAAGAGGGCGACAGCATCTACTACGACTCCATCGTCCCACACCACGTACATGCCTACCAGGGACAGGCAGCGAAGATACTGGCAGTGATTTATACACCCATTTAATGAGGAATTATGCTATACGAACGTACCCTCGGCCAATGGCTGGAGCACTGGGCGGAGAATACGCCTGATAGAGAGTATATAGTTTATTCCGATCGCAACCTACGCTTCACGTGGTTCCAGTTCAACCGCCGGGTGGACGACATGGCCAAAGGGCTGGCCGCCATTGGTGTGGAGCACGGCACCCACGTAGGGTTGTGGGCCGCCAATGTGCCCGACTGGCTCACCATCCTCTATGCCTGTGCCAAGATAGGCGCTGTGGCTGTCACCGTAAACACCAACTACAAGCAGCATGAACTGGAGTACTTGTGCGAGAACTCGGACATGCATACCCTCTGCATCGTCAATGGCGAGAAGGATAGCGACTTTGTGCAGATGACCTACACCATGTTACCGGAACTGAAGAGTTGCCAGCGCGGATACCTGAAGAGCGAACGTTTCCCCCACATGAAGAACGTGGTCTACGTGGGACAGGAGAAACACCGCGGCATGTACAATACGGCCGAAATACTGCTGTTGGGCAACAACATAGAAGACTGCCGCCTGGATGAACTGAAAAGCCGGGTCAGCTGCCATGACGTGGTGAACATGCAGTACACCTCCGGTACCACGGGATTCCCCAAAGGTGTCATGCTGACACATTACAACATAACCAACAACGGCTACCTGACGGGTGAACACATGAAGTTCACCGCCGCCGACAAACTCTGTGTCTGCGTACCGCTGTTCCACTGCTTCGGCGTGGTACTAGCTACCATGAACTGCCTGACACACGGTTGTACGGAGGTGATGGTGGAACGCTTCGACCCGTTGATGGTGCTGGCCTCCATCCACAAGGAGCGCTGCACGGCACTCTATGGCGTGCCCACCATGTTTATTGCCGAGCTGAACCATCCGATGTTTGACCTCTTCGACATGTCGAGCCTGCGCACAGGCATCATGGCCGGTTCGCTCTGCCCCGTGGAACTGATGAAGCAGGTGGAGGAAAAGATGTACATGAAGGTGACCAGCGTCTACGGACTGACGGAGGCCTCGCCCGGCATGACTGCCACCCGTCTGGACGATTCTTTCGAAGTGCGCTGCAACACCGTAGGCCGTGACTTTGAGCATACGGAAGTGAAGGTCATCGACCCCGAAACCGGCGAGGAGTGTCCTCCGGGCGTGCAGGGTGAGATGTGCAACCGTGGCTACAACACCATGAAGGGCTACTACAAGAATCCCCAAGCCACCGCCGAAGTGATAGACCGGAACGGCTTCCTCCACTCAGGTGACCTCGGAGTGATGGACGAGGATGGCAACTACCGTATCACTGGCCGCATCAAGGACATGATCATCCGTGGTGGCGAGAACATCTATCCACGCGAGATAGAGGAGTTCCTCTACCAGCTGGAAGGCGTGAAGGACGTACAGGTGGCCGGTATCCCCTCCAAGAAGTACGGCGAGGCGGTAGGCGCTTTCATCATCCTGCACGAAGGGGTGGACATGGACGAATCGGACGTACGCGACTTCTGTATTGGCAAAATCTCGCGCTACAAGATACCGAAGTATGTCTTCTTCGTCAAGGAATTCCCCATGACGGGAAGCGGCAAGATACAGAAATTCAAGCTGAAGGATGTGGGGTTGCGGCTTTGCGAGGAGCAGGGGATTGAGATAATATAGATTGGAAGTGAACCGGGTTTCCCTGGTAATCGACAAAACCTAATTAAATAAGATAATGAAAAGAATCTGTATGTGGATGATGCTGTGCGGCCTGCTGGTGTGCGCCGTACAAGCACGCGAAAAGCAGCGGCTGACCTCGCCGGACGGTCGGTTAGACATTACTGTGGACTGTGCCGGACAGCTCTCGTACCAGGTAGCCTGGAACGGCAAGCAAGTGTTGACCCCCTCTTCCCTCGCCATGACGACGGACGACGGCAAGGTGTGGGGACAGAACCCCTCCCTGAAACGTGCCGAACGCCGGAGTGTGAAAGGTTCGGTGCCTTCTCCCTTTTACCGGGCTTTGGCTTTGGAGGAGTGCTACAACGCGTTGACACTCCATTTCAAGGGAGGCTATAGCGTGGAGTTCCGTGCCTACAACGATGGGGTGGCCTACCGCTTTGCCAGTACAGAGAAGAAGCCTTATCACGTGCTGGAAGAGAGAGTGGAGTACCGCTTTCCCGGCGACCGGACCGCTTCCGTTCCCTATGTGAAGGTTGGCAAGGACGGTGATTTTGGGTCGCAGTTTTTCAACTCCTTCGAGAATGAGTATGTCACGGCCCCTTTGTCCGCGCTCAATGCTCAGCGCCTCATGTTCCTGCCCCTCGTGGTGGATGCAGGAGAGGGTGTGAAAGTCTGCCTGACCGAATCGCATCTGGAGGACTATCCCGGACTCTACCTGAAGGCGGAGCCGGATGCCCATGCACTTTCGGGCGTGTTCGCCCCCTATCCCAAGCAGCTGAAACAGGGCGGTCATAATAATCTTCAGCAACTGGTAACCGAACGTGAATCCTACATTGCCCGGGTGGACGCTCCGCGCAGCTTCCCTTGGCGGATAGCGGTCATCACGGGAGACGACCGCGACTTGGCTGCCTCCAGCCTGAGCTATCTGCTGGCTGCCCCCTGCCGGCTGGAGGATATCTCTTGGATTAAGCCGGGAAAAGTGGCTTGGGAGTGGTGGAACGACTGGAATCTGGAGGGCGTGGACTTCCGTACCGGCGTGAACAATGCCACCTACAAAGCCTACATCGACTTTGCCTCTGCCAACGGCATCGAGTACGTCATTCTGGATGAAGGCTGGGCTGTCAACAAGAAAGCGGACCTGATGCAGGTGGTGGACGAGATAGACCTGAAAGAGTTGCTGGCCTATGCCGATTCCTGTGGGGTGGGCATCATCCTGTGGGCAGGCTACCATGCCTTCAACCGCGACATGGAGCAGGTGTGCCGTCACTACGCAGCCATGGGCGTGAAGGGGTTCAAGGTCGACTTTATGGACCGGGACGACCAGCAGATGACCGCTTTCAACTACCGCGCGGCGGCCATGTGCGCCAAGTACAAGCTACTGCTCGACCTGCACGGCACGCACAAGCCTGCCGGACTGAACCGCACCTATCCCAACGTGCTCAACTTCGAGGGTGTCAACGGGCTGGAACAGATGAAGTGGAGTCCGGCCTCCTTGGACCAGGTGAAGTATGACGTGATGATTCCCTTCATCCGCCAAGTGGCCGGCCCGATGGACTACACCCAGGGCGCCATGCGCAATGCTGCTCGCGGCAGCTACAGTCCCTGCAACTCCGAACCCATGAGCCAGGGAACCCGTTGCCGGCAACTGGCACTCTACGTGGTGCTCGAATCCCCGTTGAACATGCTTTGCGATGCCCCCAGCAACTATCAGCGCGAGCAGGAGTGCACCGAATTCATTGCCGCTATCCCTACCGTATGGGACGAAACCCGTGTGCTGGCGGCAGAGATGGGCAAGTACATCGTCACTGCCCGTCGGAAGGGTGACGTATGGTACATAGGCGGAATCACCGACTGGGAGAGCCGCAAACTGGAAATCGACCTCGGCTTCCTGCCTGCCGGAAAGGCCTGTCGGGCCGAGCTTTTCACCGACGGCGTGAACGCCCATCGCAAAGGCACCGACTATCGGAAGTCCATCCAATCCCTCTCTGCCGACGGCCGTCTGACGGTGGAACTGCAACCCGGCGGCGGATTCGCTGCCAAGATTCAGACGGGCGCGGCTGACTGAAATATCTGTTCGGACTCTTCGACTAATAGACCCGTAAGTCGAAACAGAACTCATGAGTGATGTCGTTGAGATACGGGGGCTTGCGAGGATTCGGAAGGGAAAACTTTGTTATCAAAATATCCGTACAGAGAACGGTGCATCCGGTATTCTTCCCACGGATGTTCCCGATGCCATTGTAACACACTTCCGTAGTGAGGGTATCTAAGATAACGTGAATTCGACATAAGCGATAGCCCACAGACCGCATGTGGACTTATTGATTATCAGATATTAAAGATGAATCAACAGACACTTGTGTTCAACGTGACAGACACAAGTGTTCAAGCTGACAGACACTTGTGTTTGAGACGACAGACACAAGTGTCTGTCAAACCAAGGAATATAGGGGAAATTGCAGAAGTCATTTCCTTACTGATTTAATTCCGCCAACAGGTAAACTATTCTTTCCGTTGCTACCGCTTTGCAGGATTTCTTCCTATATTTGCACGGACTTTAGGCTCATCACGCCGCCCCAAATGCCGGATGACCGAACGTTATGCTTATGGAAAGAAGATTATCCATTTTTTGTCTCCTCATCGTTGCCCTGTGGCAGAGCGTGTCTGCGGCCACCGACACTCTCTCTTTTGCCGTCCTGACAGCCTTGCTGGACGAGGCTGTCGAGGCGCACGAAGCGTATGCCGCCGTGCGCGAGGAGCGCATTGCCCGGTTGAAGTGCCGGCTGCCCCGGGCCGATGCTTCCGATGTCTCTTTTTTCCGGTGGAATGGGGAGATTTACAAGGAGTACAAAGCATACGTCTGCGATTCGGCCATCCACTACCTCCGTCTCAACCTGGATTGGGCGGAGCGCTACGGCCGGCAGGAAGCGGCCGTCGAAACCCGGCTGGAGTTGGCCTACCTGACAGCTTCGGCAGGGATGTACGAGGAAGCAGCCGACTTGTTGAGGCAGACGGACAGGTCTGCCGTTCCCCTCCGCCTGCTTCCGGACTATTACAACAGCTGCCATAAACTCTACACGGAACTGGGCTCCTATACCCTAGACACCTCCTTCAAGAAACGCTATCTGGCCCAGGCCGCCGCCTATGATGACTCCCTGATGCAGGTGCTCTTCCCCTTGTCGCCCCTCTATCTGGAGCGGAGGGAGACACGGGAAGCCGTGGCAGGCCGTCTGGACGAAGCCTTGAGCATCAATGACATGCGTCTGGCCCAAGCCCGACCCAATACGCCTGAATATGCGCTGGTGACCTACCATCGCTCGCTGCTTTACCGCCGGCTAGGCAACCGCGAGGAGGAGAAGCGCTACTTGGCCCTCTCCGCCCTGACCGACATCCGCCTGAGTATCACGGACCATGCCTCGCTCTGGAATCTGGCGGAAATCCTCTACGAGGAAGGGGACATGGAGCATGCCTACCGCTACATCCGTTTCTCGTGGGACGAGACCAACCGCTACAACGCCCGTAGCCGCAGCTTGCAGACGGCCGGCATCCTCTCGCTGATAGACCTCACCTATCAGGCCCTGCGCGAGCGGCAGAACGACCGGCTCAGGCTCTATCTCTGGCTTATCAGTGCGCTGATTATGTTGCTGGTGGTGGCCGTGGGCTTCATCTACCGGCAGATGCACCGCCTGGCTGCCGCGCACAACAACTTGGAGCGCACCAACGAGCAACTGCAACTCTCCAACCACATCAAGGAGGAGTACGTGGGCCGCTTCATGAACCTCTGTTCCGTCTACATCAACCGGCTGGATGCTTATCGGCGAATGGTGAACAAGAAAGTCTCTGCCGGACAACTGGAAGAGTTACAGAAGATGGTGCGCTCGCGCGAGGTGCTGGACGCCGGACTGAAGGATCTCTACGAGAACTTCGACACCGCCTTCCTACACCTTTTTCCGCATTTTGTCGATGAGTTCAATGCTTTGCTGAAGCCTGAGGAACGCATCGTGCTTCGCAATGACGAGTTGCTGAATACGGAACTCCGCATATTCGCTTTGATACGTCTCGGCATCGACGACAGTTCGCAGATAGCCGAGTTCCTGCGCTATTCCGTAAATACCATCTATAACTACCGTGCCAAGGTGAAGAACAAGGCGTGTATCTCGCGCGAAGAGTTCGAAAAAAGGCTGATGCAAATACGTTGAGAATACGTCAACAGCCTCTTTCGCATCCACTTTATCACTTTCTTCCGGATGTATTAAATAACTAATAGCTAGTTATTTATTACGCATTTAGGATTTACATCCTCCACCTATTTCCAATTCGTCAATACGAGGTAGTCTTATCTTCCTTAACTTTGGGGAAGTTTAAGTAACCTTTAAAAGCGAAACCATGAATTTGAAATTGACTTTTTTGTTGGGATGTTGTGTGTCTGCTGCGATAATGGGCTGTGGTAGCCGGAAAAAAGATGCAACTGCGTATGTTTCGACAGTCGATCGTATGCAGGTGTTTGAGAAAAGTGTTCTGCCGCTTTCCGGTAAGCCGGGATGACAACGCTTCCGGACTGGTGTACTCGGCTTTCGAGAATCCCGATGGCACCTTGGCTTTCGTGTTACTGAACCAGCAGGAAAAAACTAATACAAATTTAAGATATTATGAAACATTTTTTAGTGACAACCATTTCTGTTACCCTGTTGTCATTGGGCATCATGGGGTGTAGTGAGAAAAAGTCAGGAGAGCCAATGACCTCCGATACATTTGTGACCATTCAGGGTCAAGATTTGATAAAGCCCGATGGGACCAAGCTTTTCATCATGGGTACCAATCTGGGCAATTGGTTGAATCCGGAAGGCTACATGTTCCGGTTCAACAAGACCAATTCGGGCCGTTTCATCAACGAGATGCTCTGCCAGCTGGTGGGGCCGGACTTCACCGCTGACTTCTGGAAGGCCTTCAAGGACAACTATGTGACGCGTGAAGACATCCGCTTTATCAAGGAGCAAGGTGCCAACACCATCCGCCTGCCTTTCCACTACAAACTGTTTACTGACGAGGACTACATGGGGTTGACCGCCCGTCAGGACGGCTTCGCCCGGGTGGACAGCCTCGTGGAGTGGTGCCGTGAGTCCGAACTCTACCTCATCCTCGACATGCACGACGCTCCCGGCGGACAGACGGGCGACAACATCGACGACAGCTACGGCTATCCCTGGCTGTTCGACAGCGAAGCCAGCCAGCAACTCTACTGCGACATCTGGCGCCGCATAGCCGACCGCTACAAGAATGAATCTGTCATCCTGGGTTATGAACTCTTCAACGAGCCCATCGCCCCTTACTTCGAGAATATGGAGGAGCTCAACGGAAAGCTGGAGGAGGTCTATAAGAAAGGCGTGGCTGCCATCCGCGAAGTGGATCGGAACCACATCGTGCTGTTGGGCGGCTCGCAGTGGAACGGCAACTTCAAGCCTTTCAAGGACTCCAAATTCGACGATAAGATGATGTACACCTGCCATCGCTACGGGGGTGACCCCACACCGGAGGCTATCCGGGAATTCATCAGCTTCCGCGACAGCGTGAACCTACCTATGTACATGGGCGAGATAGGCCATAATTCGGACGAGTGGCAGGCAACCTTCTGCCAGACGATGCGCGACCACAACATCGGCTATACCTTCTGGCCTTACAAGAAGATGGACGGCTCTTCCTTCGTAGGCATCACTCCGCCGGAGGGATGGAAAGCAATCGTGGAATTCTCTGAGGCACCGCGCGCCACGTATAAGGAAATCCGTGAAGCACGCCCCGACCAGGCCGCTTCGCGCAAAACGATGCTGGACTTCATCGAAGCCTGCAAACTGAAGAACTGCGTGGTGCAGGAGGGGTATATCCGCTCATTAGGGATGAAATAAAAGTTTATACAACCGTTTAATTATACAATTCATGAAGAAAGTATTATTCAGTTTGGCTCTGGCCGCTGTTGTTCTGCCTCTTTCGGCACAGCAGAAGCCCGTCTATCTGGACGCGAGCAAGCCCATCGAAGAGAGAGTGGAAGACGCCTTGAGCCGTCTGACGCTGGAAGAGAAAATAAAACTGACCCATGCACAAAGCAAATTCAGCAGTGCCGGTGTGCCCCGTCTGGGCATTCCCGATGTATGGACGGACGACGGCCCCCACGGCATACGTCCCGATGTACTGTGGGATGAATGGGACCAGGCTGGCTGCACCAACGACTCCTGTGTAGCCTTCCCGGCGCTGACCTGCCTGGCGGCCACCTGGAATCCCGAGATGTCCCTCCTCTACGGACAGAGCATCGGCGAGGAGGCACGCTACCGCAACAAGTCGGTCCTGCTGGGTCCCGGTATCAACATCTATCGCACACCGCTCAACGGACGCAACTTCGAGTATATGGGCGAGGACCCTTACCTGGCCGGAAAGATGGTAGTGCCTTATATCCAAGGTGTACAGCAGAACGGCGTAGCCGCCTGCGTGAAGCACTTTGCCCTGAACAACCACGAAGTGAACCGCCACAACACCAATGTCATTGTGGACGACCGTGCTCTGTATGAAATATACCTGCCTGCCTTCAAGGCTGCTGTGCAGGAAGGCGGTGCTTGGAGCATCATGGGTGCCTACAACCTCTATAAAGGACAGCACCTCTGCCACAACCAATACATACTGAACGATATTCTGAAAGGCGAGTGGGGGTTTGACGGTGTCGTAGTTTCCGACTGGGGAGGCACGCACGACACCCGGCAGGCCATCACCAACGGTCTGGACATGGAGTTCGGCAGCTGGACCAACGGACTATCTACCGGTGCCAGCAACGCCTATGACAACTATTACCTGGCTGTCCCTTACCTGAACCTCATTCGTGAGGGCAAGGTGGGCACCAAGGAGCTGGACGACAAAGTGCGCCGCATCCTGCGACTCATCTTCCGTACGGCAATGAGTCCCGACCGTCCCTGGGGAAGCATGCTCTCTCCGGCACACTACGAAGCTGCTCGTCGCATCGGCGAAGAGGGTATCGTACTGCTGCAGAACAAGGGCGGCGTGTTGCCGATAGACCTTGACCGTGCCAAGAAGATTCTGGTAGTGGGCGAGAATGCCATCAAGATGATGACCGTGGGTGGCGGTAGCTCCTCCCTGAAAGTACAACGCGAGCTTTCTCCGCTGGACGGCATCAAGCGCCGCGTGGGCAACCGTGCCCAGGTGGTTTATGCCCGTGGCTACGTGGGCGATGCCACCGGAGAATATAACGGTGTGGTGACCGGACAGAACCTGAAGGACGACCGTAGCCCCGAAGAACTGATAGCCGAAGCCGTGAAAGAGGCTGAAGACGCCGATTACGTCATCTTCATCGGCGGCCTGAACAAGAGCAACGGCCAGGATTGCGAAGACTCCGACCGCGAAGGGCTGGGCCTCTCCTACGGTCAGGATGCCGTCATTTCCGCATTGGCCAAGGCCAATAAGAACCTGGTAGTGGTCAACATCTCAGGTAATGCCATCGCCATGCCTTGGGTGAACGAGGTGCCTGCCATCGTGCAAGACTGGTATCTGGGTTCTGAAGCCGGTAGCTCTCTGGCCTCCGTCCTGATGGGCGACGTGAATCCCAGCGGCAAGCTGCCTTTCACCTTCCCCGTGAAGTTGGAGGACTGCCCGGCCCACAGCCTGGGTGAATATACCGGTGTACGTAGCAGAGACATCATCGACATCCGTTACAACGAAGGTATCTTTGTAGGTTACCGCTGGGCCGACAAGCAGAAGAAGGTGAAACCGCTGTTCCCCTTCGGCCACGGACTGAGCTACACTACTTTCGAGTATGGCAAACCCACTGCTGACAGCAAGACCATGCAGGCCGACGGCACACTGACCGTGAAGGTGACTGTGAAGAATACCGGAGCACGCGAAGGTCAGGAAGTGGTACAGCTCTACATCAGTGACAAGAAGTCCTCTCTGCCCCGTCCCGTCAAGGAACTGAAAGGCTTCCGCAAGGTGAAGCTGGCTCCGGGTGAAGAAAAGGAAGTGACCTTCACCATCGACAAGGAAGCCCTGAGCTACTTCGATGACGCCCGACATGCCTGGGTGGCCGAGCCGGGGAAGTTCGAGGCCATCGTGGCGGCTTCGGCAGCCGATATTAAGGGAGTGGTTCCCTTCGAGCTGGAGCAATAAAGCGCTTTAAAAAGATATAGTTAATGTAAAGCAATTCACACATGCCGCATGGGCATTAAAGCTATCATGCCGCATGGTAATTCCCCTCCTCCTGGGAGGAGGGGTGCCCGAAG
>CAMWRY010000012.1 GCA_947176775.1 uncultured Bacteroides sp.
ATAAATTCCCATTCAAACATTTATATACTATTTTTGCCTACAAAATAAATCATCATTAACGATATAGAACTTCGCAAGTTTTGCCTGGACAAATCCATAGAAATACTCAGTTGGTATAAGAACTTCTTTCCCAAGAAAGAATTACATCCTCTTGTCATCTCGGAAATTCTTTACCGTTACCTAACAACCGGACAAGTAGAATACTTCGAGTTACCCTATACACGTAGGTAAAGCTACTGTTATGTGAAAATGCAACGAGCTTATTGCCTCATTTGTCGTCTTTTCACTTATTCCAGCTTTAGCCACGCAAATTTTCACCCCACCTTCTTTGGAGGAATTTTCAGATGTGGTAACAGACACATTGAATTCTATCTTCTGTAACCAACGTCCATCTTGTGAATAAACCATTCCCTCTTGATGGTTGTCGGGTATCGGATTAACTATTAACCCTTTATCACCCATTTCCTCATTCAATTCTGTGACAGCATTAGATATGTCTTTAATAGTAGTCTTTATAAAATCTTTCAGTTCCATTGCATTAAAACATCATCTCCTCATATCGTGCGCCAACCGGAACCACCCGGAACCCGATTGATTACGGGTTACACGATATGAAGAGATGAATCATTGGTTTATATTTGGCTACGCAAACATCCATATAATTTTTGGAACGGCAAAAAGAAAGCGGAGAAAATTTGGTTCTCCGCTCAATATCTTAATTATAAAATTAATATCATGCAAAAGCCGTCGCCGCTCTTTTCAGCTTCTCGCCCACATCATTTAATGCATCGGCCAACTGATGTAACTCTCCAGGAGTGAATGTCGCCGCTTTGCCATGCACTTCATTTCCGTTAATGCGCTGATGTAGCCATGAAGCCGATTTGCCAAAATAGGTTTTTGCAAACTCGGATACGGAAATGAACGGCAATGTCTCAGATAATATCTTACGCACCTCTATTCTTTGCTTCAGAATCTTTATATCCTCAATATCCTTATGTATCCTGTCAAAATCCTCCGTAACGGCAGCCTGAAGTTCCGCTTCGTCTTCCGGGCGTATTGAATCAAAAAACGCTTTCATCTCGCGCTCCGCCTTTTCTTTATCGGCTCCTTTGCTTTTGATACAAGCTTCTTTTAGCCTGAAAAAATCTTCTTTTACTCCCATAACTTCTAAATTTTAGGTGACACATACCAATGAATGAAGATAAGGAAGCCGCCTGGCCGGGCAGCTTCCTCTTTCTACCGGATAACGGAAAGGCGTTGAATTTCCAATTTGAGACATTCAATTTCAGCATCCAGTACCGACTTTCTATATCCCAACCCAATGAGTCGGTGATAATTTCGGAGGTAGTAGTTGAGATTCTCGATCAACTCTTCTACCCGCGCCTTTAGCGCTTCTTCATCAGTCATCCAAAGAGCTCTTTTTGATTGACACTACAAAGATAATGATTTTATTATCGGCACGCAAATTTAACGATAATTATTCTGTTATCATACCTAAAAAAGTATCAATCATCCAACCATCTACCATTATCCAGCCATACCCCACCGTCACGCCACTTGCCATCTGCCAATATCCATCGCAAGTCAGCCTTGGTATCGCTGATGCGAATGGGATAGAAAATACCTGTCCATGCCCCTTTACGCCCGTCGGCATCTATCGTATATTCGATTTCCTTACAGATATAGCGTTTATTGCGTATCTCGAATACCAGATTAGCCGCATAAACATTCGGATCATGGCTCCGTACCTTGATGGCTTTGGTGTAGTCTATTTCGTAGGCAGTATGATAGAGAAGCTCGTCAAGTGCAGCCGGACGAAGACTGGCACCGATGCTGTTTGTTTTGATATACCCCCAATAAGAATTTTATAGAAGATAAAATGCCTGGTATATTCGTCGATATAAGATAACGGCTTATATCTGCAGTGGAAATTGCAGCCTAAATCTTCTGATTTTGTTTATAAAAATAGAGACTGCCTAACTTTGGTTGTTAGACAGCCCCTTTTTCTTTTTCAACCTCGCAAGCCTCTTCGGATTACGGGAAGCGCTCCATTACTTCCATACACATGCGTCCGTTGTGGTACGGACATTTCCAGAATCCGGCCTTGTCCTCATCGGTATTCACCGTGCCATCGGCACGCACACTCCAATGCCACTCGCCATGCCTGCCGTCCACCAGATTTTTCTTGATGAATTCCCAGCAACGTTCTGCTTTCTGCATAGCCACTTCGTCATCGAAGTACTGGTAAAGGTTGAGGTGTCCCACGACATTCTCGGCTTGCACCCACCAGTGGCGGTCGGTGTCGCTCTTGCCTTTGTCCGGAAAGGCTTCGTAAATCATGCTGCCATCCGGAGTCAGTCCTTCGTCGGCAGCAGCGGCGATGTACTCCACCAGCGGTTCCACCTTTTCCAGCACCTGTTTGTCTCCCAGTACAAGGGCAGCTTCGTGTATCAGCCAGGAGGCTTCGATGTCGTGCCCGTAGGATACGATGCGGTACTTGCTCACCCAGTTGTCACTGAAGAACAGTTCCAGATGGCCGGTCTTAATGTTCAAAATGCGATCCGTGAAAAGCGTTATCAGGTTGCGGAGCTGCTTCTCCAGCCGCTCATCTTTCCACACACGGAAGAGGTTGGTGTAAGGCTCCAGAATGTGCAGATGGGTATTCATCGTCTTCCGCTCATTCGCATCCTTGGCACTGAGGCGCATATCGGCGATTTCTCGCCATTCACGGGTCAGGGCCTCGCAATACCCGTTCTTCACGGGGTCGAAGCTATGCTGTTCGATGGTCTCGAACAGGCGGATAGCATACGTCAGCGCCTCCTCATCTCCCGTGGCACGGACGTATTCACTCAGCCCATAGATGGCAAAGCCCAAAGCATAAATCTGCTTCTTGGTATCGAGAGGAGTGCCGGTATAGTCGAGCGACCAATATACCCCACCCCACTCATGATCGTAGAAGCGGTCGATAAGGAAACGCTTGGCATGCGTAGCCGTTTTCAAGTATTCGGGTTTCTTCAGCAAGCGATAGGCAGCCGAAAAGGTCCACAAGATACGGGCGTTCAGGATGGCTCCCTTTTCGGCTTCGGGTTTCAGTTCTTCCATGCCCGTAATGCGGCCATAGAAGCCACCGTTCACCTCGTCTGTCATTCTGTCTGTCCAGAAAGGGAGGATATTGGAAACCAGTTCCTCCTCCATCTCCTGTCTCATTTTCTTTATATCCACGGAGTTTTTGAATTATAAGAACCTGTTTAGATTTTCTTCAAAAAGTTTTTTATTCAGCTTCTTTTGAATTTCTTTTCAGTCTGTTTTCCTCTTTTTATTCGTCACATAGCCCACTATGCTCCTCATAAAAACAGATAAATATCCTCAAAAAGAACTCTCAAAAGAAGGTTGAACAAAATTTAAACAGGCTCCAAATTATGAATCTTGACTTATTCTCTGTTTCTTCTCCTTTTCAGTTCCTCATTGATGGCTGCCATCCGTGTTGTGTTCAAGGGGTAGATGAATACAACCACGATGGAGAGAGCGGCAATCGCGGCAGGAACGAAACTCATCAGATACTTCAGGCCGTCCAGCGCTTCGGGAGTCTGCACGGCATTCTCGGCCGTGTTATATCCGAAGAAGGCCAACAGCGCCATCACTGCCCAGCCGGCAAAGGCACCGCCGAACTTCTGTGCCATGGAACCTGAAGAGAAAATCAGTCCCGTAGATGCCGTACCGTCCTTCTGCTCCGCATAGTCGGCCACATCGGCATACATGCTCCATACAAGTGGAGAAATAATGCCGGTACAGATGGAAATCAGCACTTGGAAAACCATCATCAGCCACCATCCCAGTCCGTTGTTGGGTACAAAGAAGAAGAGTACACTAAGCAATACCAAGGAAACCAATGAAAATACATAAGTGGACTTCTTGCCGAACTTCAAAGAAAGAGGTACGGCCAATGCCACCCCAAGCATGTTGCACACCTCGCCCACCATCAGGAACAGGCCGGCATAGAGCACCAGGCTGAAAAAGCCGAAATCCAGAAAGGCGTTGGCACTGATGTAGTCCTTGAAGAAGTAGGCTGCTGTGGCGCCTCGCACGGTATTGAAGAAGTTGGAGAGCAGAGCGGCACCGTTCAGAATCCACCAGGGCGAATTCCGGACAAGCGAGTTGACATCCTTGCCTATCGACTCGGCAGCCACACTCCTGACGTGCTCACGCGTCATGCTAAAGCAGAGCAGAAAGCCCAGGAAACAGAGGGTCGCAATACACATCATAGCATACTGCCAACTGGTGGAGCTGCTATAATCCATCGACTTGAACCAGTTGCACAGCGGTTCCCATGCTCCCAAAGCAATGAAGCTTCCGCCATAGGCAAAGAACATGCGGTAGGAAGAGAAAACCGTTTTGGTATTCGAATCATCCGTCATGACACCAAGCATGGCGCCATACGGTACATTGATGGCCGTATATACCGTCATCATCAGGATATAAGTGACGTAAGCCCATATCAGCTTGCCCGTGGGACCCATGTCGGGCGTAGTGAAGAGCAGAATCCCTGCAATGGCAAAAGGAGCCGCAATCCACAACAGATAGGGACGATACTTGCCCCAGCGTGTACGGGTGCGGTCTGCAATGACTCCCATCATGGGGTCGGACACGGCATCCCAGACACGTGTCACCAGCATCAGCAAGCCGGCATCAGCCAAGCTCAGTCCGAAAATATTCGAATAGAAGAACGGTAAATAATAGGAAAATATCTTCCAGAACATAGAGGAGGACATGTCCCCGAAACCATAACCGATTTTCTCTTTCAGTGTTGCCATAATAATGTTTTTAGATTTAGGATTCCAGACCTATCAAGTTATAGGTCCAGAATCTTCAGGTTTTTGTCTATCAGTTTTTTCAGCGTCTCTACCGAAGCCGATGAGCGCAAGCCGTCGGCAGGGGTATTCATGCAATAGTCCACCAGCTTATCAATGGTGGAAGTGGCCACGTGCATCCGGGTGTCGGAGGAGGCGTAATAGATGAACACCCGGCCATCCTCGTCGGCAATCCAGCCGTTGGTGAAAAGCACGTTGCTGACATCGCCGATGCGCTCTTCGCCCTGGGGCACCATGAAAGCGCCTGCCGGAGCGGCAATTACCCGAGTGGGGTCGTCCAGCGATGTCATGTACATATAGAGTACATAACGTAAACCGGCAGCACAGCCACGGACACCATGTGCCAAGTGCAACCAGCCTTTGGATGTCTTTATCGGGTGTGGACCTTCGCCGTTCTTCACCTCCTTGATGGTGTGGTAGTAGCGGTGGTCTATAATCTTCTCTTCTTTCACCTCGGCACAAGTCATGTCCTCCACCAGCGCCCAACCGATGCCGCCTCCGCTGCCGGCATCGATGAAGCCATCCTGCGGACGAGTGTAGAGGGCATACTTGCCATCTACGAATTCGGGGTGCAGCACCACGTTGCGCTGCTGGCTCTTGGTCTTCAGGTCGGGCAGCCGCTCCCAAGTCTTCAAGTCCTTGGTACGGGCAATGGCCGCAGTGGCCGTGGCCGACGACAGATCGCCGGCAGGGGCATTGTCGTCGTGGCGCTCGGCACAGAAGATGCCGTAAATCCACCCGTCCTCATGGGCCGTGAGGCGCATGTCGTAGATGTTCGTTGCCGGAACCACATCCTCGGGCATCGTGACCGGATAGTTCCAAAAGCGGAAGTTGTCGATGCCGTTGGGGCTTTCGGCCACGGCAAAGAACGACTTGCGGTCGGCCCCTTCCACACGCACCACCAGCAGGTACTTCCCGTTCCACTTGATGGCACCCGAATTCATGGCTGCGTTCATGCCGATACGCTCCAGCAAATACGGATTGGTGTTTTCGTCCAGGTCATACCGCCAGAAGATCGGAGTATGTTCTGCCGTCACCACCGGATATTTATAGCGTGTAAATATACCATTTCCTTCCTCTACTGCCACATTTTTTCTCGTAATTAACTCTTCGTGCTTCTGAAAGAGTCTTTCTACCTTGTCTTTAAAAGCTTCCATGTTTATTTTCTGAGTTTGTTTGATTGTTATTGATACAAATTGACATCTGCCGAGAACAGCGTTTGGGGATTATCATAGAATTCCACAAAATCTTCCGCAGAGACTTGTCCCGGATAGGGAGCATAGTAGTGTGTCACCTTCTCGCGTGCATTACGCCATACCAGCACGTAGGCCACCGGATAGTTTTCGAGTGCCGGGAGCAAGGTACCTGTCCACCATTTCGCATCGGGAATACCTTCATAGCCTATTTCAGTGACTGCCATCACCTTGTCGTGCGCTTTGGCTATGCTGTCTACGATGGCCAGCGAGCGGTTCACTCCGGCCAGAAAGACATCACGGTCGAACTGATAGGTATCGAAGCCAATGACATCAATCACCTCATCACCCGGATAGCGCTTCAGGTATTGCGCCGTGTCTTGCGGTTCCGCACCCGGAGAATAGGCGTAGAGTGCATTGTCCACTCCCTTTGCCTGCAAGCTGTCCACCGTCATGTGCCACAGTTTTTTGTACTCCTCGGGGGTGCATAGTTTTTCGCCCCACCAGAACCAGCTGCCCGTGTGTTCGTGCCAAGGGCGGAACAGGACGGGAATCTTGGTTCCGTCGGCCGTCTGCAGCGAATTGAGAAAATCGGCCACGCTGTTCAGCCAAGCGGCAAATTTGGGGTGGTTTTCTCCTCCGGGCAGAATGGACTTTACCACGGTCGTATCCGACACGTCCCAGGCATCGCCGCCCGTCTTGGGATTGCGCACATGCCAACTGAGCGAGGTCAGACCTCCTCGCTGATACTGATTGATTATCTCCTTCTTGATTTTATCCAAAGGAACCTTATCCAAATTGGCCGTACCGCCAAGTTCCAACTCTCCCAAGTCGAAACTGATGACAGCCGGATAGTCTCCGCACACACTTTTCACATCCGAGCGGCCTTCATCGCCTTCCCACCCGATGCCGTACACCGTATCGTCGTGATGGCCGAACATGATGCCTTTCGAAGAGACTTTCTTCAGGTTGGACAGCAGGCTTTCCGTCTCCGGGGTATGCTTCGTGCCGACTTCTTCCTTCACTGTTTGCCCTTTTTTGGGGGAGCCGCTACAAGCGGTCAACATACCGGCCGCCAACAGTGCCGTAGCTAATTTCAGTTTTTTCATATCCATGCTTTTCAATGGGGTATTATTCTGATAATGCTCAGTGCCTGCCTCCATTTTTGGCTTGTGCGGAGGCCGGCGCTTATCTATGGCACAAAGATAGCGGATTGCAGGCTGTGAAAATGATACAATTTTATCCCTTTGCAATATTAAGAGTCTTTCCTTACCGCCATGCACTCCATCCTATGAGTAAGTTCGAGAATCTACCTGCCGGCAAACAGACTTCTTCAGGCCTCATAATCATTCACTTTTGATACCTGTTGGCGAAATTAATTCGCAGGCCTGCTCCCCAGTATTACTTAATGTGAATTCGATATAATCCACGCCACTTAACGTATTGATTGTCAAATACTAAAAGATAGATTGACAGACACTTGTGTTCAACGTGACAAACACTTGTGTCTGTCAGCTTGAACACAAGTGTTTGTCACGTTGAACACAAGTGTCTGTCAAACCAAGGAATATAGGGGGAAATTACAGAAGTCATTGCCATGCGGTCGGTGGCCTATCACTTATATCGAACTCACGTTGATTTAATTCCGCCAACAGTTTTTTTTGATATCTGTGTACGTAAGCATTCAAGAGAAGAACTGCGTGACGGACGCAGAAAGCCCACACAACCCATCTACCGACTCATGCCGAGATATTACGGCATGCCGCACGAAGCGAAGGTGGTACGATGAGAAGGTGGGCTTTTCCTGACAGGAACACAGCCGGTTCCGGCCATCGCCTGCTACTTCATAGCAGGCACATCCTCGCGCGAAATCACAAACGGCTGGGTCATGGCATCCTTCCACCAAGCCTCATCGGCATGGACAATCGGGGTGCCGTCTTCGTTCTCGCCGTCATACCAAGGCATGAACCAGCCCCACTTGCCGCCGGCAGGCCACTGTTCGGACATCAGCCCTACAGAACCACATTCGCTCAGCACCACCATCTTGTTGCCGTAGGTGGCAGAGATGTCGGCATACTGCTCGGCACAGTCGGCAGCATCCTTGGTATAGATGTCGCGTCCGATGATGTCCACATACTGGTCGCCCGGATACCAGTCATCGTCACCGGTTTCCGTGGTCCACACCCAAATCAGGTTATCCAATCCCTCTGCCTTGAAGAAGTCGAACATCTTTATCCAAATGGCTTTGAAGCTGGCGGCATCCTTGCCCCACCAGAACCAGCCGCCGGCCGCTTCGTGCAGCGGACGCCACAGCACCGGTATGCCGGCCTCCTTCAGCAATTTCAAGTAACCGGCCACACTGGCAAGATCCTGCATGAAGAACCTGTTCTCCCAAGTGCCCTCTATCAAGGCATTGGAAGCGTCGAACTGAGTATCAGCCTTGTAGAAAGCATATCCGTTCTGAAGGTCGGGAGTGCTCTCCTCATCGGCAGGAGCAACCTTGGGCACATTCCAGTGCCACATGCACGACACGATACCATTCCGGTCGGCCCACTCCTTCACGGGAGCGATGTTGCCATAATCTATCCAGTCGGCACCGGCCACCGACCATGCCAGATGGCCATAGTCGAAAGTATTGATGGCAGGATACTTGCCCGTCCACTGATACACACGTTCAGACATGTCGGTGTTCCAAGCTACGTTGGCCATCATGCCCGAAAGCGACTTGCGCTCGTAATTCTCCAGCAAATAATCGAACAGCTTCACGGCCGGAGTTGCCTTGGCAACTACCGGAGCCTTTTCCAACGACACCGTCTGGAAGCTGAACGATACTTCGGGAGCAGGCACCCGGTTGGGTCCGGTCACCACCCCGGCAGGGATGGTAAGCGTGCAAGCGGCTTCGCGCTCGGGCACATTCACCGTCAGCGTCAGCACCTTGCTCGACCCCAGTACATCGGCACTCAGCAACCGGCCGCCGGTAAAGGAAATCTTATCCAAGTCTTCTGTAGCAAAGAACACGTTCTTATCATACTCCACCTGAATGGTGATGTCGCCTCTACGTACCTTGCTCGCCCCTGCCTCGGGAGTGGTCTTTACCAAAGCCGGAGCTTCCACATCGGGAATGGTGTATTGCGCATCGGTGTCACAGCAGGACACAAGCCCGAAGGCAGCTGCCGCAAAGAGGGCGGCAGCAAATATGGTATTCATTTTCATATTCATAGTACATTTAATAATGGGCAGAGAAGAGATTTTCACCTCTTTCTCTGCACAACAAACCAATTTATTCAACAGTAATCTTAGTAATAATAGACTTGTCGCCATTACCCAAGAAAGTTCCACCCCAATACTGAACGGTGGTTATGGCATTCCATATTTCCTGCGTGATGACCAGTGCAATGGCGCCTCCGTTTGCGGCCAGGTCGTAATTCTCATACGACAAGTTCAGCCATGTCGGTCCCCAGTGCCCTTCTACAATCTGCAATTGCCAATCAGACGCCATCGGAGTGACATAGAAGCGTACGGTAGAACCCACCTTGGCACCGGCCTCTATCAGCTCCTTACCACCATCGCTGAGGAGGGTCGGCTGATTGCCCCAACCGTCGCAAACGGCTTCACCGGTCCACACGGTAGTTTCGAGAGACATCCGGTACCAAACAGACACTCTATTGATAACGCATCCTTTACCCTGAATGACGAAACCGGTATCGCTCCATCCGTCATTGGTATTCATTATCTCATCATACAAAGCTTGCGTAACGTCCAGTTCAACCATCTTGACAGTCTCATTCGCACCATACTCCAACATGGTGTATTGCCCCCAATTGGCATTGTTGATTTGAATCTGGGTAGTAGCGTATATGCTGATATAGAAACGAAGCTTGGCGCCCGGCGCAAAACCTGCCTCCACCAAATCCTTCTTGTAAAGGCGGAAAGCACCTCCGGCATCTTCGCCTGCCCACTCGCCAAGGTCACGCATCTGATCCATCACCACGTTTTCTATCTCCGTAGCCGGGATGAAGTCGATGAAGTAATCTATGGAACCATTGGAAGAGAGAAGCGTCACTTTGGTTCCTCTGCCGGCCATCTGCGGAACGTTAATCAGCAAATCGGCATTGGGGGTAAGAATGTATTGCACTTCCTTATCGTTTACCTTCACGCCCTGCAATTTGTCAGCGTTCTCCACTTTCAGCGAAAGCACTTCGCCACCTTTCAGCTCAGTATCTTCGCCCGGAAGCACCGGAACGTAGCAGAACTCAGGCGCGTTGATGGTGAGTACTCCGGTCTCTACGCTTTCACCATTGGCCATTACCAGCGTCAGCGCGCCAGACTCAGTGCCCATGGTAGGCATGGCTATGGTCAGTTCTGTGGACGAGGCAGGAGCCACCTCTACCTCGGCACCGCCTGTGTACACCACTTTCACCACAAGGTCCAGATGCTTTCCCTTGATGGTTATGTCGTTGCCCAGCGAAACAGCATCGCTGGCAAAGCCCATGAATTCAGGCTTCTGCGTAGCGATGGCCACCGGAATGGAAGCACCGCTTGCCGTGTTCAGCAGCAACTCACCGCTGACGGCGGCAGCAGGCATCGCCACTGTCAGTTCCGTAGCACTCTTGGAGGCCGGCTCTACCGGTTCTTCCACACCGGGGAAAGTAATGCTGGTCACCAGTTCCATATTGACACCCGTCAGTGTGATGATGTCTCCGCCACGCAACCCTTCGGCAGGGGTGGCCTTCACCTCGGCAGGGAGTGCCATACCGATATTGGCAATGGCTACCTCCACGCCCGAAGCCGGAATCATCACAATCGCACCGTCCGAAGCGTTATCGGGCAACGTGAAGGTAATCGTCTCACCGGCCTCTTCGGTCTGGGCATAGGCAAATTCCACCTCATCACCATTCGGCATCCGTACCGTCTCTACCAGGTCAAGGTCTTTACCTTTCACCACAACCTCATCGCCCGGCTTCTTGCCCGAAAGGTCGAGGGAAGCCTCAACGGAAGGCAAGATGACCTCCAGCCCCTTCACCGGAATCAGGTTGCGCAGAGCCTCTTTATCGTCGGACAGGGCATCGGCCAGCGTGATGTCGCCGGTCTTGGCCATCATGGGGACTCTTACCTGAATCTCCTTGCGAGAGTGCGCCACGAAATCGTCTTCGGCCACAGCCACTTCTTCAAAGAAGATAACTTCCTTTATCAGGTTCAGATACTCTCCTTGGATGACGAGCACTTGGCCCGGCTTCACAGGATTGGGAGCAATAGTCTCTACCCCGATAGGTTCGGAGTAGGTAATCCGGGTCTTCGTAGTAATCTCTCCGGCAGGCGTCTTCAGCACGATGTGTCCCACTTCCGCCGTTTGCGGAACGATAACACGTATCTCCTTCTCGCTCACCACCTCAATATCGGTAATCTCACCGCATCCGGGCATGGCGACAGACTGCACACGGTCCATACCGCTACCCAGGAAACGAAGCTCGCCGCCACGTGCCACCGGGCAAGGACCGAAAACATTCAGACTGATTCCACCCTTATATTGGTTGGTATCTTCTTCATCCCCGTTATCGCAAGCCGAAAACGACAGGCAACCCAAGAATACGAGGCACATCATCCAGAGTGCCGACAGTTTATATGTCTTATTCATAATCGTCATTGTCTTTTTAAAAGGTTATTTATTGGGCACCGCACGAATGTTGTCTATCTTGATGATAGGAGTACACTCCGTGCCCTCCATACCGCCGTCTACCACAAAGATGGTCAGACTGGCAAAGTCGTCGGCAGAAGTGGGTACAGATGCAGCAGCCGCGCCTTTCCAATCCAAGTTGAAGCTGGAAAGCGGAATGGTCACCGTCACCCATTTGTCACCGGTATCGTAAGAGCCGTCGCTCATCCACGGACGATACAAGGCACGTCCGTAAGAACCCATATTCTCTTCATTATTGAACACCTTCGCGTTGGCGCCGGCCACCGTAGTGTATCCCGTGATGGGGTTGCCGCTCAGCGTCACCTTGTCATAGCCCTCGAAGCATATCTGCATGGCACCCGCACTCCACGGATTGGACGAAGGGATATACATCTCGAACTTCAAGGCCATATTGGCGAAATCGGTGAAATCGACCAGGTTGTGCAAAGCAATGCCATCGCCCGAAGTGACGTTCTGCGGAGAGTCCCACGAACCGCACCAGTACTCGAAGGCGAAGTTGCTGTCGTCCCAACCGCCATCGGAGGTCATCTTGGCCGTACCATCGCCCAGCTGCACAAAGTTGCCCATCAGTGAAGTCTCGTCGGACAAGATGGCTCTGGGATGCCAGCCGTGATTGCCCAGACCGGTCTTCCCGTCAAAGTCGAACATGATGCCGCGTGAATCAAGGTAATGGAAAGCGGAAGTGGTTTCACCATAGATAGAGGCCACACGGATGGCACCCTCGGTGGTGCACTCGGGCATCTTGAAGGTGATAGTGCTGTTGGTCAGGCTTCTGAACTCCGTAATGGTCTGCCCATCGGGAAGGGTTACGGTCAGCGGCACGTTCGGGTCGTCGATGAAGTAGTTGCCATAGAGAGTCACCTCGCTACCCGGACGGGCATACTCGCACGACATGGATGCCAGCAGCGGCTTGGGCACTACCACATGGAAGCCGTACTCCACCGTGCTTCCTGAGGCAGTCACCATGTAAATCTTGTCGCTCACTTCGCCCGGAATCTGGTCGGGTATCTGCACCAGCATCGTATGCGAGGTGATATAGCTGGTATTCAGCTGGGCCTTGCAGTCGTTGAAGTAGAGTTCCTTGATGCTGGTAAGGTTCTCGCCCACCAGGCAGATGATGGAGTTCAAGCTGGCCTCTACAATAAGAGAGTCCGCCTGCGACAAGTAGGGCATGCGCACATAATTCACCGTAGGCACTCCTCCGGTCAGTTCAAATTTGTCGGGCTGGTCTTCGCACGAAGCAAACATTCCGCACAACAGCAACAGGACGGCTGCCAACCCTTTGAAATATCTATTCATATTCATATTCGTTTCTGTTTATCCGATTAAGATTAATATGCAAACTCCGTTCTCACATCCACATGCTGAGCTTCTTCCAGCAAATGAGGATTGTACACCACGTCTTCGTCCGGGAAAGGCAGTTTGAAGACCGATGCTGTCACGTTGGGTTTCGGGGTATTGGTCTCGTAGTACATAGTCGATGCGTCTACATTCCACACCTGATTGGTATAGTACTCCTTATAGAGGTCAGACAGTCCGTAGTATCCGTTACGGCGTTGTCCCTTGAGGATGTTCATCGCCTTGTCCACGTCATAGTAGGACATACGCACGAGGTCGAACCAGTAGTCGCCTTCAAAGGCCAGCTCCAACCGACGCTCTTTCAGGACTTCGTCCAAGGTGATGCTGGCAGGTCTTTCGCTGCCCGACACGGCACGATGATGCACCGCATAGTAGGCATCGATGGCACTTGCATCGGTGGTCGACTCGCTGTTTCCTATCACAGCTTCCGCATAAATCAGATAGACATCGGCCAGACGGAGCACATGGGTACTGAGCGAACTGCACTGCTTGTTGGGGCTGATGCCGAACGTCTTGATGTGATCGTTCGCATTGCCATAGAGGTGCTTGGCGATATTGGCGCCTGTAGTAGACTGCAAACCGTCATTGGAACCCGGCGCATACTCTTTGTCATACAGGAACTTCAGATAGTCGAATCCACCTTTGTCCTGCCACCAGTAATCATACTTGTCTCCTGCCATCATCATCGTGGCCTTGCGACGCGAGTCGCTGACGTTGCGCCCTGCCGTCGGATTGTCCAGCGGAGAGATACTAAAGGCATCCTGCAAGTCAACGGAAGGCGCGGTCCAGTCGCCCCAGCTTTGATAAATTTCAAAACCGCTCATGGCCAGTTCCGAAGTCAGACAGTTACCACAGGTGTAGTTGTTCTGCTCGGCCGTCCATCGCCAGCCGAACAGGCTCTCGTCGGCAAAGTCGTTCTCGCCCTTGAAGATGTCTTCATAATTCTCCATCAGCTTCTTCCCGGAGTTGTTGATGACATCCTTGGCATACTCGGCAGCCTTGGCCAGGTCCGAGGCATCGCGCTGTCCGTTACCGTTGGCATTGATACCCGATTTGGCAAGATACACCTTGGCCAGCAAGCCCTTGGCAGCCCAGCGGTCGATGCGGCCTGCCTGGTTGTTCTCGGGCAACAGTTCGATGGCCTTCTCCAGCGTCATGACGATGTACTCGTAGATGTCGGCAGCTTTCACCTTATACTTTTCGTTATAGTTGCCGGCAGCAATGTCCGAACTGTTGTCGTGTACGATGGGCACTTCGCCAAAGATGCGTACCAAGTAGAAATAGGCCATCGCTTTCCACGCCAGGCATTCGCCCATCGCCGTGTTCCGCACACTCTCGGAGGCATTAGCCGTCTTCAAACGGTTGTAGATGGTATTGGCCTGCGCGTTCACAGCCCACAAGGAGCTGGAGGTGCTCTTGATGTCATCGTCACTTCCGTTCACGGTCAGGTTGGCATAGGGACTTCCTCCCATATACAGATTGCCCGACAACACCTCGGGAATCTTGTAATAGCCACGACTCAGAAAGTCGTACCACGGCGAATTGTAAAGGGTATTGACACTGACCTTGGTTTGGGCATCATTCTGGAAATAGTTGCCGTCATTGTAGCTGTCTTCGTTAGGGCGGTTGAGGAAGTCTTCACATGCAGTCAGTGAACATCCTACCATCATGCCCATCACGATATATGTAAACTTTGATATTTTCATCTTCTGATTCTGTTTATACGGTTAAAAAGAAAGGTTCAGACCAAACGAGTAGGTGGTAGGCGACGGATAGCGTCCATAGTCCACTCCATACACATTGGGCGACATTGTGCTGACACCGATTTCCGGGTCGTACCCATCGTAACCGGTGATGGTAAACAGGTTCTGGATATTGCAGTAGAGGCGAAGGTTTTCCACGCCAATCTTGCCTATCCACTTCTTGGGGAAGGTATAGCCCAGAGAGAGGTTCTTCAGGCGGATGTATGAACCGTCTTCCACATAGCGATCGCTGATGCGGTCGTTGTCGTTAGGGTCACCGATGATGGCACGCGGCAGCGAAGCTTCCGGATTGGCCACACGTACATTCTCCACATGGTTGTACCACTTGCTGCCGTCGGCATATACAATGGAAGCGTCAATCGGCTCCAACCGGGC
Organism: uncultured Bacteroides sp.; assembly: GCA_947176775.1. GTDB lineage: Bacteria > Bacteroidota > Bacteroidia > Bacteroidales > Bacteroidaceae > Bacteroides. The sequence continues at coordinate 15,254 of CAMWRY010000012.1, forward strand.
ACGGTCCATGATGTCGGCATGCTGGTTGCTCCACGGGCTGCTCATGGTGGTGAGGTTGCGCTTGGTGAGGTTCATCACCTTGTTTCCGTAACTTCCGTTGATGAAGATGCTCAGGTCGAAGCCCTTGTAGCGGAAGGTATTGTTCCAGCCGAAGGTGACTTTAGGCATCGGAGAGCCGATATTGGTACGGTCGTTCTCGTCAATTATACCGTCACCGTTCAGGTCCTTGTACTTGATGTCGCCCACGTACACAGTGTTGGCACCGTCAAATACGCCGTTGGCCGGATATTTTACCGGTTTGGGAGAGGTCTGCAAGTCTTTCAAGTCCTGGTAGATACCGTCGGTGACGTAGCCGTAGAAAGAATAGAGGCTTTCGCCGATATCCGAGAGGCTGACCAGCGTGCTTCCCCACTGTGCATAGCCCATGATGGCCGAGCTGGCCGTGCCGTTCAAGGCCATCAGCTTGTTCTTGTTCCAGGTGAGTTGCAATTCAGAGTCCCACTGGAAGCGGCCCACCAGCGGATGGGTGTTGATGGTCAACTCGAAACCCGTGTTGCGGATATGTCCGTAGTTACCCATCGGTGCCTTCAGGCTGGAGTTGGAGTTACCCATCGTACCCATGTAAGAGGGCATCTGCAAGTCCATCAGCATGTCTTTCGACTCTTTCTGGTACCAATCGAGGGTCAGGTTGATGCGGTCGTTGAAGAAGCCCAGGTCCAGACCGACGTTGAACTGTTCCTGTTTCTCCCACTTCACATCCAAGTTGGGGATGTTCTGCGGACGATAGCCTGCACCCAGCGAGGTGTACACCTGCTGCATGTTCACGCCCCACACATAAGAGTTGATGTTGGAGTTACCCGTCTGTCCCCAGCCCAGGCGCAGCTTTCCGTTGCTCAGCCACTTGAGGTCTTTCATGAACTTCTCGTTGGTGAAGCGCCAGGAGGCCGCGAAGGAGTGGAATCCTGCCCAGCGGTTGTTGGGGCCGAAATTCGAGGAGCCGTCGTAGCGGTAGGTGTACGTGGCATTGTAGCGATTGTCGTAGCTGTAGGTCCAACGGGTGAAGAACGAAGCCATGGAGCTGCTTCCGAAACCGCTTCCGATGGTCGGCGTGCCTGTACCCAGCACCGGATTGTGCACGGCATCCGAGGGGAGGTTGTTATTGGCTATTCTCGTATAGTCCCACTGGCTTTCCCAGCACTCCTGTCCCAGCATGACGTTCACTGAATGCTTCTCGGCAAAGAGGTTGTTGTAGGTCACGTAGTTCTTCAGCTGCCAGAAGGTGTTGTTGTTCTTCTGTATGCTGCTTTCATTCGCCTCCTTCCAGTTGGGCAGATCGATGGCATTGTTGTAGATTTCGGCTTTGCTGTAACCGAGGTCGTAGCCCAGTTCGGCATGCCAGGTGATATGCTGGATGGGGGTCAACTCGGCATAGATATTTCCCGAGAGCTTCTTGCGGTTCAGCATGTTGTTCTGCTCCATGGCCTTGGCTATCGGGTTGTGGATGCTGTAGTTTTCGCGAGCAAACGAGGCATAGTTGCCGTCAATGTCATAGATGGGTGCTTCGGGCATAGAAGTCAGGGCGAATCCCACGATACCCTCGGCACCGTCGGCCAGTTTCAGGTCATCGTTGGAGTCGGCAAAGGTGGCGCTCAGACCCAGTTTCAGCCACTTTTTCAGCTGCGCATCCAGGTTGGCACGCATAGACAGACGATTGAAGTTGGAGCCGATCAACGTACCCTCCTGATCCATGTAGCCGGCCGAAACGTAGTACTGAATCTTCTCCGTACCGCCCTGCGCCGATATCTGGTGCTGATGCTGGAAGGCCGTCTGGAAGATAGCATCCTGCCAGTTGGTTCCCACGCCCAGCAGAGAGACGTCACTATAATAGGGGTCTTCCTTCACACCGCCGAAGCCTGAGTCGACGAAGTCGTTATAGTAGTTGCCGAACTCGCGCAGGTTGAGCATGTCCAGGCGCTTGGTCTGGCGGCTCACGGCCATCATGCCATCGTAGGAGAACTTAGCCTCGCCGGCCTTACCGCGCTTGGTGGTAATTAGTACCACACCATTAGCGCCCTGTGCACCATAGATGGCGGTGGCAGAAGCATCCTTCAGGATTTCCATGCTCAGGATGTCGGCCGGATTGATGGTGGACAAGGGGGAGATGGAAGAGGTAGTACCATTGTCGAGCGCGGAGCCGAATCCCAACGCATTACCGCTGGTGTTTCCGCCCTGCACAATTACACCGTCGATGACGTACAGCGGCTCGGCATTGGCATTGATAGTGGCCTGTCCGCGCACACGGATGGAAGATGCCGACCCCGGAGCACCGGAAGTCTGCACGGCTGTGACACCGGCCGCACGGCCTTGCAGAGACTGGTCGAGATTGGTGATGATGGATCCCTTCAGTTTGTCTTCACCCATGGATACCGACGAACCGGAAAGGTCGCTCTTCTTCATCGTACCATACCCCACGACCACCACTTCGTCCAGCATTTCGCTGTCCTCCTTCAACGTGATGTTCAACTGAGTCTGGTTCGTGAGCTTTATCTCCTGGCTGACGTAGCCTATGAAGGAGACTACCAAGGTGGCTCCGGGCTTCACGTTCAGGGCAAAGTTGCCGTCAATGTCGGTAATCACACCATTCGTAGTGCCCTTTTCCAATACGTTGGCACCAATGATAGGCCCCATCGCATCACTGACGGTACCTGTAATTCTTTTGGTTTGTTGTACAGCCAAGGCCGTATCAACCGTTGGCACAGCGAAAAGTCGGGGAGCATATCCCAAGCCGAAGGTCGAGCAGATTCCCATAAGCAGTGCCGTTCTCTTTAAATTCAAATTCATACTGTATTTTCTTAGTTTTCTTTTTTAACATGTAAGCTTTGCTTCAACCGCTTTGGAGCAAGGCTGTTGAAATTTCAAACAGGTTCTGACAACAACATATCCAATAGCTTGTGTCTTCATCGTATCGTTTTCTTTTCCATAGGCACTATTATTTTTTTCTTGATGATACATATTTTAGTCTATATAGATTCGTAGGTCATTGTCGGGAGGCTTTCAGTTCGTCGCGCACCATGCGCCCCCACTCTTTGAGGTCTGCATCCGCCCAACCGCCTTCGGAAGAGGCTGAGGGGTAGCACATGGAACAGGTCTCGTCCTTGTCTGAGAGCGACCATGCGGCCCAGCTGATGGAGCGCTGCCGCATCCAGTGCAGCCATCGGTTCCACTCTTCGGGATTGAGAGGGCCATCGCCGCTGGCCTCCATACCGGCACACTCGGATACGAAAATCGGAAGACCCTTGGAGAGTGCATAGTCGGCACGGTCGCGCAACCACTGCCCGTGGGTGTTGGCATAGAAGTGGAGGGTGTACATGAGGTTATCGTAACCGGTGATGGGATTGTCGGCAGCCAGGTGTATGTCCTGGTCCCAGTGCGGAGAGCCGACAAGGATGAGGGCGTCCGGCTCTATGGCGCGGATGGTGCGGATAACTTCTACGGAATAGGCTTTCACTTGCTCCCAAGTGTCTTCTACGGGTTCGTTGAAGATTTCGTAGATGATGTTGGGGACACCGCGATAACGGGTGGCCATCTGGGTGAAGAATGCTTTGGCCTCTTCCAGACGCAGGTTGTGGCTGTGCCAGTCGATGATGACGTAAACCCCGTTCTCAATGGCGGCATCGGCAACCCGGGTGATACACTCGATGCCGAGGTCGGGATTGTGGACATAACAAGCTGTGTCCAAGTCGACACCCATCGAAGCGCGGAGCACTTCGGCTCCCCAGTCATGGACGAGGTAGGCAACCGAGGAGGCGTTGTAGAAACGAGGCCAGAAGTGATGCCAGCCGTAGCTGACACCTTCCAGTTGCACGGTGTCGCCGTTGGTGTTTGTCAGGAACGTTCCCTTGACTTGCAGGGAGGGAAGGGAGTGCGTTGCTGTGTCACTGTTCGATTGTCTCGAAGGGGTTGTGCCGCAGCCGAAGATGAGGCTCAGGCAGCCAACCGCTAACATTACTTTCCAAATGCTTTTCATATATTTTACTAGATTATAATATTCATCTGTTTCAGCGAACTGTCATAAGGGGCGAGGAGGAAGAGCCAAGCTCCTAACTGTGCAGATTGTGGATATTGTTTCTTCATGATATCAGTTTTTAGGTGATATGCAAAGGTAAGGGGTCTGTATGACAAAAAGTGATACTATATTATCGGATACTGGGCTAATGAGAAGTTAGTCCACTTCCAGTTGGCGTCTGATCCATTGCTGCCATTCGTCCCATTGTTCTTGATACCAGTAGTGGCCGGTTTCGAGGTAGAGGTGCAGTTCTTTGGGGGCGGTGACGGCGTTGTAGGCGGCGTACATGGAGGTGGGGGGACAGACTTCGTCGTTGTAGCCCCAGCTGAACCAGGCAGGGACGCGGAGCTGACGGGCGAAGTTCACGGTGTCGTAATAACGGACGGTTTCGAGTTCCGCCGGAGTGGAGGCACCGGAGTAATAGAAGTAGTGGGGCCAGCCGCAAGCGCGTTTCTGGAGGGAGGCTTCGTGGTCGCAGAGTGCCGGATGGACAGCGGCCAGAAAGGTGACACGGGAGTCGAGAGCGGCCGTGATGACCGAAAGGGCACCGCCCTGGCTGGAACCGGTGACACCGAGCGAACGGCCGTTGTACTGGGGCAGGGAGCAGAGAAAGTCTACAGCACGCAGGGCGCCTACGATGACGCGGCGGTAATAGGAGGCGTCGCGATGCTGGAGGCCGAAGGTCCAGTAGTTGTTCAGCGCACCGGCGGCGAGGTCATCGTAGAGGGAGGTGGGCTGGGTGACGGGAATGCCGTGTATGCCGACTTCGAGGGTGATGACTTTGCCGGGTGCCGTGTAGGTGTCACCGCCGTAGGGGCGGACGCCGGCACCGGGCACGCGCAGCAGTGCCGGATAGCGACCCTCTTGCTTGGGAATGCTGAGGATGCCATAGAAGCGGCCTCCCCAGGCATGGGTGCGGAAGCTGACGTGGTAGACGTTGTCGGTGTCAGTGCAGCGTTCGGGAAGGAGGGTCATACGGGGGTCGAGAGGGGTGCGACGTGCCTCGGCAAGGAGATTGGACCAGTAGTCACCGAAGTCGGCAGGGAGTTGGGCAAGAGGTTGCAGGCGGTCGGGGGCGTAGGCCGCGGTGGCAAGTCCTTCGTAGGTGCGGCCGTCGACATGGGCTTTGACCTTGCAACGCAAGAAGCCGGGTTGAGTCAGGGAGGAGCGGAGTGTCAGGTGGCCATCTTTCAGGCGAAGGCCACTTTTTTTCTCGACGGGGTACATTTCGGGGCCAAGTTCGTAGTCTACTTCCACATCGGACAAGGGATTCTGAGCCTTGAGCACGCGGACAGTGAAGGTGCAGGTTTCGTCCGGCCGGTACACCCAGTCGGGGTGGTCGGGAGAGACAAGGACGCGGATTTCATGACCTCGCACCTGCGCACGGAGAGTGAAGAGGGTGAGGAGGAGGCTGAGGAGGGTAAAAAGTCTTTTCATAAGTATATGTTTAAAATCTGTTTATGCGGCGAGCAGTGGGGCCATCTTCCGGACACGTGCCGGAGGACGGGGCAAAGGTAGGCGTTCCCTTCGGGGAATCGTGATACTTTTTTATCATATCACTATCTTCTTTTTGCGGTAGTTCTCGCGGAACTCTTTGGGGGAGCAGCCTTTCTTACGTTTGAACATGCGGTTGAAGTTGGAGAGGTTGTTGAAGCCGCATTCGTAGCAGATTTCGGCCACGGTGTGCTGGGAGTCAACGAGCAGACGAGTAGCAAATCCCAAGCGGATGTCGATGATGTAGTCGGAGAGAGTCTTCCCGGTACGGAGCCTGAAGAATCGGCTGAAGGAGACGGGGGTCATGCCTGCCAGAGAGGCAAGGTCGGGCAGTCGTATCTCTTCTTGGTAGTGATCGGCGATGTAGCGCTGCACTTTCTGCACGCGGCGGCTGTCCGAGAAGGTCTCTATCTTGGCGAAAGAGGAGCTGGAGAGTACCCGGGCGTCGTCGCAAAGGGAAAGTTCGTAGAGGATGCGGAGGAAGTTCATCACGGCATAGAAGCCCTGCTCTTCGGAGGCGAGCTTGTCCAGCCAATTGTAGACTTTGATGATGGCCGACATGGGGAAACTGAGGCCGCACTGGGCACGCTGGAGCATGTGGCGGATGCTGTCGAACTGGTTCTTGTGAAGGAGGTTGCCGAAGAAGAGGTCGGGCGAGAACTGAATGGTGATTTCGCGGATGTTGGCAGAATGGCACTCGTGTTGTTCCCAGACGTGTTCGAGTTCTTTGCCGGTGATGAGGACAAGGTCGTAGTCGCCGATGATTTCGGCAGAGTCGCCCACAACGCGGCGAACGCCGGAGGCGTGTTCGGTGAAGTTGAGCTCGTACTCGGCGTGGCAGTGGATGGGGTAGGTGAATTCGGTCTTACGACGGTCGGCGATGTAGAAACAGTCGCGCTCAGAGAGGGGGGTAATCTCTCGCATAATGTAGTTCTGGTCTTCCATATCTGTAGGTTAAAATAGTATCGGGAAGGCAAAGGTAGCGATTCTTTCCGAACGGGCAAGGGGACAAGGGGACATTCACCGAGGGTACGAGTATAACACAGGGAAAAAACTCCGGTTAACGTTTCGTAACCGTAAACGGGCCGAAACGTTAACGCAGAGGCTTCATTTCAGATGACGGGTGTTTAGCGCTCCGTCTTCACCTCGATATCGGCAGTCCGCAGTCCTTCGGCCGTCACGGTCAGCGTGGCGCGACCGGGTTCTGCGGTGCTTTGCAGGAGCACCTGAGCCAGACCGTTGAAAGCACGCACACGGAAGGTGCGCGCATCGGCTTGCGTGGGGCGCTCGGCGGCTTGCCAGGCCGGGTCGCCGTTGCCCACGCCGAGGATGCGAACGGGGCCGGTCACAGTGAGCGTCAGCTCGTTACAGGCCGTGGGGACAAGGCGTTGCTTGCGATCGCGCAACTCGATGCGGCAGACAGATACATCGCGGCGGTCGGCCACAAGCACGCGACGGTCGGCTTGGATGGAGATAAGGGAGGGGGCTTCGGTAGTCTCCACCACACGCGTCAACAGGCGGCGGCCGTTGCGGTAGCCCACGGCCTTCAGAGTGCCGGGACGGTAGACGGTTTGCCAAGCAAGATGGCCGTGGCGCGGCATCGGTTGTCGCCCCAGTCGGCGACCGTTCACCATCAACTCCACTTCATCGCAGTTGCTGTACACCCATACGGCGATACTGTCGCCCTCATGCCCCTGCAGATTCCAGTGGGGCAGGATATGGAGCACCGGCTCGTCCGTCCACCAGGCTTTCAGGTACCAAGCCTCATCCTTGGGGAATCCGCAGTAGTCCAGCAGGCCGAACTGCGAACCGGTGGCCGGAAACTTCATCGGGTTGGGCTCGCCACGGTAGTCAAAGCCGGTCCAGTAGAAGAGTCCGGCCAGGTAGGGTCGCTCGGCGTAGAATTTCCAACCGCGCTCGATGCTGTTCAGCAGGCTGTCGGGGCCGGTGGGACGACGGTTGTGTGCCGTCATGCGGCCGTGGGCATGGTCGTCGAAGTAGATGCCGCGCGTGCCGCAACCGGTAGTCTCTTCCGAACCGAGCGCACAGCGGTGGGGATAGTCGTGCCGATGCTGCTCGACAGGATGTTGCAGGATGTAGTTGTAACCGGCCACATCGGCCGGCAGCAGGATAGCCGGACCGCTACTGGAGGCCACAGTCATGGGTCGCGTGGGATCAAAGCGGTGACAATAATCGCGCATGGTGGCGGCGATGCGTGCGCCGCGCTCTTCCCACTCAATGCCCCACTCCTCGTTGCCCACGCTCCAGAGGAGGATGCTGGGGTGGTTGCGGTCGCGCTCTATCATGCGCTTTAACAGGCGGATATGCTCCTCGTTGACACCGGTCAGACGGTTCTCCTCGATTACCAGGATGCCAAGGCTGTCGCAGGCGTCCAGCATCTCGGGCGTCATGGGGTTGTGCGACGAGCGGTAAGCGTTGCAGCCCAGCTTTTTCAGTTCCTTCAAGCGGTAGACTTGCAAGGCGTCGGGCAACCCCGTGCCTACACCGGGATGGTCCTGGTGCATGTTCACGCCTTTCAGTTTCAGCGGCTGTCCGTTCAGTAGCAGCCCCCGGTCGGCATCGAAGCGCACGTGACGTATGCCAACGGGGGTGGTGACGAGGTCCACCTGCCGGCCTTCGTGGCGGAGGCAAGTCTCCAGTGTATATAGGTAGGGATCGTCCGTACTCCAGAGGTGCGGATGGGGAAGGTGGAGGCTGAGTGTCAGCGTGCGCGATTCCTGGGGAAGGAGTTCCACCTCTTCCCTCGCCTCGCCCTCGGCTTGCAGTTGTCCGGCGGCATCTTTCAGACGACCGGAAAGGCCGACACGGGCCGGATGGGTGCCGGAGTTCTTCAGCCGGACTTCCGTCACAAGCGTGGCCCGATCGAAGGGCTCCTCCAGCCGGGCGTAGGCGAACACGCCGAAAGGCTCCACATGCAGCGGCGAGGTCTTGTGCAGCCACACGTGTCGGTAGATGCCGGCTCCTTCGTAGAACCAGCCCTCCTCCAGCGTGGCATCGGCACGCACCGCAATCAGGTTCTCGCCGCCATAGTTCAGATACTCCGTGATGTCGTACAGTTGTGTGGCATAGCCGCTCGGCTCATGGCCCAAATAGAAGCCGTTCACCCACACCCGTGCATCGCGGAAGATACCGTCGAACTGCAAGTAGAGGTGCCGACCCAGGTCTTCATGGGGCACGGTGAAGGTCTTGCGATACCATCCCACGGAGTTCCCGGGGTAGCGGTAGCCTACGGCCTTGTAGCCGTGGCTGTGACTGGCTTCCGGCGCATAGGGCAGGTCTACCACCCAGTCGTGGGGCAGGTCCACCGTTTTCCAAGGCACCCCCCACTTCCCGGGGTCGAATTTTATCGAGTAAGGGCCCTCGTTGTGTATGGAGGCGGCCTTGGTCAGGTAGTTGAAATACTCCGTTCCGCAGCCGAAGTCTTTCTGCGGCGACGAGGCATCGCCCAGGGCAAACTGCCACCCCTCGTCCAGCAGGATGCGCTCGCGCAGGGGTTGAGCCGAAAGAGAGAAGGTGATGTTCAAAAGCAGGAGAAGAGCCGACAGGTGTCTCCCATAGTTCTCGGGAAGGAGCGAGATGGGTCTCAGGAGCCTCTTCCGATTGGATGAAATGTTGTTCATAGTTGTCATTGATAGCATCATAATTCATTCACAGCCGCCCATCCCTTTCCATACCGGACGAGACTCAAGAGCGTCTGTACAAAGATAGCCCGAAAACGCCTCCCTCTACTGATACTTTTGTATCTTTTTCCGGTACAACATGTTTCCTACGGGAAAAAACCGCCCCCTACACCGGAAGCAATCTTGGAAAAGTCACTAAATTTGGAGCGTGCTTCCCGGCTCCCCCCGGCCGACACCACCATCGGAAAAAGAGATAAAAACACTAAAACAAGATAAGTATGCAAACCCAAACATTCGGATACTTCGACGATCGGCATCGCGAATACGTCATCACCGATCCCTGCACCCCTTGGCCCTGGATCAACTACCTGGGCAACGAAGAGTTCTTCTCCCTCGTCTCCAACACCGCCGGAGGCTACTCCTTCTACAAAGACGCCAAGTTCCGCCGCCTCACGCGCTACCGCTACAACAACGTACCGATGGACAACGGCGGCCGCTACTTCTACCTCCGCGAGGGCGATACCGCCTGGTCGCCCGGCTGGAAGCCCTGCCGCACCCCTCTCGACCACTACGAGTGTCGCCACGGTATGGGTTACACGCGCATCACCGGTGTCAAGAACGGACTCCGGGCCAGTCTGCTCCTCTTCGTCCCCCTCGGCACTTGGGGCGAGGTGCAGAAACTCACCCTGAGCAACCTCACAGCGCAGCCCAAACAGTTCCAACTCTTTTCCTATACCGAGTGGTGCCTGTGGAACGCCGCCACCGACATGGAGAACTTCCAGCGTAACTTCTCCACCGGCGAAGTCGAAGTAGAAGGCTCCGCCCTCTACCACAAGACCGAGTACAAGGAGCGACGCAACCACTACGCCTTCTACAGCGTGAACGCCCCCGTCCAAGGCTTCGACACCGACCGCGAGAGCTTCGTCGGCCTCTACGACGAACTCAGCCTCCCCCAATGCGTGGCTCAGGGCCGTCCCGGAAACAGCATCGCCCACGGCTGGAGCCCCATCGCCTCCCACTACCTGGAGCTTACCCTCCAGCCCGGCGAGAGCCGCGACCTTATCTTCCTGCTGGGCTACGTCGAGAATCCCCAAGAAGAGAAGTTCGAGCAGCCCGGACAGCCCGGAACGACCGCCGCGCACGGCTCCTTCATCAACAAGGCTCGCGCCCGGCAGATGATTGCCGCCTTCGATACCACCGCCAAAGTAGACGCCGCCTTCGACCAACTCAAAGCTTACTGGGACAGCCTGCTCGACATCTACACGGTGCAGACCGGCGAGGAGAAGCTGGAC
>CAMWRY010000013.1 GCA_947176775.1 uncultured Bacteroides sp.
TTTCAGTCCTTTGCTCTACCAACTGAGCTATGACACCTCTTTCGTTTTGCGTGTGCAAAGATAAGGAGTTTTTTTTATATAGCAAGGCTTTTAGGGAAAAATATCAAAAAAAGGTACCTCCTTCCTGGCGAAAGGGGGTACCTCGTCTTTAAGAATCACTTATTATCGAAGAAATCAGTCGATATTCGGATTGATGCCGTGCCACTCGCTGATGGCAGGCAGTACGCCCATTTCGATGACCTCGTCGCGCAGGTGGCAGAGGTGGGCATAGCTCTCTTTCAGCTTGGCCTCTTCTTGGGGAAGACCGTTCAGCTTCTTGTAGTGTACGCCGTCTTTGTTGATTTCAGTTTCCATGGCCATCATGATGTGGTCGAAGCCGTCGGAGTGTACGTATGTGCCGGCAGGCCAGCGGAACGGCTTGCCACCCATAGCGGCGGCAATCATCTCGATGGAGACATAGGCCGGACTTTGGAAAGAGGAACGGCCGCGCAGGGCGATGATGTTGGCACCGCCTTTGGTGACCTTCGTCTGGATTTCGGCCCATTGGTCGTTGCTGAGGGCTTCTGTGCCGATGAGGTCGATTAGCGGTTTGCCGTCTACCTTGGCAGTGGAGGCATATACGGCCATCTGTTCGCCGTGGCCGCCGTAAGTGCGACAGTTCTCAATCTTGTCGGGGGCGATACCGAAGTGCTTGGACAGTTCGCTGCGCAGACGGGTGCTGTCGAGGGCGGCAAGTGTGGTTACTTGCGAGGGTTTCAGGCCGGAGTAGAGCAGGGTAATCAGTCCGGTGATGTCGGCAGGGTTGAAGATGACAACTACGTGCTTCACGTCCGGGCAGTAGGCCTTCACGTTTTTGCCAAACTCTTCGGCAATGGCAGCATTGCCTTTCAGCAGGTCTTCACGGGTCATGCCGGCCTTGCGAGCCGCACCGCCTGAGGATACCACGTACTTGGCACCGGTCAGTGCTTCCTTGATGTCCGAGGTGAACGTGATGTTCATTCCCTCAAATCCGCAGTGGAACAGTTCTTCCGCCACGCCTTCCAGACCGGGAGCATAGGGGTCATACAGGCAGAGGTTCGGAGTGAGATGCATCATGATGGCAGTCTGTGCCATGTTGGAGCCGATCATGCCGGCTGCGCCGACGATGGTCAGTTTTTCGTTTGTCAGAAATTCCATAATCTTTTATATTTAAAGGTGAGTATTGTTTTTGTTGTTTGTTACGTTACAAAGATAACCTTTTTAAGTCTGGGTTGTTCATAGAAAAGAGTTATCTTTTAGAACGAAAAGTTATTTCTTCTCTTCAAGCCGCTGTATTGCGTGCAAATTGCCTATCTTTGCCGAAAAGCAAAAGATTATGAACATAGAGTTAGGAAAGTATAATAGGCTGAAGGTGGTGAAAGAGGTCGACTTCGGCATGTATCTGGAAGGCGGAGAGGAGGGGGAAATCCTGCTTCCGTCGCGTTATGTCCCCCAAGGGTGTAAGGTGGGAGAGGAACTGAACGTTTTCATCTACCTGGATAGCGAGGAACGTCTGGTTGCCACTACCTTGACGCCGCTGGTGCAGGTGGGGCAGTTTGCCTGCCTGGAGGTGGCCTGGGTGAATCAGTATGGCGCTTTCCTCAACTGGGGACTGATGAAGGACCTGTTCGTGCCTTTCCGCGAACAGAAGATGAAGATGCAGGTGGGGAAGAAGTATGTGGTGCATGCCCACTTGGATGATGAAAGCTACCGCATCGTGGCTTCGGCCAAGGTAGACCGTTACCTGTCCAAGGAGAAGGCGCCTTACGAACCGGGGCAGGAGGTCGACATCCTGGTTTGGCAGAAGACGGACTTGGGATTCAAGGCTATTATAAATAATGAATATAGCGGTCTGCTGTACGATAGCGAGGTGTTCCAGCCATTGCACACGGGCATGACGACGAAAGCCTACGTGAAGCAGGTGCGCGAGGACGGCAAGATAGACCTGATGCTCCAAAAGCCGGGGCAGGCCAAGGTGAAGGACCTCTCGACCGTTTTGCTGGAGTATATCCGTGAGCAGGGCGGACGAACCGACCTGAACGACAAAAGTCCGGCAGAGGAGATCTATGCCGCCCTGGGTGTCAGCAAGAAGACTTTCAAGAAGGCTGTGGGCGACTTGTACAAGAGGCGGCTGGTGGTGTTGGAAGAGGACGGCATCCGGTTGGGGGAATAGCCTCGGACATGAGGAATTTCCCTATTCGCAAATAGAGACAATCATTAGGGAGGGGAATTTCCTCTCCCTATTTTTGTCGTACCAATTTAAATAAAAGGAAAAAAGTTATGATACGCCATTTGTTGTTGAGTGTTTGCCTGGCTTTGGCAGCGTTGCCTGCCGTGAAAGCGGCGCCGATAGACGGAATTCGTATAGAGAGTCCGCATCGCAAGGTTGTAGTGATAGTCGATGGGCAGCAGGTTTGTTCGCCTACTAACAGTTGTTTCGTGGCCAACCTGCGCGGCAGTTGCCGGTTGGAGATTTACGAAGCTCCCTCCCGTGGGGGAAATCCCCGGCAAGGGAAACTCTTGCACGAGGAGCGTGTCTCCTGTTCCGCCGGTAAGGTGAAGGACATCTTCGTTCCCACATCCGGAAAGCCCGGCGGCCACTGGGGCGATTCCGCTCCCCACAAGCCCGGCAGGCCCGGCGGCAGGCCGACGGAAACGGAAGGGTACGGGTTGGTGATGTCTCCCTCTGCCTTCGAGAAGTTTGTGCAGCTGGTGAAAAAGCAGACCTTTGATTCCGAGCGCAGGGAAGTGATAGACCATGCCTTGCTGACTTCCCTGTTCACTACCGACCAGTGCATCCGCCTGATGGATTTGTATGATTTCGACCGCGAGAAGAAGCAGCTGATGAAGAAGATATATCCTAAGATTGTGGACAAGCCGAACTTCTATTATGCGATAGACAAGCTGAACTTCCCGTCGGACCAGCGCGAGGTGAGGGAGTTCGTCAAAAAGTATCATGAGAAGAACCAATAGAATAAGGAGGTATGATTATGAGACGGATTATATGGGTATTTCTTGTTGCCTTGGTGAGTACCGCTGCCTGTAATGCGGCCATGAGCAACAGCCGTGTGCGTAAGGAAGCTCATTTCCTGACGGATAAGATGGCTTATGAACTGAATCTGAACACAGAGCAGTATAACGATGTGTACGAAATAAATTATGACTTTGTCGCCGGCATCCGTTACCTGATGGACGATGTGCTTCGGGGTGAGGAGTGGGCCTTGAACCGCTACTACGACTATCTGGACATGCGCAACGACGACCTCCGTTGGGTACTCAGTAGCAGGCAATACAGACGTTTCATGCAGGCTGCCTATTTCTATCGTCCGGTTCATGTCAGTGGAGGGCGCTGGTCTTTCAGGGTGTACGTCACCTACACCAACCACAATCATTTCTATTTTCCGCGGCCGTATCATTACCGCACGTACTGCGGCGGTCACTATCGCACGCACTACCACGAGAGTTATTATCGCGGACGTTACCGCCATCCGCACTATACCGGTGCGTGGAGCCTTCGGAATGACCGGTCGTATGCTGCCAACCATCGTGCCGACTTCGGTTCGGTGCGCATCCGTCCCCATTCGGGCAAGCATCCGGCAGGCAGGAATAATGAGGTGCATGGAGCGGTAAAGCGCAGCGCGAGTGCCGCTCCCCGTACTGAAAGGGCGACAGCTTCTCCCGGGCATAAGAGGGAAGTGGGCACAAGCCGGCCGCGGCGCAGCAGTGTGGGCCACAGCAGAAACGACTCGCGTGCGAAGGCGCATGAGAACACAAGAAGGAGTCCGGAAAAGGAGAAGAGCGGGAAGTAACTGCTGAAACCGCTTCCGTTTGTCGGCTTCCACAATGGGACTTTCGGCTCTGTAAGCTTGTTGCAGTCTCATTGCACGCCCGTTGCAGAGCCACTGCACGCTTGTTGCAGAGTTTCTGCACGCTTGTTGCAGAGCCTCTGCACACTGGCTTGCAGTAGCTCTGCAACTTCTTTGCAGTGGCTCTGCAACAGGCGTGCAGAATCTTTGCAGCGGCATCTTGTTGATTCTTAAGCTTCTATCCTTGCGACGACATCCGAGGAAAGCGCATCGCGGACAACGGATTGACGGGATACGACGTGGCGGCTGTCGGCTCCCCGGCCGATAGTTTTTCCCCACCTATCCCTTTCTTCTCATTTAATTATTGTATATTTGCCTCCAAATAAACGGAAGAAACTATGGCAGTGAAAGATTTTTTCTCTTTTCGGCAGAGCAGATATTTCTGGATGAACCTCCTGATGATGGTGGTCGTGGTAGGCGGAATGTTGTTCGGCGTGTTGAAGTGGCTGGATGTATATACCCGTCATGGCGAGGCAGTGCTTGTGCCCGATGTGAAGGGCATGGGAGTGGCCGAGGCCGAGAAGATGTTCCGCAACCGGGGGCTGACGTGCGTCGTGTCGGATTCGAGCTACGTCAAGACGCTGCCGGCAGGCTGCATACTGGACTACACTCCGGCAGCCGGACAGAAGGTGAAAGAGGGACGCACCATCTACCTCACCATCAACACCATGAGCATACCGCTGCGCGCGGTGCCCGATGTGGCCGACAACAGTTCGCTGCGGCAGGCCGAGGCGCGCATACTGGCTTCGGGCTTCAAGTTGGCCGAGATAGAGTACATTTCCGGTGAGAAAGACTGGGTGTATGGCGTGAAGTACAAAGGACGCGAACTGGCGACGGGAGCCAAAGCGCCCGAAGGAGCCGTGCTTACCCTTGTGGTGGGCGACGGCGGCGGACTGGAGCTGGAGGAAGATTCTCCGGAAGTGACCACCTCGACATCGGGAACCGGGGCCGTGGCACCGGACAATACTGCCACGGATGAATCGTGGTTCTGATGCAGCGAGCAGCAGACCCACTCCCTGACTTCTATTGACAAACTTCAACTGAATATAAGAGTAATGACAGAAGAATTGCCGGACGACATAGCTCTGGACAACGACGAACTGGACGACATTGAGCCAGTGGGCGACGAGGCGCAACTCTACGAACACTTCCGTGTGGTGGTGGACAAGGGGCAGGAGATGATACGTGTGGACAAATACCTCTTCGACCGTCTGACGAACGCCTCGCGCAACCGCATACAGAAGGCAGCCGACGCCGGATTCGTGATGGCCAACGGGAAACCCGTGAAGAGCAGCTACAAGGTGAAGCCGCTGGACGTCATCACCGTCATGATGGACCGCCCCCGATACGAGAACGAGGTCATCCCCGAGGACATCCCCCTGAACATCGTCTACGAGGACGCCTACCTGATGGTCGTCAACAAGCCTGCCGGACTGGTGGTGCACCCCGGACACGGTAACTACCGCGGCACGCTGGTCAACGCCATAGCCTGGCACCTGAAGGACAATCCCCGTTACGATGCCAACGACCCCCACGTGGGGCTGGTACACCGCATCGACAAAGACACCTCCGGACTGCTTGTCGTGGCCAAGACGCCCGACGCCAAGACCCATCTGGGCAACCAGTTCTTCCACAAGACCACCAAGCGCCGCTACCGTGCCCTGGTGTGGGGCAACGTGGAGCAGGACGAAGGCACCGTGACAGGTGACATAGGCCGCAACCCCAAGGACCGGATGCAGATGGCCGTCTTGCCCGATGGCGAAGGAAAGCACGCCGTCACTCACTACCGCGTGCTGGAGCGCCTGGGCTACGTCACCCTGGTGGAGTGTATCCTTGAGACGGGACGCACTCACCAGATTCGTGTACACATGAAGCACATCGGCCACATCCTCTTCAACGACGAGCGCTACGGCGGACACGAAATCCTGAAGGGAACCCACTTTGCTAAATACAAACAATTTGTAAACAACTGCTTCGACACCTGTCCCCGGCAGGCCCTGCACGCCATGACCTTGGGGTTTGTGCACCCCGTCACCGGCGAGGAGATGCACTTCACCTCGCAGATGCCCGACGACATGGCCCGGCTGATAGACAAGTGGAGAGGCTATATCAGTAACAGAGAATCAGAATGAAACGTACGATTGCCATTGTTTGCGGAGGCGACACCTCCGAATTTGAAGTTTCCCTGCGCAGTGCACAAGGAATTTACTCCTTCATCGACAAGGAGAAATATACATTATATATAGTAGGTATGCGCGGCCTGGACTGGCATGTCCAGTTGCCCGACGGCTCGACGATCCCGGTAGACCGCAACGACTTCAGCTTCCGACTGGACGGCACAAAGATCACCTTCGACTTTGCCTACATCACCATCCACGGCACTCCGGGCGAAGACGGTCGCTTGCAGGGCTACTTCGACATGCTCCGCATCCCTTACTCCTGCTGCGGCGTGCTGGCTGCATCGCTCACCTACGACAAGTTTGCCTGTGGCCAGTACCTGAAAGGTTTCGGCGTGCGCATTGCCGACTCACTGCTGCTGCGCAGCGGACAGTCCGTGTCCGACGACGATGTGGTGGAGAAGATAGGCCTGCCCTGCTTCATCAAGCCCAGCCTGGGCGGCTCCAGCTTCGGCGTCACCAAGGTGAAGACCCGTGAGCAGATACAGCCGGCCATCGCCAAAGCCTTCGCCGAGGCCCAGGAAGTGCTGGTGGAAGCCTTCATGGACGGCACCGAGCTGACCTGCGGCTGCTACAAAACCCGTGAGAAATCCGTTGTCTTCCCCATTACGGAGGTGGTGACACACAACGAATATTTCGACTACAAGGCTAAGTACAACGGCGAGTCGGACGAAATCACCCCTGCCCGTATCTCCGACGAGCTGACCCGGCGCGTGCAGACGCTGACTTCCGCCATCTACGACATCCTCGGTGCTTCCGGCATCATCCGCGTGGACTACATCATCACCGAAGGCGAGAAAATCAACCTGCTCGAAGTGAACACCACCCCCGGCATGACCGCCACCAGCTTCATCCCCCAGCAGGTGCGTGCCGCCGGACTGGACATCAAGGATGTGATGACGGACATTATTGAGAATAAGTTTTGAGAAAGAGGTATCAGGAAATAGAAGAAATAATCAGGAGTAACTGACTTCTCCTCTTCCGGATAACCAATAACTAAAAATCTCCCCCTTATGAACAACATGGAATTTGACGAAATCCGTCCTTACCACGACGAAGAGCTTCCCCAGGTCTTTGAGGAGCTGATTGCCGATCCGGCCTTCAGGCAAGCAGCCGGTGCCGTGGTGCCCGGTGTGCCTTTCGATGCCTTGGCACAGAAGATGCGTGCGTGCAAAACCAAGCTGGAGTTTCAGAGAGTCTTCTGCTACGAACTGCTGTGGAAGCTGGCCCGGGAGGCCGCGGACGGATTGACGATGGACTATACTGCCCTGCCGGTGGATCCGACGACCGCCTACACATACATTTCCAATCACCGCGACATTATCCTCGACTCCGGTTTCCTCTCCATCTTGCTGGTGGACCTGGGGCTGGACACGGTAGAGATTGCCATCGGTGACAACCTGCTTATCTATCCGTGGATTAAGAAGTTTGTCCGCGTCAACAAGTCCTTCATCGTGCAGCGTGCCCTGACCATGCGCCAGATGCTGGAGTCGTCCGCACGCATGTCGCGCTACATGCACTACGCCATCGCCCGGAAACGGCAGTCCATCTGGATTGCCCAGCGCGAGGGGCGTGCCAAGGATTCCAACGACCGCACGCAGGACAGCGTACTGAAAATGCTCGCCATGGGTGGCGAGGGCGACATCATCGACCGCCTGATGGAGATGAACATCGCCCCCCTGGCCATCTCCTACGAGTACGACCCCTGCGACTACCTCAAAGCGCAGGAGTTCCAGCAGAAACGCGACATCGAAGGCTACAAGAAGTCCACTGCCGACGACCTGCTGAACATGCAGACCGGACTCTTCGGCTATAAGGGACGGGTACACTTCCAGGTAGCACCCTGCATCAACGACGAGCTGGCACGGCTGGACCGCTCCCTCTCCAAACCCGAGCTATTTGCGCGCATCTCCGCCCTGATAGACCGTCGCATCCATGCCAACTACCGCCTGTACCCCAACAACTATGTGGCGCACGACCTCCTCGAAGGCAACGACTCCTTTGCTTCTCACTATACCGCCGACGACCGTCAGCGTTTCACGGCCTACATCGACCGTCAGCTGGAGCGCATCGCCCTTCCCGGCAAGGACCTGCCCTTCCTGCGCGAGAAGCTGCTGCTGATGTATGCCAACCCGTTGAAGAATCACCTGGCAGCCCTGAAAGGATAAGACCTATGAAGAAGCGCTACTACTGCTATGGATGGCTTTTGCCCCTGCTGCTCTGCCTGTTGACGGCCTGCGGTGACGACAACGATTACCATTACCCCTCCGTGAAGCTGGAGTTCCTGACCGCCTTTTCGGGCGCGGACGGCAGTTTGCAGTCGGTACTGACGGACGAGGGGGAGACCTTGCCGGTGCTGGAGGACAAGACCGGCACGCGCATCAAGGCCGATACGCTGGTGCGCATCATCAGCAACTATGCCCGTGAGGCAACGGCCGACGGCGCTTTCGGTGCCCGGCTCTATGCCTTGGGCAATGTTTTTTCCGTGCTTCCCAAAGCGGCAGACCGGTTCGAAGAGGGGATAAAGCAGGACCCGGTAGAGGTGTCCAGCATCTGGATGGGGCGCGATTACCTCAACATGCTGTTGGACATCCGTGAGGATGGCGAGCATAAGCTTCATTTTGTCGAAGAGCAGGTGGTATCGGATGCCGCCGGACATTGTGACGTCTCTCTGACGCTCTATCACGAGGCTGCGGAGAAGGTGGCTTCCTATTCAAGGCGTGCCTACGCCTCGGTGCCTCTGCGCCAGTATGCGGCAGAAGGGGTGAAGAAGGTGTCGCTCCACTTCAGTGTGTACACCTATGCAGGGGAGGTCAGGACGTATGACTTTGAATATGATTTTTAGATATAGGAAACGGAGCGGTGTTTAACGTGATATAAGTGATTCATACATGCGTATCGCTTATATCGAATGTTTTTTGACGTGAGTTCGATATAAGCAATAGCTCACAAACTGCATGTAGTTGAAGCTATCATGCCGCATGATAGCTTCAACGCCATGGAGCCTTGGGCTATCGCTTATATCGAACTCACGTTTTTTTATCTGTTTGCTTGAAGCATGCTTATCTGTCCATTCCCTCAATCAGCCTCTTCAGCACCACCGTTGCCGAAATCTCCCGGTTGGCCGCTTCGGGGATGACGATGGACTGTGGGCTTTCTATCACCTCGTCCGTCACAATCATGTTGCGGCGCACCGGCAGGCAGTGCATGAAGTAAGCGTTGTTGGTCACGGCCATCTGTCGGTCGCTCACGGTCCAGGCGCGGTCTTTGCTCAATATCTGTCCGTAGTTGTCGCCTGCGTAGGCCGCCCAGTTCTTGGCATATACGAAGTCGGCCCCTTCAAACGCCTTCATCTGGTCGTATTCCACCCGGGCATTGCCCACGAACTTCGGGTCCAGCTCGTAGCCTTCGGGGTGCGTAATCACGAAGTCATAGTCCGTGGCATTCATCCACTCGGCAAAAGAGTTGGGCACAGCCTGCGGCAAGGGACGCGGATGCGGCGCCCAGGTCATCACCACCTTGGGGCGTGCCGTCTTCTTGTACTCCTCGATGGTAATCAGGTCGGCAAAGCTCTGCAACGGATGGCGCGTAGCTGCCTCCATGGAGAACACCGGCCGGCCGGAGTACTTGATGAACTGGTTCAGAATCACCTCGTTGTAGTCATCCGCCTTGTTCTCGAAACGGGCAAAGGAGCGCACGCCGATGACGTCGCAGTAGCAGCCCATCACCGGGATGGCCTCCAGCAGATGTTCCGGTTTGTCCCCGTCCATGATGACGCCACGTTCGGTCTCCAGTTTCCAGGCTCCCTGGTTGATGTCCAGCACAATGACGTTCATGCCCAGGTTCAGGGCAGCTTTCTGTGTACTGAGCCGAGTCCGCAGGCTGGAGTTGAAGAAAATCATCATCAACGTCTTGTTGCGTCCCAGTTCCACAAACTTGAAGCGGTCTTTCTTAATCTCGAATGCTTCGTCCAGTGCAGACTTCAGGTTCCCGATGTCCTGCACGCAAGTAAAGTTTTTCATATCTGTTGTTCTTTTAGTAGTGTATATTCCTTGTCTTTCTTCCGAACTATTCCCTCACCTGTCCGTTTCCCTCAATCGCCCACTTGTACGTCGTAATCTCCTCCGGCGCCATCGGGCCGCGTGCATGCAGTTTCTGGGTACTGATGCCTATTTCGGTTGAGGTAATCGAATGTGCCGTCAAGGCGTGTCAGGACATTGCTGCCCACCTTGACGGCACATTCTGTTCAGTTTAATCTCCATTTTCTTTCTTTTCGTATTCGCGGACCACCTCTATGGCTGCTTCGTAGTCCTTCTCGTTGACGAGTATGGAGACGTCTACTGCAGTGTCCGGTAATACAACGTTTACTACCATGCCGTCTTTGGTCACGGCCTCGATGTGGCTGTTTCCCAGCAAGCTTTTTACGAGTTCGGCCTTCCAGGGCGAACCGGAGAACACTTCCACGAGTCTGCTTTTGTCTTCTTTCATAATGGTGTGAATTTAGAGTGGTTTCTATCTTGCAAAGATAACAATCGTCCGGAAATATTGTTTGGATTGCAGTAGTTTTTACAGTTCGATTCTTTCCACCCTTATCGATTCGTTCAGGAAGGCGGATGCCGATTCGGTGAATTTCTTTTCCGATTCGGTGGTGCGGTAGACGCACCTTCCTCCTTTGGTGCACTTCTTTTCCATCTCCGGATGGCGAGCAAGGTAGTCTTTCAAGCTCTTGGCTACCAGTTCACCTTGTGTGACGGTGGTGATGCCTTCGGGCATATATTGTTTAATCTTGGGCAGCAACAGCGGAAAATGTGTGCATCCCAGAATGACGGTGTCTATCTGTTCGTCTTTGGCCAGCAGGCGCTGGATGTCTTGACGTACAAAGTAGTCGGCACCTTCGCTTTGCGCCTCGTTGTTCTCTACCAGAGGTACCCACAGCGGACACGCTTCGCTGCTCACCTTGATGTCGGGAAAGAGTTTGTGCACTTCCAGCGGATAGGATTCGGACTTGATGGTTCCGGCAGTGGCAAGTACGCCGATGTGGCGGCTGTGGGTGATGCTGCCGATGCACTCCACGGTGGGGCGGATGACTCCCAATACACGGCGCGTGGGGTCCAGACGTGGCAGGTCGTTTATCTGTATAGTCCGCAGGGCTTTTGCCGAGGCTGTGTTGCAGGCAAGAATTACCAGCTGGCACCCCATTCCGAAAAGCCTGGTCACAGCTTGCAGGGTGAACTCGTACACTATTTCGAACGAGCGCGTTCCATAGGGGGCACGGGCATTGTCGCCCAGATAAATGTAGTCGTATTGCGGAAGGGTTTCCCGTATCTTGCTGAGGATGGTCAGTCCGCCATAACCGGAGTCGAATACACCGATGGGCCCCGGTGCGGAAGGTAATGTCTGTTTCATATTGTTCTTCGCTTTTTGCAAAGATAGT
The DNA here is from genome assembly GCA_947176775.1 of uncultured Bacteroides sp. Taxonomy (GTDB): domain Bacteria; phylum Bacteroidota; class Bacteroidia; order Bacteroidales; family Bacteroidaceae; genus Bacteroides. The sequence continues at coordinate 11,496 of CAMWRY010000013.1, forward strand.
GCATTTGTCTGTAAAAGCGCCTCTCTCTTTAGACGAGTTTCTGTTTTTTATCTGATTTCGGAGTCGTAGATGAAATAAATGGCCTATATTTGTGAGGTTAAAATTAGTTTATGTAATCAAAATAGAATGTGTGTATGAAGAAGATTTTATTTTCGTTGCTTGCAGCGTGTGGCATGTTCTCCTGTACCCATACGCCGAAGTGGGAGCTGGTGTGGGAGGATGATTTTAATGGTACGGAACCTGATACTGCCATTTGGAGCCGTATTCCTCGTGGAACGGCCGATTGGCAGAATACCCAGTCGGCCGATGATCGTTGTTACGATATGCGCGACGGCTTGTTGATATTGAAAGGAATAGTCAATGACGATAGGACGGCAGATACCGCCCGTTACTTGACCGGTGGCTTGTGGACCAAGGGGAAACACGCTTTTGACGGTGGGCGTATCGAAGTACGTGCCAGGCTGCACGGAGCAAGAGGCGCATGGCCCGCTATCTGGACCCTGCCTTATGACACTGACAAATATCATTGGCCTACTGGGGGCGAGGTTGACATTATGGAACGTCTGAACTATGATTCCATTGTCTATCAGACGGTACATTCCCACTATACATATAAGTTAGGGATAAAAGATAATCCCAAGCATGGAGGTACCATCTCTATCAATCCCGATGATTTTAATGTGTACGGGGTGGACTTTTGGCCAGACAGTCTGGTGTTTCATGTTAACGGGGTGCGTGACTTTGTCTATCCCCGGGTTGAAACAGAGCACGAAGGGCAGTTCCCCTTCAACATTCCCCAATATCTGCTTATCGATATGCAGTTGGGAGGTTCGTGGGTAGGCGAGGTGGATGCCGCCGACCTGCCGGTAGAGATGGAGATAGATTGGGTGCGTCATTATCAATGGAAATGATGAAACCCTGCTGAAATAACGTGAGTTCGATATAAGCGATAACTCACATGCCGCATGTGTGAATTGCTTATATCGAACTCACGTTAAAATAGAACTGCACCCCAAAAGTTTTATAACTAACTTATGGGGTGCAGTTCATACGTTTGCACGGTGGCAATCTTTTTCAGAAACTCCTATGTTTTCTTACTTGATACCCAGTTGCGTCTTGACTTTCGCTGTCACGTCGATGCTCTGTGAACCAACGAACGGTATCGGAGTACGAGCCAGATCGAAGATGTAAACCACGCCCTCTGCGGTGCCTACAGCCTGAATGGCCTCGTCCAGTTTCTTGTAGATAGGAGCCATGGCTTCCTGTTGTGCCTGTTGCATGGCCTGGTAAGCTTCCTGTTGGAACTGTTCCTGGCGTTGTGCCATGTCCTGCAACTCTTTCTGGCGTCTTTCTGCGATGTTCTTCGGCAGAGAGTCGGCCTGGGCCAAGAACTCTTGGTACTTCTTTTGGAATTCCTCGTTGGTGCGCTGCATTTCCTCTTGATATTTCTTGGACATAGCGTCGAGGTCGGCTTGTGCTTTGGTAAATTCAGGCATGACAGCGATTACTTCCTGAGAATTCATGTGAGCAAATTTTGCTTGTGCCATCACTCCCAACGGGAGAATGAACATTACTACGAATAGTGCGATTTTTTTAAGCATAACGTTTATTATTTATATGATTAATTTGAATATCCTAATTTGGCGAGCACCTCATTGCTGATGTCAATGTCCGGCGAGGCAAAGATGAGGCTCGATGCGGAGGCACGGTCCACGACTGCCGCATACCCGTTCCGCGTGGCGATGTCCTTCACCGCATTGTATATCTCGTCCTGGATGGGCTGCATCAGGCTTTCGCGTTTCTTATACAGTTCGCCTTCCGGACCGAAGTATTTGCGGCGCAGTTCGGCGGCTGCTTTCTCTTTGGCTACAATTTCTTCCTCCTTTTTACCCCGTTGGGTTTCGGAGAGGGAGGCTATCTGCGACTGATAGTTCTTGTACAGCGTTTTGGCCTCTTCCGAAATCTTTTCGACTTCACTCTGCCACTGTCTGGAGACCTGCTCCAGTTGCGCGTTGGCACGTTCGTAGGCAGGAATATTCTCCAGGATATATTCCATATCAATCAAGGCGAACTTCTGTGCGCCGGCTGTCACGCTCATCGTGAACAGCGCCAAAAGAATCAATATACCTTTCTTCATAACTCTTCCTTCTTTATTCTTCATTTATTAAAACTCCTGTCCCAAGATGAAGTGGAACTGGCTACCGCTATACTGCGACGAACCGAATACTTTGTCGAAACCGTAAGCCCAGTCGATACCCATCATACCAATCATCGGCAGGAAGATGCGGACACCCACACCGGCCGAACGCTTCAACTCGAACGGGTTGAACTTGTTGACATCGTGCCAAGCATTACCGGCTTCTACGAACGACAACGCATAGATACTTGTACTGGCTTCCAGCATCAACGGATATCTCAATTCCAAACCGAGGCGTGCGTAAGCATAACCTTCATTACCGTAGGGGGTCAGCGAACTGTTCTCATATCCACGCAGGGCGATACTTTCCGTAGCGTAAGTAGAGTAGCCGGTCATACCGTCGCCACCCACATCGAACGTCTCGAACGGAGATTTCTTGTACTTGTTGTAATGGCCCAACAGACCGACCTCTACACGTCCCATTACTACCGGAGTACGCTTCACGGTCATCGGATCCATCAACGGGATGTACACTTTGGATTTGAATTTCCATTTGTGGTATTCAATCCACTTGTGCATCTGGTTCATGTCATCCTGATTGTTGGTACTGTATTTGCTGTAATCTTTGCCGTCGAACAAAGAGTAGGGCGGTGTAATCTGGAGAGACAGCGAGAACTCGGAACCCTGGCGCGGATAAATCGGGTAGTCGATAGAACTGCGTGACAAGGTCAGGTTGATACTGAAGTTGTTGCACTTACCGTTCGTAACCGGGAAGTACTGCCAGTCGCTCAGGATATAGCGTTGATAGGAAAGTTCGGCTGTGAACTGGAAGTAGTCGTCCGGCCATTTCAGACGCTTACCGAACATGGCTGCCAATCCCCACATCTGGATGGACTTGTCCGGGTCGTAATAGTTTTCGTAATTGTTGTAGGCGCCATAGTTGTACATACCGTAGCCATACATGCCGCTGTAATAGCTGTTGTAGTAGCTGTTCATGTAAGCCGAATTGTAGTAGCGGCTGCTGATGTCAGTCTGGCGAGAATAGAAGGCCGATAGTGAGAAAGCATTCGGACGTTTGCCGCCAAACCACGGGTCGTAGAATGATACACTATACGATTGGTAGTACTTGGCATTGGTCTGGCCGCTGATGGTCAGTGTCTGGCCGTCGCCTTGCGGCAGGATACCGCGGTAGTTCTCGCCCGGATGCAGCAGGTTGGCCAGTGAGAAGTTGGTGAACTTCAGACTCAGCTTACCGATGACACCCGTCTGTCCCCAACCGGCAGAGAACTCTACCTGGTCGTTGGCCTTGGATACAAGGTCGTAGCCGATGTCCACCGTACCGTCTTCCGGTCTCGGCTGGATGTCGGGCTTGATTTGTTCGGCATCGAAGTGTCCCATCTGCTGGATTTCACGCATGGAACGCATCAGGTCCTCACGGCTGAACAGGGCACCCGGACGGGTACGGAGCTCGCGGCGTACCACGTTTTCGTACAAGCGGTCGTTACCGTTGATGCTGACCTTGTTGATGCTGGCTTGGCGGCCTTCGTAGATACGCATCTCCAGGTCGATGGAGTCGCCTACGATGTTCACTTCCACCGGTTCAAGGTTGTAGAACAGGTAACCGTTGTTATAGTAGAGGTTTCCGATAGCATCTTCATCGGTCGTTGTGCGCTCTTCCAGCAGCTTCTGGTTGTAGACGTCGCCCTTCTTCATCTGGAGGAGGTAGTTCAGCTGTTCCGAAGGATAGAGCGTGTTGCCCACCCAAGTCACGTTTCGCAGGTAGTATTTCTGTCCTTCCTCAATCTGCATGAAGATGTCCACCGTGCGGTCGTCGTAAGGCTTGATGCTGTCCGTCACGATGATGGCGTCACGATAACCCAGCTCGTTGTATTTGTCGATAATCAGTTGCTTGTCCGCATCGTAGTTGTCCTCGATGAACTTCTTGGTACGGAACATGTTGACCAGCTTGTTCTTCTCGTTGGTCTTCTTCATCACGCGCTTCAGCTTCTTGGCCGTGAGAGCCTCGTTGCCTACGATGGTGATTTCGTGCACTTTCACTTTCTCCTTCTTGTCGATGTCGATGTTCACAATCACCTCGTTCTTCTTTTCCGGATCATCGCGCTGGGTGATGATGACATCCGCATTCTTGAAGCCCTTGTCGTCGAAGTAACGCTTTATCAGGGTCTTGGCGCGATCCACCAGGTTCGGGGTAATCTGTCCGCCCTTTATCATGCCGATTCGGGTCTCCAGATCTTCACGTTCCGACTTCTTCACACCATTGTAGCGGATATCGGATACGCGTGGGCGCATGGTCAGGTGGATGGTCAGCCAGATTTTGTCGCCTTCAATCTTGTCGGCTGTGATTTCTACGTTCGAGAACAGTCCGTGGCGCCAGTAGCGCTTGCAGGCTTGTGTGATTTCGTCGCCCGGTACGGTAATGACCTGCTGCTTGGCGAGGCCGGACAATCCGATGATTACATAGTCCTCATAGTTCTGGGCTCCTTCTACCTTAATATCCGCTATTTCATACTTCTTGGGTGTTCCCGAATAAAGAATGACCGGCTTTTCGGCTTCATCGGGGTTGTTTACGTCCTGTGCCGCTGTTGTCAGTGCGCAACCGAAAAGGCAGACAAACGCTACGAGTATGGAGAAAATACGATAGTACATCTTTTTATTTACTATATTTACAATTTACTGTTTATACTATATGGTGTGTGTCCGGTGATTCAACTGATTTGCTCGCTGGTCTTGCCGAACCTGCGTTCACGCTTCTGATAGTCACGTATGGCTTTTCGCAGTTCCTCTTCGCGGAAGTCGGGCCAGTAAGTGTCGCAGAAGTAAAGCTCCGAATAGGCGCATTGCCACAGCAGATAGTTGCTGAGGCGAAGCTCTCCTCCGGTGCGTATCAGCAGGTCGGGGTCGGGCATGAAACTGGTGGTCAGGTGACGGGATATGCGTTCACTGTCTATCAGACCGGGATCCAGTTCTCCTCTTTGCACCTGTGCTGCCATCTGCCGGACAGCCTCCGTGATTTCCCAGCGCGAAGAGTAGCTCAGTGCCAGCACCAGACACATGCCGGTGTTGCAAGAAGTGTGTTCCACGCAACTGTGGAGCCGTTGCTGCACGTTGGCAGGCAGTTTCCCGATGTCTCCGATGACCCGGAAACTGATGTTGTTCTTCATAAACGTCTCTTCCTCGATGGAGTCGAAGAGCAGTCCCATCAAGGCGGCTATCTCGTCCGACGGACGGTTCCAGTTCTCGGTAGAGAACGTATATAAAGTAAGGTATCTGACTCCCAGTCTGGCCGCTTCCTCAGCAATGACGTGCACCGTTTCCGCACCGGCCTGATGGCCGTAGCTGCGTTCGTGTCCGCGCTGCTTGGCCCACCGTCCGTTGCCGTCCATGATTATCGCCACGTGCTGGGGAATCCGGTTTCGATCGATTTCTTCTTTATATGACATCATTCTTATTGTATTTCGAAGCCCAATCTGTTCAGTCGTCCGCGCCACACTTCATTCCGGGTACCTTCACCGCCAAATATCACCCAGATGAAATCCCGTTTCTCTGCCGAAGCCACGGTCTTGTCTTTCGTCGGTTCCACGATAATGGAGTATGCGCCTTTGTCTTTGAACTCCTGAGGCAACAGGAATTTGCTTTCTGTCTTACTCCATGCAATGCCGGTGACGGAACTGTAGATGACATCCATTTCGCCGCCAAAGCAATAGAACGTGCCGCCATACTGCATGATGACAGGGTTGGCTATGCCGGGACAGTAGGTATCATACTGCGTGCTGGCCATACTTGCCCATCCCTTGCCGTCCAGTGAGAACCAGGGCACGGTCTCCTCGGCGTCGGCCAGCGGCATTCCTGTCAGGACCACTTTCTCTACACCGTTGCCCGTAACAGCCCGGGTGACGGAGAGGTCTTCGGTGGGGAATCCAGCCGGAACCTCCTCCAGAAGCAGGTCGCCTGCCGCGTTTCTGGCCGCTTCCCAGTTCTTGCCGTCCTTGCTGATATTGAAATAGGTCTTTCCTTCTATTTCCACGATGCCGGAAAGTCTGTCGGAGAAGCCGTTGATAAGAATCGTGACGTTGTCGCCCAGCGTGGTGTTCTCTGTCCAGACAGCTCCATCGGTGGAACTGAATACTTTTTTGCTTTCTGTCACAAGGTAGAGCGCTTCGGCGTATTCTACGATGCTTGTCAGCTTTGCGTCCGAAGGCAGGCCGGTGAGAGCCACCTCGTTCCAGCTGTAGTTGGCTGGCACTGTCGAAGTCTTGTAAGCGGTGGTGCCTGAGGTGTAGACAAACAATTCCCCTTTCAGGATCACTGCTTTCAGTCTGCCGGTATAGATGGCATTGGAGAATGGGGCACCGCTATTCTGCATGTCTGTCCAGACGAGCGAGTCCGGATCCTGCAAATGTACGTTTACTTTCAGCTTGTAGTCGCGTGTGGTTACCCCGTCGGCCGCATGTGCCTTGAAAATCATGCCGTTGTCGTTGTTCATGGCCGGAGTCAGGTCTACGTAGTTAGAAAGGTTGACCACAGTGTCGGTGGGCGAACCGGATGTAATCCAGCCTGTGACGTCCATCGTCTTAATCAGGATGCTGTCGATGAGGGTGTCTGCATCCATGGGCAGCGAATCTCTGTTGTAAATGACCCGGCTCAGCTGGTCGATGGTGAACGTGTACTCCTTGCCATGTATGGTGTCGATGGCAAAAGCATGTATGGTAGCATCGGTGCTATATTCATAGGTTGTATCGGAGCCAAGGCACGAAGTGACTGCGAACGACACGGATACAATAAGAAAACTTACAATTACTGATAGAAACTTTATTCTCATTTTGGACGTTAGTGTTTATTTACAAGTTGCAAAAATAGGAACATTTTTTTCTATAAACAGCTTTGAAGGGAAGTTTTATATAAAATTATAGATAATAATCTCCTTTTTCCCGATTAAAAAGCCCTGAAATGAGGCTATTGTCCGTTAGGCAGGTAGGATACGGACCATCTCCGTAGTATCTCCGGATGATCTCCGTAGTATCTCCGTACCCGCTCCGTACCATCTCCGGATCATCTCCGGATAGGCCCTGTTTTTATGGAAACGGACTTGTCGCGGATTTGCCACGGGGCAGATACGGGGCGGATTGTCCTGGTTCAGGCGTGATTTGGTAGAGGAAAAGTGGTGTAATGGCGGAAATTCCTGCCGAAAGCGTGCTCTGTGATGAACGGTTGTTCAGCCTTGAATTCAGGTGTTTTTACTCCCGAATGGAGGAGGAGAGGGGACTCTTCCACAAAAATCTCGTCCCATAGTCCGGCATCGATGAATGACTGGAGCGTTCGGCTTCCTCCCTCTACCAGCAGGGACTGCAAGCCGCGCATATAGAGCGTATGCATGATTTTGGGGAGCAGGTCCCGGTGGTAGTCGCTGATGGGGATGTACTCGACATGAGGCAACGGGGCATGTGGTGATTCTGTGAAGACGAGTGTCGGCACACTGCCGTCAAACAGGTGCAGGTCGGGAGAGAGCGTCAGTTTGCGATCCAGCACAATGCGTACCGGCGGACGGCCGTACCAGTGACGGACGTTCAAGCTGGGGTTGTCCAGCCGGGCGGTGTGGGTGCCTACGAGTATGGCGCTATGCTCTGCTCGCCGCTTGTGTACCAGCATCGACGTCCATGGGCTGGAGAGGATGACCGGTTGCCCGTCCGTGCGCGCAAGGTCGATGTAGCCGTCGGCAGACTCGGCCCATTTCAAGGTGATGTAGGGGCGCTGCAGGGTGTGGAAGGTGACGAACCTGCGAATCAGTTGCCGGCATTCCGCCTCCAGTATGCCGACTATGACCTCGCGTCCGGCCTCCTTCAGTTTCTGTATGCCTCGTCCGGCGACTTTGGAAAAAGGGTCTTGGCAGCCGATGACGATGCGCGGTATCTGCTTCTCGATGATGAGGTCGGCACAGGGCGGCGTTTTGCCGTAGTGCGAACATGGCTCCAGGCTGACGTAGATGGTGGAACGCTTCAGCAGCGACGGATCCTTGACGGAGCGGATGGCGTTGACCTCGGCATGGGCTTCGCCGCAACGCACGTGGTACCCTTCGCCTATGATTCGTCCGTCGCACACGATGACCGCTCCTACCATCGGGTTGGGAGCTGCGTTGCACAGTCCGTTTTGTGCCAGCCGGATGCACCGCAACATGTATTTCTCTTCTTCTGAATTCATATCCTTGCTTCTCTTTTGGTGGAATAATCGAATTTTATGATTACTTTTGCAGCCCGAATCAAAGACCGGACTTCTGAATGAATGCAACTGTTTCACATATCCGCAGCGCTTTGCGAGAGTGTTACTCTCCCCGGGAAGCGGCCAATCTTTCCCGTATAGTCTGCTGCGAAATGTTTGGCCAAAGCAGCACCGACTATTACCTGGGCAAAGATATGACTTTATCTCCAAAAAAGGAAAAGGAATTGGAAAGCATTCTCGCCCGACTGTGTAATTTTGAGCCAATACAATATGTGCAGGGTACCGCTCGTTTCTTGGAACGTACTTTCCGGGTGGCCCCGGGAGTGCTGATTCCCCGTCCCGAAACGGAGGAACTGGTGGAAGGGATGCTGAAGGAGGTGGCTCCGGACGCGCGCATCTTGGACATCGGCACCGGAAGCGGTTGCATCTCCGTTACCTTGTCTAAAGAACTGCCGGAGGCGAAGGTGACGGCCTGGGACATCTCGGAAGAGGCGCTGGCCATAGCCGCCGAAAACAACCGTCTGTTGCAAGGCTCCGTGCAGTTCGTGCGGCGAGACGTGCTGGCTTACCGGCCTGCCGAGGGGGAATGCTACGACGTGATTGTCAGCAATCCGCCCTACGTCACGGAGTCCGAGAAGCAGGAGATGGAACGGAACGTCCTGGATTGGGAGCCTTCCGTGGCCCTGTTCGTGCCGGATGAAGACCCACTCTGCTTCTACCGCCGTATCGGCGAGCTGGGGCGGACGATGCTGGCGACCGGGGGCCGGCTCTATTTTGAAATCAATCGGGCGTTTGGAGACGCTGTCGCCTCGATGCTTCGCAGGCAAGGCTATGCGAATGTCCGTATCCGAAAAGATATTTCCGGTAACGACCGGTATGTAATTGCAGAACAATGACAGAGATAACAGAGACTGAAGCTTTGAACAGGATGGCGGCTTTTTGCTCCGCTGCCGAGCATTGTCGGGCCGAGATTGCGGAGAAACTGCAACGCTGGGGTATTGCCTACGATGCCATAGACCGCATCATCCACCGCCTGGAACAGGAGAAGTATATTGACGAAGAACGCTTCTGCCGGGCTTTCATCAACGACAAGTACCGTTTTGCCAAGTGGGGCAAGATGAAGATAGGGCAGGCGCTCCAACTGAAAAAAATCTCTTCGTCCGTCTATTGGCACTATCTGAATGAGATTGACGAGGAGGAGTACCATGCTATTTTGCAGAATCTGCTGGCGTCGAAGCGGAAAAGTGTCCGTGCCGAAAACGAGTACGAACTGAACGGTAAACTGGTTCGTTTCGCCCTGAGCAGGGGGTTCGAGATGAAGGATATAAGCCGTTGCATGGATGTTTCTGAAGAAAATGAATGCCTTGAATGAAAAAATATTGGCTTTCTCTTTTATAATTTCATTCTGTTTCTGTACTTTTGTGCCATATTTATCATAAACAGATTAGTTTTGCTATGAAAACTTTAGAAAGATTGTTTGCAGAGAAGTTGCTGAAGATTAAAGCGATTAAACTACAACCGGCCAACCCTTTCACTTGGGCATCCGGATGGAAGTCTCCGTTTTATTGTGATAACCGCAAAACCCTTTCTTATCCTTCTCTCCGTAATTTCGTAAAGGTTGAGATTACGCGTCTGATTCTGGAACGGTTCGGACAGGTGGATGCCATTGCCGGTGTAGCTACAGGTGCCATTCCGCAAGGTGCCTTGGTGGCCGATGCATTGAACCTGCCGTTTGTATATGTGCGCTCCACTCCGAAAGACCATGGATTGGAGAATTTGATTGAAGGCGAACTTCGCCCCGGTATGAAAGTGGTTGTGGTAGAAGACCTGATTTCTACGGGAGGAAGCAGTTTGAAGGCTGTGGAGGCCATCCGTCGCGACGGATGCGAGGTTATCGGTATGGTAGCCGCCTACACGTATGGTTTCCCGGTGGCCGAGAAGGCTTTCAAGGAGGCTAAGGTCTCTTTGGTGACATTGACCAATTATGAGGCTGTGCTGGACGTGGCCTTGCGTACGGGTTACATTGAAGAGTCCGATGTGGAGACTTTGAACGAATGGCGCAAGGATCCTGCACACTGGGATGCCGGTAAATAAGATTTTTTTTTCTTTTTTTATTTTAAATGATTAATTTTTTTGGTTGAAAAGAACCGTTCGGATGGGACTCTGTCCGAATAGTTCTTTTTTTCTTTTTAAGAATAAGATTTGGATTATGACAAAATTCGAGAGTGAAGTGAAGATTGTTCCGGCTTCACAGCAAGCCGTTTATGAGAAACTTTCCGACCTGAACAATCTGGAAAAAGTGAAAGACCGCCTGCCGGCAGACAAGGTGAAGAACCTGAGCTTCGACGCAGAGAGCCTGACGATAGAGGTGCCTCCCGTGGGGACGATTACGTTGCAGATAGTGGAAAAGGAGCCGTGCAAGTGCATCAAGTTTGCCACTACCGCTTCGCCCCTGCCGTTCAACCTCTGGATACAGATGCTGCCCATCACCGAAACTCAGTGTAAGATGAAACTGACCATCGGTATGGAACTGAATCCCTTTATGAAGACCATGGTGCAGAAGCCCCTGAAGGAGGGATTGGAGAAGATGGCTGATGCACTGGCTATGATACAATATTAATCCACTCGAGTTTCGTAAGTTCTTGAACTTGTTTATTGACAGCCTATCGTCAAAGGTATGCGAAACTTAAATAATTTGTCATTCAATATGAAACTTTGGGAAAAATCCGTTCAGGTAAATAAGGATATCGACCGCTTCACGGTGGGCCGTGATCGCGAAATGGATCTCTATCTGGCCAAGTATGACGTACTGGGCTCTATGGCACACATCACGATGCTCGAAAGCATCGGCCTGCTGGCTAAGGACGAGCTGCAGCAGCTATTGGCCGAGTTGAAGAATATCTATGCGATGGCCGAGCGTGGAGAGTTTGTGATAGAAGAGGGAGTGGAGGACGTTCACTCGCAGGTGGAACTGATGTTGACGCGCAGCCTGGGCGATATCGGTAAGAAGATACACAGCGGACGCTCGCGCAATGACCAGGTGTTGCTTGACCTGAAGCTCTTCACCCGTGCGGAGATAAAGGAGATGGCTGAGGCTGTGGAGCAGCTGTTCCACGTGCTGATGATGCAGAGCGAGCGCTACAAGGAGGTGCTGATGCCGGGATATACCCACTTGCAGATAGCCATGCCCTCCTCGTTCGGACTCTGGTTCGGGGCATACGCCGAGAGCCTGGTGGACGACATGATGTTCTTGCAGGCCGCCTTCAGGATGTGCAACCGCAATCCGCTGGGTTCTGCTGCCGGATATGGTTCGTCGTTTCCGCTGAACCGCACGATGACTACCCGTCTGCTGGGATTCGATTCGCTCAACTACAACGTGGTGTATGCGCAGATGGGCCGCGGCAAGATGGAACGCAATGTGGCTTTTGCCCTGGCCAGCGTGGCAGGCACCATTTCCAAGCTGGCCTTCGACGCCTGCATGTTCAACAGCCAGAACTTCGGCTTTGTGAAGTTGCCCGATGACTGTACCACCGGTTCCAGCATCATGCCCCACAAGAAGAATCCGGATGTTTTCGAACTGACGCGCGCCAAGTGCAACAAACTGCAATCTCTTCCCCAGCAGATTATGATGATAGCCAACAATCTTCCGTCCGGCTACTTCCGCGACCTGCAGATTATCAAGGAGGTCTTCCTGCCGGCTTTTCAGGAACTGAAAGATTGCTTGCAGATGACGACCTATATCATCAACGAAATCAAGGTGAACGAACATATCCTGGACGATGACAAGTATCTGTTCATCTTCAGCGTGGAGGAGGTGAACCGCTTGGCACGCGAGGGGATGCCCTTCCGTGATGCCTATAAAAAGGTGGGGCTGGACATCGAAGCCGGTCGCTTCTCGCACGGCAAGGAGGTGCATCATACCCACGAAGGCAGCATCGGCAACCTCTGCAACGCTGAAATCTCCGAGTTGATGCGGCAGGTGGTGGACGGTTTCAATTTTGAGGCCATGCAGGCTGCGGAGAGGGCTTTGCTGGGCAGATAAGGAGGGCTTGGACCTAGGTTGTGCTCCAGATTTCGTACTTTTATAAGAAAAAATTTGGTAGGAACGGGAAAACTACTTATCTTTGCACCCGTTCTCCTAATGCGGAAATAGCTCAGTTGGTAGAGCATAACCTTGCCAAGGTTAGGGTCGCGAGTTCGAGTCTCGTTTTCCGCTCTCTCTCCTTTCCCTTTTTTAGGATGCTCGAATGGTGGAATGGTAGACACGAAGGACTTAAAATCCTTTGGCCA
>CAMWRY010000014.1 GCA_947176775.1 uncultured Bacteroides sp.
ATGGTAGACACCGATACAAATGAAGTCATAAAAGTAGCACAGAAGAGTTCGCGTCCGCAAGGTCCGATCCCCCCGATGCGTCCGGCCTCCTGACGAGCACCTATCTGCTTCATCTCGATTCGCACGCGAAAGGCGTCGGCAAGCACCTTGATAAGTTGACGGAAGTCCACCCGTTCATCAGCAATGTAGTAGAAGATGGCTTTGTTTCCATCTCCCTGATATTCTACGTCTCCAATCTTCATGTTGAGGTCGAGGTCCAAGGCAATCTGGCGCGAGCGTATCATAGTGGAGTGTTCCCGGGCTTTCGCCTCGTTGTATTTCTCCATATCTACAGGTTTCGCTTTGCGGTAGATGCGCTTGATGTCTGCCTCAGACTTGATGTTGGCTTTCTTCATCTGTAGCGGTACGAGGCGCCCGGTCAGAGTTACCACTCCGATATCGTGCCCGGGAGTTGCCTCTACGGCAACGATGTCGCCCTTTTCCAAAGATATCCTGTTGCTGTTGCGGAAATATCCCTTACGGGTGTTCTTGAACTGTACCTCCACCAGTTCACTTTCATCCGCGTTACCAGGAATATCGGCCAGCCAGTCGTAGGTATTCAGTTGCTTGTCCTGTCTGCCGCAACTCTTACAGCAGAGACTTCCGCTTCCGTTATGTAGTTTAAATTCCATCTTTATCTTTATTATGTTATTGTTTTTATTCTCTTCCTATACCTGCCTACTGCTTCAGCAGTACAATCATTTTCAGCGAGAAATCGAAGAACACCATACGTGCGTTCACGTTCTGCTCAATGTGGCGTTGCGCTTCGCTCAGTTCGTCCATGATGCCTACAACGTTCCGTTCGTTGACGAACGGGGCGAAGCGTGTGGCAAAGTTCTGTTCGGGCAAGGTCATATAGTTCATTTCCTTCCGATGCAGATTGTAGATGAAGTTCTCGCGTATCATGCGCTGGCAGTAGTCCAGAAAGTTCTTCTGTCGTTCGCGCCCCATACCGGCCAGTTGCTCACTCCATTGCTTCATTTCTCTTATTTTACGTTGGTAGGCAAGGCGCATCAGGCTGACAAACAGGTTGAAGAACAATTCGTTCTCCTCGCTCAGGTGGATAGTTTCCAGCGCCTTGATAAAATCCCCGTTTGCCAGATGAGCTATCGTCTCGCTGTCGTTGGGTTGTACTCCGTACTTCTGTTGCAAGGCTCCAGCTATAGCCACTTTCTCAATCTTGGGGATGTTGAAGCGTTGTGTCCGGCTGAGGATGGTAGGCAATATCATTTCCGGAGCTTCGGATATGAGGATGAATACCGTTTTCTCCGGCGGCTCTTCCAACAACTTCAGTAGCTTGTTGGCGCAGACTTCGTGCAACTTTTCCGGCAGCCATACGATAGTCACTTTATAACCGCCTTCGCTCGACTTCAGGCTAAGCTTGCGAGTTATCTCGTCACTCTCTTTAGCATAGATAATGGCTTGTCCGTTTTCGGCATCCATCTCGTTCAGCCAGTGGTTCAACCCGAAGTAGGGGCTGTTCAGCAACAGATGCCGCCAGTTGGTGATATAGTCGTCGCAGACTTCCTTTTTTCCTTTAGCACTTTTGACGATGGGAAATACAAAATGCACATCGGGATGCACCAGCTTGTTCCACTTCACACAGGAGGGACAGGTGCCGCAAGCATCTGTTTCCGTCCGGTTGGGACAGCATATATAACGGGCATAGGCCAGCGCCAACGGGAGCTTTCCCACTCCGGCAGAGCCACAGAACAACTGTGCATGGGGGATGCGCCCCTCTTGCACTTCCTGTATCAGCCTTTGCTTGGCTGCTTCTTGTCCTATTACATCCTTGAAACTGAACACGGTTCTTCTGTTTGCTGTTAAACTTTTGATTATTGGGATTAATAGATTTGCTTAGCCACCTCTTTGATGCTCTCTGTAGCACCTACCGAGTAAAAGTGCAGGCTTGGCACTCCATGAGCAATCAGCTCCTTGCATTGCTGCACACACCATTCGATGCCCACTTGCTGGGTATCTGCATCGCTGTTGCACTTCAAGAGTTCCCCGGTCAGCTCTTCAGGCAGGTCTATTTTGAAAGTCTTGGGTATCATACTGAGCTGTGACATTTTCCTAAAGGGCTTGATGCCCGGGATAATGGGAATGGTCACACCGGCCTGGCGAGCGCGTTCCACAAAGTCGAAGTATTTCCGGTTGTCATAGAAGAGTTGAGTCACGGCATACTCCGCTCCCATCTCCATTTTCTTCTTCAGCCAGTAGATATCAGTATCCATGTTGGGTGCCTCCTCATGCTTTTCCGGATAACATGCTACGCCGTATGAGAACGGAGTGTTGGTAATCTTCATCTCAGAACCGTCCACAAAGATACCTTTATTGAAATTGTTGATTTGTTCTTGCAGCTCAATGGCGTGGTAATAGCCGTTGCCTACAGGGATAAATGTCGATTCGTGCTTTGCTTTGTCCCCACGGAGCACCAGCAGGTCGGTGATGCCGAGGAATTGCAAATCGAGCAATACATACTCTGTTTCCTCGCGAGTGAAGCCGCTGCAAAGGATGTGCGGCACCATGGTGATGTTGTATTTATTCTGAATAGCGGCAGCTACGGCTACGGTTCCGGGACGGCGGCGCAACCGGTTTCGTTGGAACAATCCGTTGCCCAAATCTTTATACACATATTCACTACGATGCGTAGTGATGTTAATATATTTGGGGTCGAATTCCCGTAACGTATCTATGGTCTGATACAGCTTTTCGATACCTGTGCCTTTCAACGGCGGCAGAATTTCAAAGGAAAACGCTGTTTTATCGTTACTGTTTATTAGGTCGATTACTCTCATTTCTTTTTCGTTATCTTTGTTCGAACTGGCAAGAATTCTTGCACATTGGGAACAAAAATACGAAAAAGAAATGAATATTGTCCATAATTGGAGCTATTCTTTTATGCAGCGGATGGAAAGCGCCTTGTAGTAGTCTTTGCCAGTGACATGGGCCTGGCTCGGTACAAACTCATTGCTTTCTCCTAACAGATAGAAGGTGTTTTCCGAAAGTGTATTATCCGTGTTATCCCAACTCCAGAAAGCGGTCATTTTATTCGGGCTATTGTGTATACCGTTAAACCACATTCCTACGGGGAAAGCATTGAACTGTGCATGGTTGTTGACGGGAACCACTTCTCCGCTTACCATAGTCTGCCATTCGCCGGCTTTCAGTACCGATACATCGTTATCAATGTAGCTTTTCAACTGTTCCCAGTCTGCGTCCGATGGAATTTTCCAGCCTTCGGGAGCCAGTTCTCCGGCCAATATGGCCTCACCGTTGTAGAAAAAGATATTGTATGGGTCAGGCTTGTAATATCCGGTATTGTCTGCTCCCAGGTTAACCTGTTTTTTCAGAGGCGTTCCATTACGGTA
The DNA here is from genome assembly GCA_947176775.1 of uncultured Bacteroides sp. Taxonomy (GTDB): domain Bacteria; phylum Bacteroidota; class Bacteroidia; order Bacteroidales; family Bacteroidaceae; genus Bacteroides. The sequence goes on from CAMWRY010000014.1 coordinate 3,411, forward strand.
TGCGGTGGCACGAAGTTCTTTCCCCATCCAGTATTGAGTACCGATCTTGGTAATAGGATATTCGGTAGTCTCTCCTTTTCTGATGTCTCGCAAAGTATGGCACACCACATTCACCTTGATGGCATTTTCCGTTTTTTCCCAAAGAAGCTTATAGGTATCGTCTATGTATAGTTTGTCTATGTCGGCAGATGATCCTTGTGTGTAAGAGAAGCCTAAATCATCTGTATGCCAGTCTATTTTCCCTCCACAAATGGTCTCGTCACAATCTGTCAATTGCAGAATGATTCCGTTGTGCAGATCGGTCTGCTCGTTTTCATCAACGGGATAGGCGATAATAGCTCTTGAAGTCAGCGACTCCGATTTCAAATACTCCCTACAGATTTCTGCTACAGGCATCCCTTCGTGATAGATTCTGTACACGTTTGAAAGGGAGAAGGAGAGCGCCGAGATGTGTATGGCAGTATAGTTCTCCGTATTGTCGGTGTCGATGGGAGGAAGATCGTCCCATTCTTTGATTTTTCCGGCAAAGCAATCTAATATGTTACTATTGCTTTGCATAGCCGATATGTTGATGTTGCATTGGGTATTGCTGCTCATTTCTATTTCGGGGATAGCGCAACTGTATATGCGGCCGCCCCACTCCATGATGAAAGACTGTGTTCCACCACTGATTGTTTGCGGTATGATGATGAATTCTTTGCCAGTCAATTGGTTATTTTTAATGGTCCATTTCCCTGAGGCAATGATGTCTTGTGTCCCTTCCAGATTGCTGAAGGTTTCCTCTTCCAGGTTGTAGTCGGCAGAAGTTTTGAGCCCGGTTGCAATGATGCGCGGATTGGCTTTCAACAAGTCGTTGGCAGAACTGTTTTCGTCAGGTATTAGAGAGATGGTCAGTTTAGCCAGTTTATGCTGATATTCCAGTTCCACAGCTTGGCTCTTGCTTGTGATGCCTTGTGTCTTGGCTACCAGGAAGTCGCTTAGGGATCTGTTCTGTTCATTGCTTTGGTCGATCTGTACACGTATGGGAAGTGTGGAGGTACCGGCAACTACTCCTTCCTCCTGGTAAGGATAATAGCTGATAAAGTCCAATGCCACATCACCTTCCGGATAGAATACTGTCTTCTTCGGCACCAATGTGGAGCCTTCCACATATTCCAATGTCAGATTGTCGATATATCGCCTTCCTTGGATGGAACCGGAGGAAGTGGTGGCAAACAACCCCATCTTATCCCCTATTTCAAAGGCATTGTTGGTTACTTTGGTACTGGCCTTTTTCACCTTAACGGAAAAGGTGATGGGAGTACCCCCCTCCTTGATTTCCGTTTCCGGATCTTCATCAATGCGGTTTACACAAGCCGTATTTTCTAAAAACATACAGCAAATCAGAGAGACAGCTAAAAGCCCTCTTGCGAAAATGAGTTTTTTCATTTGTATGATTATTGTGGGATGGCGGTCTTCCCACTTTCCCAGTTATACTTAACAAACCTTTGCTTTAAAAATTATGGATTTAGCAGAGTTATAACTGGTCATAGAAAAGTTATTTACGCTTTTAGATGCTAATTACTTGGTACCAAAATTGATGCCACAATGCTTTTTTTTAATAACTTTTAGTAGGTTTCTGGCACAAATGTAATTAAAATATTATAATAGAGCAAATCCATTGCCAATTAATACATGTTCGTATATTATAATACTTCGTTAAGTTTGTAACTCGTTGGCTGAATTAATTCGCAGACTTGCTTTCTTGACCTATTTAACATATTGACTATCAGATATTAAAAGATGAATTAACAGACACTTGTGTTCAACGTGACAAACACTTGTGTTCAAGCTGACAGACACAAGTGTTTGAGACGACAGACACAAGTGCCTGTCAAACCAGGGAATATAGGGGAAATTACAGAAGTCATTTTCTTACTGATTTAATTCCGCCAACAGGTAAGTTTGTAATTAATCCATCGAAAATAGATTATTTAATCTATAAAGTTTAACATGAGTTCGAAAAGCCATTGCCATAGACGCAAGCTACATTTCAAAATCGGGAAAGAAGACTCCTTATATCGGCAAGTTCTGGTCAGGATGTGCTTCTGCAATGAAACGGGGAAGACCGCGTGTCAAAGGCGAGAAGATTGAGTTTTGCTTTCTGGATTCCAAGCAGTTAAACTAAAAAACCTCTTTTTTTGACGCATCCTACCACTCCTTCCGAGGGGGAGCAGCAGGATGCGACTTTCTATAAAGCCTGTAGATTCCAGCTTAGAACAGCTTAGCAGGATATTCACCTGCATCCACCAAAGCCTGAATCTTGTCGACTACGCTCTGGCGGTCTTCGGGATAAGTCACACCAAACCACTTGCTGGTAGTGTCGAGCACTTCGCAGGTAGCGGTACCATCGTTGATGAGCTTATCCACCATCAACGGGATGAAGAACTCGCTCTTCAGGTTTTCCATATTCTTCGGGTCACTGAGGAAGCCTTTGAAGAACTCTGCACTGTATGCGAAGTAGTCGGGAGTAAAGCCCCAGAAGTTCATGCTGACCGGAGTAGTCTCGGGAGTAGGTGCCCACTCACCATTATCGTCGATGTATTTTACTTCGCCGTCTATACGCTGAATCTTGGTACGCTCTACTACGGAAGTCAGCAGATGTTTTGCATCCGTTCCACAGAGACCGCGAGAAACGGTACCGCTTTCGCTCAGCGTGTTGCCGATGCGGAAGCCCACCATGGAATATACATTCTTGGAACCTTCGGGAAGATTGGCAAGGAATTTGCCCATCACCTGGAAGGAATCGCGACCATAGAAATCGTCGCAGTTGATAACAGCAAACGGTTCCTTTATCACATCGGCACCCATCATAACCGCATGATTGGTTCCCCAAGGCTTAGTGCGGCCTTCGGGACAAGTGAAACCTTCGGGAAGGTCGTCGATAGACTGGAATACCAGTTCGCAAGGGATATGACCTTCATATTTGGAAATAATCTTGTCGCGGAAGTCCTGCTCGAAATCTTTGCGGATAACAAAAACGAGCTTACCGAAGCCGGCGTTGATGGCATCGTAGATGGAGTAATCCATAATCGTTTCGCCGTTGGGACCCAGTCCGTCCAATTGTTTCAAGCCACCATAACGGCTGCCCATACCGGCTGCCAATAAGAATAAAGTTGGTTTCATATTAATTGTTGTTTAAAAAGGTTAGTGTATCATAGTTGATAACGATTGCAAATGTACTAAAATTTATGACTGACAACAGGAAGTTTCCATTCATTCTTTACTAATATCCGCTCAAAAATGCAATTTTTGGGAGAAAACAGCAAGAATGAGAAGAAGTTAGAAGGAATTATCAGAACGGATAGCCAATGGCAAAGTGCAATGCCAAGCTGTCCTTGAACTTGGGAATGTTGTAATATCCCGACTTTCCCGTATCATACGGGTCGTGCAGCCCGATGCCCAAATCCAAACGGAAAACCAGGAAATCCAAGTCGTAGCGCAAGCCGAATCCCGTGCCCAAGGCAATCTGCTTCGGGAAGTTCTTCAAAGAGAACTCACCATTCGGACGGCTCTCGTCCTTGCGCATCAGCCATACATTACCGGTATCCAGGAACACCGCTCCATGCAGGTCGGCAAGTATACGGAAACGATATTCGATATTAGCTTCCATGCGGATGTCGCCCACGTGGTTGATATAGGTATATTTCCGGTCGGTCTCGGGAGGATAACCGCCGGGGCCGATGCTGCGTGCAGAGAAGGCTCGCACACTGTTGGCTCCACCGATATAGAACTGCTCCGTATAAGGCGCAGTCGTGGCATTGCCATACGACCATATCACGCCACCGGCTATGCGCGAAGCTATCAACTGGTTCTTGTCTATCCGGTAGTGGTACCTGAATTCCGAATTCAATTTCAGGAACTGGGCAAAAGGTACTCCGAAGAGTTTCTTTCCCTCCTCGCTGAACGGCTTGCCGAAAATGCGGTAGACGACAGAAGTCAAGTTACCGGCCGACACGACAGTGGTCTGCCACCAGATGGGGTTGCGCTTGCCGCGCACGGAAGCGTTGTCATACGTATAGGTATACTCCATGGCAGGTATGAACTGGTCGCGCAGACTGACATAGAGAGCCGGATTCTGGGCACGCAACGTATCGAAAGCCTCTGTCGGATTCCGCAGCACATTGAAAGTCAACCGGAAAGGAGTGATGCTGTGCCGAGACGTCGATTTGGGCTGAAAGTCATAAGTGACGTTGCCGCCAAAGGCCAGTAGTTTATAATACTTGGCACGGTTCATCTGGTCGGCATACAGGCGGAAAGTCGTTGTGGCCGGGAAGTCATACTCGCGGTTCCCCATCCGGGGAAACACCACACGCGGAAAGATGAGCGAAGTGGAGATACCCAGCTCGTAACTGTTCATCAGCGAAGAGCTCGCCTTGCCCGTCTGCCACTCGTACGAACCGTTCAGCTTCACATTCCAGCTCTCGCCGCCGCCAAAGACATTGTTCTTCGTCACGGTAAAGGCGGCACCGGGTCCCGCCTGGTTATTGCTCTTCATAGTGACGTTGAAATCCAGCTCGGCATCGTAGGGCTTGTCAAGCGCGGCAATCACTCTCACATCCAGCGTATCGGACACAAATGCCGTATCACGCGGTATGTACTGCATCTCCGCATAGCGGAAAATGCCCACACTGGCTAAGCGCTCCTGAACACGCGTCTGACGATACAGGCTATACAAATTCTGCATGGAACGCTGCCGGGCAATGCCGGCACTGTCCTGTATCTGGCGTTTCCGGCGATAACCTTGATAGTTCAGCCATCGGTAAAGCATATTGGGACGTACCGGCGTTTTCCGGTAGTAGTGGATGGTCAGGTCTTTGTAGTCCATGCTGTCAGTGGGTTGATGTCCCTGTTTTCCAAACAGATATACGGACGTCTTGCCCACATAGAACGGCTTCTCCGCCACCTTGGGCATACCGGGAACAGGTATCATGCGCATCTGGACATGGCCGCCGGGTACCATCGTGGTGTCTGCCTGATAGGTCAGGTAGTCGGGACGGAAATAGTAGCAGCCTACATTACGCAGCAGGGTGCTGATACGGGTACGCTCCCCGTCCAGGTCGGTCACATTGAACTGCTCTCCGGGACTGATAAGGGAGCGACGGCGTCCCAGCTCCATGACACGGGTAGTGCGCTGGTTGAATCCGTGGTAGGAGACCGTATCTATAAAGTAGGGGTTGCGCATGTCCACCGTATATTGCAGCTTCGCCTTCAGCGAGTCCTTGGGGTCTGTGAAGGTCTCGTAGCTGACGCTGCCGTTAAAGTAGCCGTAATCACGCAACAGATTGACAGCCGCCTTTTGGCGTATATCGGGATTCACCGCAGACATTAACACAGGAGTGGCGGCAAACTTGTTGAATATCCACTTCCCAAATCCCTTCTCGTACTTCTGGAAACCGTTGTACACCCACAATCCCAGAGGAAAGGGATAGCGCCAGGTGGAACTTCCAAGCAACGCGTTGTTCGGCGCTTTCGCAAGGGCGGCTTCCACCTGTTCCATAGCAATCTCCCCCATAGGCGTCTAGCTGCGATTCAACACAATCATCGGCTTCTGTCCGGTATAAAGTATCTCACCCTCGGGCAAGTGCTTTGTGGTGGAGCAGCCTGCCAAAAGCAGCGCTCCTATCATATATGCTATCAGTCGTTTCATATCACCTCCTTACTTTCTCACATCGTTTTCTTCAGCCTCCGGCTCTGTTTTTTTCTTCCTGAAGATGAAAAGTTCACCCAGGCGGTCCATCTTCCGGCGCAGCACAAGGCCAACGCCCGTTTCGGTTATCTCGCCATCGAGTATGCTTTCGTAGTTCTTGTTATGGAACACGCGGACATAACGGGTGCCCGACGCATCCAGTCGATATTCCAACGAAATGTTGTCAATGAACGATTCCGCATTGTTCGTGGCATTGGCACCGGTAGACACCTTGCCGCCGATGACTATCTGCACACGGTCGTTGAAGAAACGCTGGGAATAGCGGAAGCTGAAGTCCTTCTGCGTATCGCCCGTTTCGGACGAGGTACGGTCTTCCACACCTACGCTGATGTTGGCTCCCTTGATGCCTCCTGCCAGCGAGTTTATCTGGCTCTGAAGCACCGAGTTCAGGGCGGCTCCCATCGTCAGGCCTCCTCCTTTGACACCACTGTTCAGGTAGATGCCCGTAGCCAGCATGGCAATAGCCTGCTTGCTGCGCTCTTCCGCTCCCATGGCTTGCAGCTCATTCTCCACAGTGGCATCTTCCGGTGCCGAGATATCGAAAACGAGATCGGGCGATTCCAGACTGTTCTTGATGGAGATGGATACATCGAAATTCACTATCCGCGAACCGTCCCCGTTACCGTCGGCCACAGAAGCACGCACGCGTTCCGTAGCTTTCAGACTCAGCGTAGGCTTCATGATATTGCCTCGCCAATCTACGTAGCTGCCGGGATTAAACTGAAACTCCTTTGGCGGAATGATGGGCAGCGAGTATTTCATGACACCGCCCGAAAGGGTATATCGTCCGGTAAGGCTTATATCTCCTTGGGGAGTGTACTGCATGTTCAGGTCACCGCCGCCTTCCAGTTCGATGTACTTGCTACGGTCGGGGCTAAGGTCGGCACGGAGGCGGACGGCATCGTCAATATGTACAGACATATACATTTCCAACCCACCCAGCGACATGGTGGGAACCTCTTCCATCTCTACCGATGTCGTATCGGCAAACGAAGTGAAGGTGACCAAGCCACTGAGGCGGTCCTCCACCGTCAGAGGGGAGTCGGTCAGCACATAGGTTACGTTGGTATTACCCAGCAGATTCATATTTCCACGCATAGTGAGTCCGTCCAGCGGTCCCTTCACCGTGGCATGGAGGTCGACAAACACTTTGCCGTAGACCAAGCTCTCACGGGTGCGCGGCGCATCCAGCAACGTATAGTTGTCTGCCAGCAGATTGAGGTTGGCGGTGGGACGATCCAGATTGCGGAAGTCCACCTTGCCATCCACTGTAAACGGATTTTTGCTGGTGGTGTAGATCGCAAACTTGTCGAATATCAGCTGATTGTCCTTTATCCGTATCGGACGGCTGTCGAACCAGTAGCGCGCTCCTGCCTGACGGGCATACACCGATACGCTGTCCAGTGTGATGTCGCCCTGCACCTGAGGCTTATCCAGCGAACCGTCAATAGAGAGTTCGCCATCAATGTCTCCGGTGAAGGTCACCATCTGATCGGGTACGAAGGCATTGGCCATCCGCAACGGGAAGTGTTCGAGACGGGTGGCGATTGCCAAACTGTCCTTCCCGTCTTTTTGCGTCAGGATGCCGTCAGCCATCATCACCTCTTCGTTGTCATACGCAAAGTAAGTGTTCAGATAGTGCGTGTCCTTGTCGCCCGGCAACCAGGTGACACCCAACCCTATATCGCCTATGGGCTGGCGCTCGTAGGTCAGTTTCTCTATATTGGCTTCGGCAGACACTTGCAGAGAAGTAGCGGTCTGTATGTAGTTGGCCTCGGCAGAAAAAAGTCCCGTCAATCGGGGCATGTAAGGAAGCACCCCCGTAAGCTCGTCCAGCCGCAAGCGGCTCAGTTCCACATTGATGTTCTGCAAAGAGAGAGTGTCCTGCTTATCAGACTGTATGCGGAAGCACAAACCATCGTCGCTATCCATGTCAATGTTGGCATAAACACGCATATTTTTATGCAGATAAATCCAGTTACTATCGTCAGAGAAGTGGAACTTGCGAAAGGCGATAATCGGTTCTTCCGGAATGAGGTTCAGCAGCACGCCATTGCCACGGTTATTGCCCTCGGTCAGCGGACGGGCATTGATGCCGAAGTGCACACCGGTCTGCCCCTTCCCGTCCACATAGTCCATGGTCAGCTCCGCATCTTCGTTACGAATTTCGCCCGTCAGCATACTGCGAAACACAAACTGGGGATTTTTGGGACCATTGATGACACCGCCCTGCAACTTCATACGGGCAGTATCCTGCTTCACGGTGAAGAATATTGTGTCGAGTTGCAGGGAATCCATACACAGTCCATGGACAGCGGTACGCCCATTAATGCCGACTTCCGGAGTAAACCCGAAACTCAGTTTGAAGTCATCATACGAGATGCCCTTTGCAGCCAGAAAATAGCTGACAGGATTTTGGTTTCCGGCCATCAGGTGCATGCCTGCCGATGGAAGCACTTGGCGCAGTGCGGCATGGTCCAGATGACGTTCGTCCAGCTGCTTTGTCAGGATAGAGACAAACCGGTCCGACTGATTCATCAGCTTTTCTAATGTACTGTGTGCACGGAATCGCAAGTTCAGGTCGCCGGCATCCAGCCTCAACTTGATGGAGTCACGACGTGCCTCCGCTCCCAACGTGAAGGCAAAGGGGTGCTTCATCGGTCGAGGCAGCACGCCCAGTTCGTGGAAATTCACCTCCTCCACATGCAGGTCCAGGGCACCATCCAGGTACTTGCGGTCCAGCCGCATGTCCGCATTCCCCTGCATCCGGAGCAGGAGGTTGTCACTGGCCAGGCGGACAGTAGCTACAGAAGAGCGGAGTCCGGCATGCAACTCCACGCCGGAGATGTCCCAACGAGCATACCGCAACTTCTCCAAAGAGGCATGTAGGTCGGCCACGCTCTTCCGGGACATCATGTCCACCCCTTGCCCCTTAGCAGACATCTTTGCCGTAAAGGTATAGATGGAGTCTTTAGGCAGGAAATGGTGCAGTTGCAAGTCGTTGATGGCGAAGTCGGCCCGATAGGCCTCGGTGGCAAGGTCATAGGCAGCATCCAGATTCAGGGAGCCTTCTTGCTCCTGTAGTTTCAAGGCAGCGGTACACTGCGTGCCCTCCACACCAAAACGGGCGGCCAAGTACATGCTGTCCGGTACTATGATAGAACTATTAGGAGTGATATCGGCCAGTCCGGTCAGAAAATTCAGATTCTGCGTGTGCATTTCAAGATCCATGCTGCCGCTGCGTTTCACGCTGTCGGCCAGGTTCCAGAACTCTCCTCCTCCACTCAGTGAGAAAGCACCGGGCAAGTCGACTGTAAAACGGGAAATCTGCATCTGTTTCAGGTTTCCTTCCGTACCGGCATGAATCACCAACGGATGGAAAGGATAAGCTTCTTGGAAAGACTTGGGCAGATTGCCGGCAAAGAGGAGTACATCCTGCTTGCCGATACGGGCATTGAAACGGGCCGTCAGGCGGCCGGTAGTAGGTATGTTTATCAGTTCCCAGTAAGTCTGCGCCACCAGATTCATCTCACTATGAGGCGTCAGCAGTCGCAAGGAGGGGATGCGGATAAGGGTAGAGTCGGCAAACAATCGCCCGGTCAGCGAGGTGACACTTAGGCCGGAACGTTCGTTCAGGGAGAATTCCCGGATGACGGCGTTCATCTCCTTACCGTGATACTTCACAGAGTCGATGCCCAAACAGATGTCGCGAAGGGCTATGTGCGAAGGGTCGAAACCTGAAGAGGAAGGTGCGGCAATAGTGTCGGCAACGGAAGAGTTTGCATCTGCCTGATAGGCTATCACACGATTCGAAGCACCGGCATCATAGTTGACGGAACTGCCGGTCAGCAGGAATCGACTCCAACGGTAGGACTGCTGTTTCAGGTCAGCGGCAGCGTCTGCTATCTCCGCATTCCCGATGTGGGCCTTCAATCCCATGGAGTCTAAAGGCATCTTCAAATCGACCGACACATTTTTCAGATTCAGGGCATGGAGCGCCACTTTCCAGTTCAGCGTGGTATCGGTAGTGTCCTTGGGAGTCTCGGTGGTATCGGCCAGCATCACTTGCACATGGGTGTCGCTCAGCTCGACGGTATTGAGAATGACATCTTCCTTGGCCAAGTCTATGCCGTGGCTCTCGAGGAAGAAATGCCCCAGTACCCCTTTGATGTGCATGCCTTCCAGCAGGTGGGATGAATTGACCGACACTTGTTTCAAGGTAATGTTGTCCACCTCTACCTTCCCTTTCAGCAAGGGCCACGCCTGTACATGGGCGTTCAGGCTTTCAAGGTTCAGCAAGGTATCGGGTTGCTGTACAAAAGCGGCACTGTCGGCAGGCTGTACCACCAGCACACCGCGCACCAGCAGATTCAAAGGGAAACGGAGATCTATCCGCTCCACGGATATGTCCATACCCGTCATATCCGAAGCTATTGCCGTGGCCTGCTTCCGTATCAAGCTCTGTACAGGAGGCACATAGAGCAATACCATCAGTACAACAAACAGTATAACAGGAGTAACCAGCACCCAAAGTGCTATTCTCAGCCATTTTCTTTTCATTGGGATGTCAATCTTTCGTCGCATTAAAAAGTCCTACAAAGGAAACAATTTCTTTCGACATTTGGTTCCCAAGAAAGATAAATCTATAAAAACTCACTCCACCGGAACCTGTCGAAGCACCTCTTTCAACATTCCAAGAAGGATAGCAACCCGTGTGGCCCACTCGTCCGAGAAAGGTCTGTCTCCGGCACTTTCCAACAACCTCAACAGTTTCACCGGCTCCACAGCCTCCAGCAACGTGAACAGAGGAATCAACTTATGCGAAACAGCGGCCATCCGGCTCATATCATGCGCAGCAGCAGCCTCTTCCAAACGGGTGATATCGAGGCGCAGTTCCGAGCGGAAACTCTCCAAGATAGCGGCGGCTCCTGCAGCATCGGACGCAAAGGCGGTCAGCGCGGAGAAATTATAAGCCGCTCCTACAGTGGCCGGAGTGTCGCCGCTGACGGATGCCATCGGCACCTCCTCTCCTTCAGGCATACCGGAAATTTCGCACAGCAACTCGCGGATCGTGAACGGTTTGTGCAGGCATCCGGCAAAGCCATGTGCCAGAAAATCTTCACGCCGCATGTCGCTACGGGCAGTGACGGCAATCACCGGAATGGACTGTGCCTGCGGTATGTTCGAGGCACGCAACAGCTTCAACAAGTCGAAACCGCTGATGGCAGGCATCTGCACATCCGTAAGCAGCGCATCGAAGGTGGTAGTGCGCAAAGCATCCAACAACTCGTCCAGCTGCAGGCAGGAAACCACCTCCATGCCATTCTGCCGAAGCATGGCCGCAGTAAGAGTGAGCTGGATACGGTCGTCGTCGATAAGGAGAAGGTGTTTAAATGAAGGAGGAGGAGTGAAGCACGAAGAATCTTCTTGCGGCGCGACTGTGCAGCCCGATTCTTTCTGCTTATTTTTCAATCCTTCATTGCTCACGAGATAGATGGGAATGCGCAGAGTGAAGGTACTCCCTTTTCCCGGCACACTGTCCACCTCGATAGTGCCTTCCAGCAGCTGCACCAGCATCCGAACGATGGAGAGCCCAAGTCCGAATCCCTCTTTTCCTTGGGCACTCGGCAAACGGGTGAACTCCTGGAAGATGCGTTCGCAGTCGGCAGGTTCCATGCCTCGGCCGGTATCGGCAATAGCTACTACGAGCTGCTGTGCCTCGAAACGGGCGGTCAAGGTGATGCTTCCGCTGTCTGTGAACTTCACGGCATTGGAAAGCAGGTTGCTGATAATCTGGCGCAAGCGCAAGGGGTCGCAGATATACGTGCCGCTCAGTTCGGGAGCGATGTTGCAATGAAGGGGCAGAGACTTGGCGGCTGCCAGCGGTTCGAAGCTGACGTGTATCTCTTTAAGCAGGTGGGAAGGCTGGAAGGTGACACGATTGACTTCGGCCTTGTTCAAGTCGAGGCGATGGAAGTCGAGCAAGTCGACCACCAGCTTCAGCAGATGCTCCGAGGAGGCTTTCATGTTGTCCAAGTAGAAACGTTGACGCTCGTCCACCGTCAGACGGGAGAGCAAATCGGCATATCCCATAATGGAACCGAGCGGCGCCTTGAAATCGTGGGTGATGGCCAACATCAGCTTTTCGCGGACGGCCAGCAACTCTTCGGCACGGCGGCGTGCCTCCTCCAGTTCCCGGCGGTAGCGGTTGTTGCGAGCAATGTCCCGGCCGATGATAATCAGGAAGAGGATTGAGAGCAAGACCGCACCGACTGCAATCCCCCCGATAATACGGGCCGAACGCTGACGGACTGCCTGCTGATGTTCCGCCTCCGCACGGTCGTGCGATAGGGTTTCCGCTTCATAATCCTTCAGCAGACTGTCAATACGTGCAGTCAATTGATGATCCATGCGTTGCAAGTAACGCTTTCGCTTCTGTGCGACGGTGTTGGCTGCCTGTCGCTGCCGAGCCACGACACGCAATCTTTCCTGCAAAGAGTCGACGGGGTTGTAAGGCTCAATCACCGTATCGGTGACAAATTCAAGGGAGGTCTTCACCTGAATGGCCGTATCTTTCTTGGGAGGAACGAATACCTCGCCCAGACGACGGAAGAACCCTCTCTTCCGGGGACGGATCACTACCGTATCCCGATGAGTAATGACATGATGCTGCACGCGTTGCTGAGCAACGGCCGAGTCCTGACGGGCGATAATCTGCTCAATCTCACGGGTAGGCACCATACTGCTGCTCGCCTCGTTCAGCGTGCGCAGCAGTTTTATCGTATTGGCATCCTTCTCGCGTATCAAGGCCAGCACACTGTCGGTCCACTGCACGTCGCTCTCATCAGCAAGTATCAGGTTCTCCATTTCCCGGCGCACGAAGAACAAGGAAAAGAGTAATACTGCCAGCAACAGGGCGTAGCCTGCAACAATCTTGATTTTGGAGACACTATTCATATTATTAATAATAATGAAGTCACGATGACAAAATTAGCAAATAAGACCGAATCCAACATCAACCATCTTTTAATGTCACCCTCATCGGGTTTGTTTGCGGAAACGCAACCACAGCATCACTCCGGCGCTGGTCAGCCCGAAGGGGAAAGCCATCCAGACGCCCGTCAACCCCCAGCCGAAGACGAAGCCGCAGAGGTAGCCCACAGGCAAGGAAATGATAAAATAGGCGATGAATGCGATGACCATCATCGGCTTTACGTCTGAGATGCCGCGCAGGGCATTTGCAAAAGTTATCTGCAACCCATCGCCAAACTGGTAAATCAGGAAAGGGAAGAAAAGGGAAGAGACCATGGCCGACACCTCCACATTGTCCGTAAACCATCCGCCCACCCGGCTGCGAAGAGCAAAGACGATGCCGAGCAACACCACCTCCATGCCGAGCATGATGTGGAAACCGGCATCGGCCGATCGGCGTACATTCAGCAGGTCTCCCTGCCCTTTGAAGTTGCTGACACGAACGGCAACAGCGGCTCCCATGCCATAGTACATCATAAAGGTGAACTGGGAAATGGTGAGCATTATCTGGTGGGAAGCCAGTGCCAATGTCCCCAGCCAGCCTACCATGATGACGCTGAGGCTGAACGAGGCGGTTTCCATGCCCATCTGCATGCCCACGGGCCAACCCAGTGCATTGAGCTGCCTGAACAGCGGTGTCGACCACCCTAGACGCATGAAACCCACCCTATAGCGGACGAAACGGCGACTGCGGAACACTATTGCGGCAAAGACCACCACCATCACGATACGCGAGAAGAGGGTACTGATGCCTGCCCCAAGCAATCCCAGCTCCGGAAGTCCCAGCTTTCCGTTGATAAGGAGGTAGTTTCCCACGATGTTCAGGGCGTTTCCGCCGAGCAGAATCCACATGGCTGTCCGGGTGTCAGTGATGCCGTCGGTGAACTGCTTGAAACCGTTGAACAGCATGACAAAAACCAGTGAGGCGAGCAGTACCAGATAATAGGGTTTAATCAGAGGAATCAGGTCATCGGGCTGTCCCAGCCGCTCCACATGGAAATAGAGGACAGTCATGATAAAGGTGAGCAGCAGGGCTACCAGCACATTGGCCACCAAGCTGCAACGCAATGCCTGCCCGGCTTCGGCAAAGCGGCGGTTGCCATAGAATCCGCCCACCACCGGGGTCAGCCCGTAGCTGAAACCGGTGCTGAAGATGATGCACAGGGTAAACAGATTGTTCACAAAAGAGGCGGCACCCAGCTCTTCCGTGCTGTGGTGCCCAATCATCAGCGTATCGGCAAACCCCAGCACGATGACTCCCAACTGGCCCACCACGATGGGAAGCCCCAAAAGGAACAGGGCTTTGTAATGTTGCTTGTAGGTATCGAATAGATGTTCCATAATCATTTTGCTATATGGGTGGGCACTCAGGCTTCGAGTGCCCACCCATGATAAAGTATCTATGAATTCTGCGGACAAATATGCAACATTGCAAAGACAATGTCAAGCGAAAAGCCGATTATTTGGCAATCTTATCATAAATTTCCTTGGCTACCTCTATGACATCTCCTTCGGCCTGCGAGGAATAAGAGGTGGTTTGCGTGGTCCAAGGCTCTTCGATGGCGTAAAAATCTATCTCTTTTACCGGCGCTCCGTCCAATTGCGCTTTTTGCTGTTCCACCCATACTTTCCAACGGTTATAATAGAAATCGCGCAGCAGGCCATTCCACTCTTTGTGTGCGTAGTCGCGCAGTCCGCCGTTGTCGGCAGCCGTACGGTTTCCCCAGGTGGTGATTTGCACACGCGCATTCCATTCGTACAAGTCGCTCTCCTCAGGAGTGGTACCCAAGTTACGCGCCTGCCGAATCCATGTACCCACTTTGAATTCGGGACGGGCGGCCAGCAGCTTGTCTTGCAACAAAATCAAATCGAGGAAACGTTGCGAGGCGGCTTCGAACAAACGCTTCTCCCCTGCCTTGTAGGCATCTATCATAATGGGATAGACCAAACGGCCTTTCTCGGCCACTGCCTGACGGACTATGTCGGTGAGGTCGTATTCGAAATTATTGTTCCCCTTGAAATTGTCTGCCGCAGCCAGCATGATTCCGGCAGCGCGGATGACATCTTCCGGCTTGTAATAGGGCTTCATTTCACTCCAGCTGGATGCTTGATACACGTTGTAGCCCGGACGTGCACAGAAGACAGACTCGTGCGTTCCCTGCTGGGTGCTCTGAGCCGGACAGTTGTAGATGGTGTTGCTCAGCAGTAACCAAGCCTCTTGTACGTTTTTGTCGGCCTTTCCGTAACGGGCCGTCGTATAAGCTTTCAGCCATTCATCCTTTTCAAACGGTTCCGGTCGCCACGGCAGTTCGCACAACAGTTCGAACATCACCGGATTGTTTTCCGAGCCCTCCATCGTCATGCCTACTCCCTTCATCGTCTTTCCGAAAGGAGAAGCTTTTGCTTTGTAGAACTCGGCTATCACATGTTTCATCTTTCCGTGCAAGCCCACATTGCCGCCATAATTCAGCAGCATACAGTAAAGCCAGTCGTGTTGTCCGAACCCTTCTTTCCGATACCAGGTCGATTCGGGGTCGCCCCACTGGGGACGGCTTTCCGCGAAAAGGTCGAGCACAATCAGGTCACCGGCAGGGAGGTTCTCAATCATCTTCCGGTGAGGATTTGCTTGCCACGCTTGCGCTACCCATACGGCTTTAGGGTTTGCCTTCTTCATCGCTTGCCAGATGGCTTGACCGGCGGCGTTCAAATCGACACCTGCCACATTGCCTCCTTCATGAAAAGGGTCCATGCTATAGAAATCGGCTTTGCCGTAGAGGCGCGTCATCTCTTGGTAGTAAAGGTCGGCTATTTCATGGAAGCGCGCATCCGTGGGTTGCAAAAAGGCAGGACGGCGATAGCCGCACCACAAGCCCGAATCGGAAACGTTCAGTCCCAAACGCTCTTTGGCATTGTGGGGAACCATACCCGAGTAGCCGGGAAGTACCGGATGAATGCCGTATTCGCGCATGCGCTTCACAATGCGTTTTTGCAGTGCCTCACGCTGTTTATACCAGCTATCGGGATTGGGACCGCCCCACCCTTCCAGGTTGTTCATCAGCCACCAACCCTGGAAGGCAGGACCGGCGATGAACTCATTGATTTCTTCTTTGCTGTAGCCCAGCTTGCTCAGTACGTTGTACCACACCACATCCGCGCCCACCATGGCCAGCGGAAGATTGATGCCATGCAGTGCCATCCAGTCGATTTCCTTTTCCCAACGTTCCCAGTCCCAGAACGCCATGGTATAGGAATAGGTGCAATAGTTGAAGTCGTAACGGTACTTCAGTTCCGTCTCGTGGCGTTCTTTCCGAGGGACTGCCGGAAGCGTGGCAGGGAGTTGTGCCGTCATGCCGTTCCACGAAAGCTGGATACCTGCATAGTATTTCAAGTACCAGTTCAGACCTGTGGCTATGCTTACTGAGTTGTTACCGCGGATGACCACTTTGTCTCCTTTTTGGTCTAACTCGAAGAAGTCGGTGGGCGACTTCACTTGCTCGATGATAAACTTGCGCGACGCTCCCGGGTCGATGCGCTCCAGCAGGCCTTGTACAGGTGAGACCGCTTGAATGAACAGTGTCAGACAGAGCATGCAGATAAAACTGATTGTTCTCATATTCGTTTTGTTTATGGTTGAATTTTTGTTTACTTGTTCGATGCAAGACACATCCAGCAGGCATTGAAGTTACTGAGAGAAGAACTGAAAGACTATTTGCCGATGATGGTCTTGTTCGTGTTGGGGAGCTGTTGAATATAAGAAAACAGCATCCCCTTAACAACTTCTATAATACAACACTACCCCATTCTCTTCGCGGAACGTCTGCCGGGCTACCCGATGAAGTTGCTCGGCCGTTACGGCGCGGTAGTTGTCCACTTCGCGGTCAATGTCCTCCGCCTGTCCGGTCAGCTCGAACCAAGCCAGGTTGGTGGCGACGTTCAGGTAGTTGATGTTACCGAATATCTGCGTAGATTCAAACTTGTTCTTTACTTTCTCCAACTCCTGCTCGCCTATCGGTTGGCGCACCAGCTCTTCCAGTTCCCGGCGGACAGCGGCTTCGGCCTGCTCCAAGGAGATGCCCGCGGAGGGCTTTCCGCTGATTTGAAGCAGCCCGGCATCCCGTGTGCCGGAGATGTAGGCGTCAAGGCTGGAGAAGAGTTTCCGCTCCTGCACCAAGCGGCTCACCAGACGGCTGGAGCGGCCGTTGCTCAGGATGTCCGACAGGATGTCGCAGGCGTAGTAGTCGGCATCTGTCCGGCTACCCATGTGGTAGGCCATGAAGAGGGCATCCAGAGGAACCTTCCGTTCCACGGTCTGACGACGCTCCGCGGTCTGCACGGGTTCTTGCGGCAATTGCCTTACCGGCACTTCGCGACGGGGAATGGGTGCAAACCACTTCTCGGTCAGCCGGAGCACCTCTTCCCACGAGATGTTTCCGGTGACGGCCAGCACAGCATTGTTGGGGGCATAGAAACGGAAGAAGAACTGCTTTACCTCCTCCAAGGTGGCATGAGCGATGTGCGAAAGCTCCTTCCCGATGGTGGGCCAGCGGTAGGGGTGAACCTGATAGGCCAAGGGGCGGAGCAGGTGGCCGACGTCGCCGTAGGGCAGGTTCAGGCAGCGTTGCTTGAACTCTTCCATCACCACGGCACGCTGCACTTCGAGGCTCTGCTCGCTGAAGGCGAGCTCCAGCATACGGTCGGACTCCAGCCAGAAGCCGATTTCCACGTTCGACTTGGGAAGGGTCAGGTAGTAGTTGGTCACATCGTTGTTGGTCCACGCATTATTCTCTCCGCCTGCCTGTTGCAGGGGAGTGTCGAAGTCGGGGATATGCACCGAACCGCCGAACATCAGGTGCTCGAACAAGTGGGCAAACCCGGTGTGCTCGGGATGCTCGTCGCGCGCGCCGACATCGTAGACAATGTTCAGGGCAACCATCTGCGTGCTGGTGTCCTCGTGGTGCACCAGCCGCAGTCCGTTGGGAAAGATATGCTTATTTATTTTCATGGGGGAGGGGACTTAATCCATCACCGTCACCTTCTTAATCACCACATCCTCTTCGGGGCGATCGTTCCGGTCAGTCTTTACCTTCTGTATCTTGTCGACGATGTCCATGCCCTCCAGCACTTCGCCGAACACGGTGTACGAGCCGTCCAGATGGGGCGTGCCGCCCACAGTGGTGTAAGCCTCCACTTGTTCGGGAGTGAATCTGAATTCCGGTTCCTGAGCCACTTGGGCCTCGGCCTGCGTAATCAAGGAATCCTGCAGGTTCATCAAACCCTCTTGGTCGTTATTCTTACGCAACTTGTAGATTTCCTTCATGTGTTTCTGTGCCAAGGCGTTGAAGGCATTGTTCAGGCGCATCAGGTTCATCTGCTGCTCCATGCCCAGCAGTGTGGAGTCACTGTACACCTTTCCGGTCACGATGTAGAACTGGCAGCCGGAGGATTCCTTGTTGGGATTCACCTCGTCGCCCTGGCGTGCGGCCGAAAGCGCGCCTTTCTTGTGGAAGTACTGCGGATAGACAAACTCGGCAGGAACCGTGTAGCCCACGTCGCCCGAGCCCAGCATCTTGCCCTTCGGAGCGTTCTTCGATTCCGGGTCGCCGGCCTGTATCATGAAATCCTTGATGACACGGTGGAACAGCGTGCCTTCGTATGTGCCCTCCTGGGCCAGCTTGATAAAGTTGTCACGGTGTTTCGGGGTCTCGTTATACAACTTTACGACGATGTCGCCCACACTGGTCTCAATCTTCAACTTCGTTTCTTTGTCCATATCTATTTCTTTCTTTTGTCCCGGCTTGCAAGCCACCAGCCCACAAGCCAGTATGGTTAATAATACAATCAGATTTCTTCTCATTTTGTTTTTTATTTAATTTATGACGGCAAATATACGAAAATCAGCCAAAAGCCCTTACCTTTGTCTGCATAAAAGAGATAAAAGGCCCAAGCTATGACATCCATTTTAATCGTAGAAGATGATATTACTTACGGCATGATGCTGAAGACGTGGCTCTGCAAGAAGGGGTTCCAGGTGGCCTCGGCCAGCAGCATTGCCCGTGCTCAGAAGCTGATAGAGACGGGAAGCGTAGAACTGATTCTGTCCGATCTGCGCCTGCCCGACAAGGATGGCATCGACCTGCTGAAATGGCTGGACGAGCGAGGCCTGCGGATACCGCTCATCATCATGACGGGCTACGCCGACATACAGTCGGCCGTCCAAGCCATGAAGCTGGGCGCCTGCGACTACATAGCCAAACCGGTGAATCCGGACGAACTGCTGAAAAAGATGGAAGAGGCGCGGAAGAGGCATTCTGCCCACAGCGTCCCGAAAGCCACCGCCCAAGGAAAAGCGGCCGCCTTCCCTCCCCCTTCCGACTTTCTGGAAGGCGAAAGCGATGCCGCCCGGCAGCTCTACAACTACGTGCGGCTCGTGGCTCCCACCAACATGTCCGTGCTCATCAACGGTGCCAGCGGAACGGGTAAGGAGTATGTGGCCCACCGCATCCACCAGCTGGGCAAGCGCGCCGACCGTCCGTTTGTGGCCATCGACTGTGGAGCCATCCCCAAGGAGCTGGCCGCATCGGAATTCTTCGGCCACATCAAGGGCGCCTTCACCGGTGCACTGACCGACAAGACGGGTGCCTTTGTCGAAGCCAATGGCGGCACCCTCTTCCTGGACGAGATAGGCAACCTGAGCTACGAAGTGCAGATACAGTTGCTGCGTGCCCTGCAGGAGCGCAAGATACGTCCGGTAGGCTCCAGCAAAGAGATAAGCGTGGACGTGCGGCTGGTCTCCGCCACCAACGAGAACCTGGAGCAGGCCATCGAGAAGGGCACGTTCCGCGAAGACCTGTACCACCGCATCAACGAATTCACCCTACGCATGCCCCCACTCAAAGACCGCCGCGAGGACATCCTGCTCTTTGCCAACTTCTTCCTGGACCAAGCGAACCGCGAAATGGACAAGCAGCTCGTCGGCTTCGACGACAAAGCCTCTCGTGCCCTGCTGGAGTACTCCTGGCCGGGCAATCTGCGCCAGATGAAGAACCTGGTGCGGCGCGCCACTCTCTTGGCGCAAGACAAGTTCATCACCATCAACGAACTGAGTGAACTAAAGGCACCTGCCCCTGCCCCCATCGGCATCGCCCTCCGCAACGAAGAGGCCGAGAAGCATCAAATCATTGAAGCCTTGCGACAGACGGGAAACAACAAGAGCCGCGCCGCCCAGCTGCTGGGCATCGACCGCAAGACACTCTACAACAAGTTGAAGCTCTACCACCTGTCGGACTGAAAACAAGCGGCCCTGCACCGTTCTTTCCATCGGCTTTGCAGACCTCACATCCTTCCTCTTTCCTTCAATCCCTGTGTTCGTCGGTTTTTCAGATGGAGCTTTTCAGAGGAGATAAGGCATCCTATGCAGACAGACGCGACACCTTGTCGTGCCAAGCTGCGCTGCAAATTTCTGCAAGCCCGTTGCAGCGTCACTGCAAAGCCGTTACAGCAACTATGCAGCCTAGTTGCAGCAGCACTGCAAAAGGCGTGCAGCGTCACTGCAAGCAGAATGCAGGTTCTTGCAGTGCACTGTTTCAGGAATAGAAGTGCAAGAAACAGTATGAAATACTGCCGTTTGGCTTTATCAAATTGTTGGCTCATTAAGCCGCCGGCCTCATCAATATGTGGAATTATTTCCCACTTCCTTCCACACATTCCACACTTTTCTACACTATGCCACACTTAGCACAGAGGCATACATTACTATTTATCAATTAATTAGTAAATACACATTTCTCTTGGCACACCATTTGAGCTATATAAAGCGTAAGCTACAAGTGCTACCACTAAAAGCATTCAGACTTAACAATAAAATAGAATATAAACCTAAAACAGATGAATTATGAAAAAATTAGTATTAGTAGCAGCCCTGTTTAT
>CAMWRY010000015.1 GCA_947176775.1 uncultured Bacteroides sp.
ACAAGCAGCAAACAACCCTGAACGGCCCTGTATATACACGCTATCAGAACAATAACCTGACTTGGGAAGTGGGTGAAAAGCTGAACGTGGGCTTCGACATGCAGCTGTTCAATTCGCTGAATATCAATATGGACATCTTCCGGGAAATTCGCCGGGACATCTTCCAGCGACGCTACTCCATCCCCAACTACCTCGGTACGGCAAGCACTGCCGTTTACGGTAATTTGGCGAAGGTAAAAAACAGCGGTTTCGACCTGTCGATAGACTATGGAAAGCAGTTCAACAAAGACCTTGCCATCCAGTTCAAAGGTACGTTTACATACGCACACAACAAGATTCTGGAGTATGACGAAGCACCGGGCGTGCGTCCCGCACTTTCAAACATCGGCAAGAAACTGAACACCATCTACGGTTACGTCTCCAACGGATTATATATAGACAAGGCGGACATCGAAAACAACCCGACTTCCACACTGGGTAATATCGCCATCGCACCGGGTGACATCAAGTATTTGGATCAACCTGACAAAGACGGCAATTATGACGGGAAGATTACCAGCGACGACCGTGTCGCCATGGGATATCCTACAGTACCGGAAATAGTTTATGGTTTCGGCCCCTCTATCTCTTATAAGAACTGGGACTTCTCATTCTTCTTCCAGGGAGTGGCGCATACTTCACTGATGATGTCCGGTTTCGCGCCTTTCGGAACCCAATACAACCGCAATGTATTGTCTTGGATTGCCGATGACTATTGGTCCGAGACCAACCAAAACCCGAATGCCGGCTATCCGCGTCTGACCAAGAATGACAACAACCACAACACACAGTCGTCTGACTACTGGTTGCGCAACGGCGCTTTCCTGAAACTGAAAAATGCGGAGATAGGCTACACCTACAAGAAAGCCAGATTCTACATCAGCGGCATCAACCTGCTGACATTCTCTCCGTTTAAGCTTTGGGACCCGGAAATGGGTGGAGGAAAAGGCTTGAGCTATCCTACACAGCGTACTTTCAACGTAGGTTTCCAATTGTCATTTAAATAACCTGATAAAACGAACAGATATGAAAAAGTTCTATAAAATATTTATCGTAATGGCGTGCTCGCTATTAGGCGTTTTGTCTTCTTGCAACTATCTGGATGTGGTTCCCGATGAAAAAGCGACAGAAAAAGATGCGTTTGAAGACAAGGAAGCGGCCCGGCGTTTCATCTATTCATGCTACGCCTATATCCCTAACCCAAGAAACGGCACCAGTTCCCTCGACCTTTTCACTTCCGACGAAGTGGTAACGGCATTTGAGCACGAAACATTTGCAGCTTTTCCGAAAGGAAACTATTCCGCTTCCAATCCGGTCATCTCTTATTGGAACTCTCTGTTCCAAGGCATCAAGCAGTGCTACATCCTGCTGAACAACATTGACAATGTGCCTGCACTGGAAGCATCCGTCAAGGCTGATTACATCGCTCAGGCCAAGTTCCTGATAGGCTACTACCACTTCCTGCTGATTCGCAGCTATGGCCCGGTTATCTTGGTGAAGGAAGAGCCCTTACTGACTACGCCTGCCGACCAGTATGCTGCCCGTTCTTCCTATGACGAATGTGTGAACTATGTGTGCCAGATATTGGACGAATCAGCAGAAGGACTGCCTGCCACCCGTGTCAACGAGCATTACGGGTTGGCCACCAGCGTGGCTGCCAAGTCCATCAAAGCCAGAATGTTATTATATGCGGCCTCACCCTTGTTCAACGGAAACAACGAATTCTATGCCAACTTCAAGGATAAGGATGGAAATCCGCTGATGCCTCTCACATACGATGCCGGCAAATGGCAGAAAGCCAAAAGCGCATACGAAGAAGCCATCCGCCTGGCAGAATCTGCCGGATATGGGCTTTACAAGACAACGGATTACATGCTGGACGGCTACGACAACGTAGAGCCGGTGGACCCGGTGCAGCACGCACTGCGCTACACGGTAATAGAGCCGGCCAACAATGAGATAATCTGGGCCGACTGCCGTTCGGAAGGTGCTTACAGCATACAGAATAAGTCGCTTCCTTTCTGCAACGGTTCGGCATACAATGGCGTGTCTCCGACACTTACCATGCTGAAGCGTTTCTATACGAAGAGAGGATTGCCGATTGATGCAGACCCGGATTTCCCACAAGGCAACAGCATCTACGAATCGACTACCGTAGGTGAAGAAAATGCAAGTATCGGCGACCCGGACGCGCAGACCATCCGGTTCAACCTGGATCGTGAACCCCGTTTCTACGCTTGGGTAGCTTTCCAAGGAGGTTTTTATGAGATAATGAGCGCCACAGACGGTAACGGTGCCTATGACAACGATGCAAGCTACCAGAAATACAACCAGGCAGTCAACCAAGGCAAGCTGGTCTGCGACTTCGTGATTGGCGGCAACACCTCACGTCAACCGGCAGGGAGCACGTTGCGCACGAACAACTATTCTCCCACCGGCTACCTGAACAAGAAAGGCGTGGTGCCGGGTTATAATGTACGCACAGCCTTATATTATCCCCCGTTCTATCCGTGGCCGGCAATCCGTCTGTCGGAGCTTTATTTGGGCTATGCCGAAGCATGTGTGGAATGCAATGAGTTGCCCACAGCGAAAACCTACCTGAACAAGATTCGCGAACGCGCCGGCATACCTGACGTGGAGACTTCCTGGAACGGTATCGCCACATTGGATCAAAACAAGATGCGTGAGATTGTCCGTCAGGAGCGTACCATCGAATTTTATCTGGAGAACCACACTTTCTGGGACTTGCGTCGCTGGAAGGATGCAGAACGTCACTTCGGCGTAAAGGCAAAAGGCATGAACATTCTTGGTACGAACATTGATGAGTTTGCACAAGAAACAGAAGTAACTTTTGAGCGTAAGTTCGAAAGCCCGACTCAATACCTGATGCCTATCCCCGTGACAGATGTCAACCGAAATCAGAATTTGGTTCAGAACCCTGGTTATTAACAACAAACAACAACAGAAAAAATGAAGAATACAGTTAAATATTGGGTCGGGATACTCCTGTCCGGATTAGTCCTGCTCACCGGGTGCAACGACGAAAACGGTATTGTTCCGGACGAAATCACCGGTCTGACAGC
Organism: uncultured Bacteroides sp.; assembly: GCA_947176775.1. Classification (GTDB taxonomy): domain Bacteria; phylum Bacteroidota; class Bacteroidia; order Bacteroidales; family Bacteroidaceae; genus Bacteroides. The sequence goes on from CAMWRY010000015.1 coordinate 3,123, forward strand.
AGAAAGTACTCCAGGTTGCATCATTCTGCACTGGAACACTCCTGAGGGCGCCAACTTTCATCACATTGAGGTGAACTATTACGACCCATTGTTGAAAAAGGACGTGATGCGTGCAGCAAGCGCCTATACAAACAGCATTGAAATTCCGAATACTCGACGCAAATATGGAGAATATAACTTTACGGTGCAAACAGTCAGCTCCACAGGCGACAGAAGTGCCGTGCAGACCATCTCCATGATTTCGGAACCGGCAGAACCGACTTATGTCAACACACAGATTGCACTGACGGCGGCCGACCTCTCTACCAACGCACAGGAACCGAGTGAAGGTCCCATTGCCAACCTGCTGGACGGAAACAAAAGCACTTTCTTCCATACGGCATGGAGTGTGGGCATTCCGGGTCCCCACTGGTTGCAGGCCAACTTGAAACGAGAGATTACAGACTCTTACAAGTTTTACTACGCCCCACGCAACAATGCAAACAATAAGCCGACGGACTTTGATTTGATGGGAAGCACAGACGGCAATGAGTGGTTCCTGATAAAGAATTTCACGAAAGAGGCCGATGGGCTACCGACTACCTCTACGGGTGAGTACACCTCGGAAGTATATCGTGTGGAAAGACCTTTCAGCCAAATCCGTATCATGGTGAATGAGACCAACAACGGCAGTGTATTCTGGACAATGTCCGAATTCAAGTTCTATTCCGTCACGATTGAAGACCCGGAAGCTCCGGATGCGGATGACTAAGCACGATTCTTCGCCTTTTATCTAAATCTTAAGAGCACATCAGAAAAGGGATGTGCAAAGTCGAACTAAAGATTCGTGGACAGGATTACGCGAATTGCACAAACAAGATTGAAAGAAACGACCGGCTGTCGGTGATTCTTATGCTTATCTTTTTGTGTAATTCGCGTTTCTTTTATCTATTTCGGCATACTCCTCCTCTTCCATTTTGAGGGGAAGAGATAAGAATTCAGACATGATCCCCTGATTTATTACCTCTTTTTTGTTAGATTTGCAACTACCAAATTTATGAAAGCATTATGAAAAGTATCCAATTGATGTTAGCAGGTGTAGGTCTGATGCTGCTTTGCAGCTGTGGTCCGCGAGTCCGGGAGGAATCTCAAGTTGTAAATGAAAGTACGGAGAATGCCGTGGTTGAAACCATTCTGTCACGCCGCAGCATCCGCCGGTATCAACCGCAAGCAGTGCACCGCGACACCATGCAAATTATCCTGAATTGCGGCATCAACGCCCCCAACGGGCAGAACAAACAATCATGGGAAATCCGCGTGGTAGATAATCCCGAGTTCATCAATGGTGTCAGCGAAATCTTCAAGAAGGAGAACCCCAAGATGGCGGAAGACCCGAACTTCAAGAATATGTTCCGCAACGCCCCCACTGTGGTGTTCATCGCCAACGACACCTCGTATGACTGCTCGCAGATAGACTGCGGACTGCTGGGCGAAAACATGATACTTGCCGCCCAATCCATGGGCATCGGCTCCTGCTGCCTGGCAAGCCCCACACGCTTCATGGCCACTCACCCTGCCGCTGCCGAGTATCTGAAACGGCTCGACTTCCCCGAAGGCTACCAACTGCTCTACTGCATCGCCTTCGGACATCCCGATGAAGCACCTGCCGCCAAGCCGCGAAAGGCGGAAAAGATAAGGTATATTGATTAGTTTGACAGACACAAGTGTCTGTCATCTCAAACACAAGTGTCTGTCACGACAGACACTTGTCCTTGTCACGCTGAACACTTGTGTCTGTTAAGTTGTCTATTTTATATTGATAATCAATATCTTAGTATTTTTTAGATTCTATAAAAACAGGCTGAATGTCCAATAAACAAATAGCCCGGGGTAATGCCCCGGGCTATTATTGGTTTATCAGACTTTCAAGACTCAACTGCGGTTTGCGCGCTTGCGCTCCAGTTCGTCGAGGATGACCTTGCGCATGCGCATGGACTTGGGAGTGACTTCCACATATTCATCCTCCTTGATATACTCCAACGCCTCTTCCAGCGAGAACTGTACGGGGGGAATCAGGCGAGCCTTTTCGTCCGAACCGCTGGCACGCATATTGGTCAGTTTCTTAGATTTCGTAACATTGATTACCAAGTCATTGTCGTGCGAATGTTCACCCACCACCTGACCGGCATACACCTCATCTTGAGGGAAGATGAAGAACTTGCCACGGTCCTGTAGCTTGTCGATGGCATAGGCAAATGCCGTACCGCTCTCCATGGCAATCATCGAACCGTTGGTGCGGCGTTCTATCTCACCCTTGTAGGGTTGGTACTCCCTGAAGCGGTGTGCCATGATGGCCTCACCGGCCGAGGCAGTCAATACATTGGTACGCAGACCGATGATACCGCGCGACGGCATGTTGAACTCTAAGTTCACCCGTTCGCCGGCACTTTCCATCTTCACCATTTCGCCCTTACGGCGAGTTACCATGTCAATCATCTTGCTGGCATACTCCTCGGGCACGTTGATAGTCAGTTCCTCGATAGGCTCGCACTTCACGCCGTCAATCTCTTTGAAGATAACCTGCGGCTGCCCTACCTGCAACTCGTATCCCTCACGACGCATGGTCTCAATCAGCACGGAGAGATGGAGCACACCACGGCCCGAAACAATCCACTTGCCGTCTTCCTCGCTTTTGCGTACACGCAACGCCAAGTTCTTGTCCAGCTCTTTCACCAGCCGGTCGTGGATGTGACGGGAAGTGACAAACTTGCCTTCCTTGCCGAAGAACGGAGAGTCGTTGATGGTGAAAAGCATGCTCATCGTAGGCTCGTCGATGGCGATGGGCGGCAATGCCTCCGGATTTTCGTAGTCGCAGACAGTGTCTCCGATTTCAAAGCCTTCGATACCCACCAGCGCACAGATGTCGCCCGAAGATACCTCCTGCACCTTCACGCGGCCCATGCCTTCGAAGGTATGCAGTTCCTTGATTTTGGATTTCACAAGGCTTCCGTCGCGCTTTGCCAAGGAGACGTTCATGCCCTCGCGCAATGTGCCACGGTGTACGCGGCCCACGGCAATACGGCCGGTATAGGAAGAGTAGTCCAGCGAAGTCACCAGCATTTGCGGCGTACCCTCCAGCTGTTCGGGAGCAGGAATATTCTCCAGGATGCAGTCCAGCAAGGGGCAGATGTTGTCGGTCGGCTGCTGCCAGTCGGTACTCATCCAGTTGTTCTTGGCCGAACCGTAGATGACGGGAAAGTCTAGCTGGTCCTCGGTAGCATTCAGACTGAACATCAGGTCGAACACCATTTCATACACCTCTTCGGGACGGCAATTGGGCTTGTCCACCTTGTTCACCACAACGATGGGCTTCAGACCGATTTGCAGGGCCTTCTGCAACACAAAACGAGTCTGCGGCATCGGGCCTTCGAAGGCATCCACCAACAGGATGCAGCCATCCGCCATGTTCAGCACACGTTCCACTTCACCGCCGAAGTCGCTGTGTCCCGGAGTATCGATAATGTTAATCTTAGTGTCTTTGTAGTTGATGGAAACGTTCTTGGAAAGAATCGTTATGCCTCGTTCACGTTCCAGGTCATTGTTATCCAGCATTAATTCACCTGTACTTTGATTGCTTCGGAAAAGGTTTCCGGCCAGCAGCATCTTGTCAACGAGCGTCGTTTTCCCATGGTCCACATGGGCAATAATTGCAATGTTTCGAATGTTTTGCATATAATACCTATTATTTTCGGGGCACAAAGTTAGTGATTTTGCATTAGATATGCGGTATAGAAGTGATTTTTTTACTGAATATCATTGTGATATAAAAGTTTATCCCTATCTTTGCAGCCCCGAAAGGGAATATGTATAATAACTTTTTAATTAAACACTATGTATTTAGACGCTGCTAAAAAGCAAGAAATCTTCGGCAAGTACGGAAAGTCTAACACTGATACTGGATCAGCTGAGTCTCAGATAGCTTTGTTTTCCTACCGTATTGCTCGTCTGACTGAGCACCTGAAGCTCAACAGAAAGGATTATAGTACTGAAAGAGCTTTGACCATGTTGGTAGGTAAACGCCGTGCGTTGCTGACTTACCTGAAGAACCGCGACATCAACCGCTATCGCGCCATCGTCAAAGAACTTGGCTTGCGTAAGTAATCCACTTGCGGCAAAACCATTGAAAAACGGGAAGCTTTCCTTTGAAAGCCTCCCGTTTTTTTGCAGTATCAGCAAAACTCATACCTACCGCCTTGCAGAGGACCCATGCTGCCGGTTCTGCCCTATCAAAACCTACCGGAATATGGAGAAATCAGTATCTCTTTATTTTGTGATTTGTTTTTTTGACTATCTTTGCAAAAATTCCAAGAAGGACAATAAATATTAATATTGATACTATGTTTGGCAAGAAGAAAGACAACGAAGAGGAATATTTCGGCACAACATCCCAACCCTTGAAGCTGACTACTATAGCTGTTGGTACAATATTGAAAGGCACAATCAATGTGGAAGGAAGCCTACGGATAGACGGAACTATTGAAGGAGACATTACATGCCATAAGACTGTCGTACTCGGTCCGCAAGGAAAAGTTACAGGGAATGTTACTTCAGTGTCTGCTATACTGGAAGGTACACTGAAAGGAGATATTCATATAACGGATAAACTTATTCTGAAATCGGGTTGTATGATGAACGGTGATATTTATACCTCTAAATTAGAGATTGAGCCTACAGCTTGCTTCAATGGAAATTGCAATACCATAAAGGAAGAGAAAACCCAACAATCCACTACTGTTGCAGAAAAAGCTCCCAATAAGAAGTGAGCAGTTTCCGGATATTTCGGGAGCATACACAGGTATTGGGCAGATTCCTTTTCTTAATTTCCTTGGCTTGGTTCCAAGGAGGGAAGAGATTAATAAGATGAGGAAAATACTTAAATCGGCCGGAGGAGGCATGTCCTGTAGCATGAATCCGTTTTCTTGCCTGTTGTTTCTGTTGCTTAGCCTCTTGCTGTGCAGTTGCGGCGGAAGGCAGCCGCAGAGGCTTCTCTCCTCTCCGTATCAGGAGGAAGACGCTTTGCATACCGATTCCATAGAAAGCATCTCTGCTCCAGATTCACTCCCTGCCAAAAGCCGGACAGCCCGATACCTGGATTCCCTCGGTTTCGTCAATATTGCCGAGGCAGACAACACCATTGCCATCGACCTGATGTACACCCGTGCCGACAACTTCACCGGAACCGTCTTGTACGAAGACCTGAAAGAGGCTTACCTGCATCCCGAAGCCATGGAGAGCCTGAAACGGGCACAGCGCCTGCTGAAGGAGCGGCACCCCGGCTACAGCCTTATCGTCTACGACGCAGCGCGTCCCATGTCCGTGCAGCAGAAGATGTGGGACACTGTGAAAGGCACTCCACAATACCTCTATGTTTCCAATCCTTCGCGCGGCGGAGGCCTGCACAACTACGGGATGGCAGTGGACATCAGCATCCTGGATGCCGAAGGCGTACCGCTGCCGATGGGTACTCCGGTGGACCACTTGGGCCGGGAAGCCCACATCACCGATGAAGCCTCGCTGGTGACGCAAGGCAAGCTGACGGAACAGGAGCGCGAGAACCGGTTGTTGCTAAGGTTGGTGATGAAGGAAGCCGGCTTCCGCCCCCTGCCCAGCGAGTGGTGGCACTTCAATCGCGTCAGCAGGCAGACAGCGAGGGAGCGGTATCGGGTTATTCCGTAAGCAACAGACAAGACTTTATATAATCCTCTATCTCTTGAGTTGTTACTGCATAGACAGGCTCAAGCTGTTCAAAATGCGCATCCCGTGTGAAACGGGAACCATTGGTGAGCATTGCCAACAGATTCTTGGATTTCAGTTTATGCCCGGAATAGGCCAATGCCAAAGATATCAAGTCATTGATAAGTATGCCGGATTTCAATATGGAATAAATGTCATAATAATCGCGGAAATTACTCCTGCGCATCATGACTTCCATCTTCATTGCACCGGTAGATTTCACATCTGCCAATCGCAAATTATTCAGATATTCCACCGGCGCACTGACAGGAGAGTATTTAGGACAGGCATAAAAGGAGAACTATTTTCTCTGCCTTGGAAGTGCGCCACTTCATAAAGTCCAAGTCTTCACTTTGACGAGTGCCTACTTGCAAGGACAAGGCAGTGCCCCCCACCAGAAGATAAGGTTTGATGCAGTCCAATCGGGAAACAGCATTCCCCATTGACAGCCGCTCTTGCTGATATAGAATAGGGCGTTCAGAATTTCTCTGAGACACTTTTTTCTGGTTCTTTCTTGTGGTTCTACAATATATTTGATAACTTGCCACCGCTTTTCAGTTAGGTTGGTTGAATAATTGCTCCTAATTATTTGTTTTGCAACCATGAAGTTACGGGAATACATCAATTAGCAAACTGATTAACAGGAAAATATAAATAATTCAATCATTTCAAAATAACTTCTAATGTTTGTCTCGTTATGACTAAGAATCAGTTACCCTCTTACAGACTTGAGGTCGTTGACGCCTTGCGTGGTTTTGCACTGTTTGCAATCGTACTGTTGCATAATCTTGAACATTACAATATCTTTTATGGAGACATGGTTCGTGCGGAATGGCTTCAATGGCTGGATGCCAAGATGACCGAAATCATCTATTTCCTTTTTGCGGGCAAGGCGTACGCCACTTTCTCGCTGCTTTTCGGCTTCAGCTTCTTTATTCAGATGCGCAATGCCCGGAAGCGTGGGGTTGATTTCAGAATGCGCTTCGCATGGCGTATGCTGCTGCTGGTGGGATTCTCACAATTCCATGCGCTGTTTTATAATGGCGACATATTGTTGCTTTATGCGGTTTGCGGTCTTATTCTGATTCCGGCATCATCGTGGAGCAACCGCACCGTGCTGTGGGTGGCGGCGATTCTGATGCTTCAACCGTATTGCTGGGCAAAAATCGGGTATGCGTTGATGAACCCCGGATATGTTGATACGAATTCCTTGTTTGTGCAGTTTGCGGCGTCGGCGGAAAAGGTCGGTCGCAACGGTGATTTGTGGCAGACCCTTGGCAATAATATCTGGAATGGTCAGTTGTACAGCAATTTCTGGCAGGTTGAGGCTGGCAGGTTGTTCCAGACACCGGCGCTCTTCCTGCTGGGCATGTGGCTTGGACGCAAATCCTATTTTGAGAAGACGGACGAAAGCCGCGCATTCTGGTTCAGGGCTTTCGTGTCTGCACTCTTGCTGTGCCTCCCTCTGTATTTGCTCAAAGAGCTGGTGCCGCAGTCCATTTCCAATGTAACCATACGTTCTTATTATGGCATTGCCATTCCGATGCTCTACAACTTCGCGTTTATGACGCTTCTTGTGTCGGCTTTTGTTCTGATGTGGTTTTATGCCGGAAACGGATATAAGGCGCAGCGGTTCATTACACCTTTCGGCCGAATGAGTCTCACTAATTACATCGGTCAGTCCATTATGGGTGTGACGCTTTACTATCACTTTGGCTTCAATCTTTGGTGCAAGACAGGCGCATTCGAGTCCACACTCATTGCCGTTGCTATTTTTGTTGTTCTGCTTTTGTTCAGTCGTAGCTGGTTGGCGAGTCACCGTCAGGGACCGTTGGAGTATCTGTGGAAGAAAGGGACTTGGCTCGGGAGCAACAGATAGATGTTGGGGTTGCAGTAGAAGACGGTGGGACGGATGCCATTTTCTTGAAAAGGAGGCCGAAGCTAACGCATAAAACCGCTATCTTTGCACCCATATTCAACCAAGCCTATGACACTTTCCGACGAAACCCTCCGCTTCATCCGCACGCACAGCCGCGACGACGTGCGCAGCCTCGCCCTGCAAGTCCGGCGATACCCCGATGTAGATATGCCTGCCGCTATCACACAGATTGCAGGCAGGCAGACGTTGTTGGAGAAGGTGCCTGCGTGGGCGGCAAACGAAGCCATCCTCTGCCCGGCGCACCTCCCGTTGGAGCAATGTTCCTCAGAGGCCACGGCACGCTACAAGGCGGAAGTAGTGAAGGGAAGGAGAGCAGTAGACGAGGATACGAGGGGACAAGGGGGAACTTTCATCGACCTGACCGGCGGCTTCGGCATCGACTGCTCCTTCCTGGCCGCTGGTTTCCGGAAAGCCGTCTATGTGGAGCGACAGGAATCGCTTTGCGAAATCGCCGCGCACAACTTCCCGGCGCTGGGCCTGCGCCACATCACCGTCTGCCACGACGACAGTGTCCGCTACCTGCAAGCGATGGAGCCGGTGGACTGGATATTCATAGACCCGGCGCGTCGCGACGGCCATGGCGGAAAGACGGTGGCCATTGCCGATTGTGAGCCCGACGTCGCCACACTGGAAGCACTGCTGGTGCAGAAAGGCCGACGTGTGCTGGTGAAACTCTCGCCCATGCTGGACCTCACCCTTGCCCTGAACGACCTGAAGCACGTGGAGGAGGCGCACATCGTCTCGGTGAACAACGAGTGCAAGGAGCTGCTGCTCGTGCTGAACGGCGATGCCTGTCTGCCTGCCGACGAAGTACCCATCCACTGCATCAACCTGCTCAATGGGGACGGGCGGCAGTTGCTCACCTTCACCCGTGGAGCGGAGAGAGAGTGCCTGTCTGCCTGCACGGCACAACTGAAGAGCTACCTCTACGAACCGAACGCCTCCATTCTGAAGGCCGGAGCTTTCCGCAGCGTCTCCCATATATATAAGGTGGAGAAGTTACACCCCAACAGCCACCTCTACACCTCGGATCGATACCTGCCCGACTTTCCCGGGCGGAAGTTTCGGGTGACAGCCTCCGGCGGCTTCGGCAAGAGGGAGGTGCGCGAAGTGCTGCCTGCCGCGAAGAAGGCCAACCTCACCGTGCGCAACTTCCCCGACACCGTCGCCCAGCTGCGCAAGCGACTGAAATTGGCCGAAGGGGGCGATACCTACCTCTTTGCCACCACACTGGCCGATGAGAAGAAGGTACTCATCGCCTGCCAGCTTCCCACCGCCTCGGACACTGGAGTCGAGACAGTTTAACTCCCTTTTTCAAATAGTTTCACTCCGCTTGCAAAACGTACCAGCTATGGATAAACTTCATCTCAGCACGTGAGATGAAGTTTATCTGCGGTTTTTAATGTTCTTATCATACGTATGAAACGGTTTAATAAGCAACCCTATGCCGTTTCAGTTCCTGTATCTGTTGGGGTAAGCAGAATTTTCCGTATCTTTGGAGGCCATAAGAGCATATCGGAACAAGTTATGATAAAAGTTGCATTCATTGGGGTAGGTTATCGTGGCAGGCAGTTGTTGCGCCTGTTGCAGCATCTGCCTGCCTTTCAGGTAGTGGCGCTTGCCGACCCGGGCATCGGGAAAGAGGAGTTCCCGGGCATGAAGTGCTACAACCGGGACGAGAATGACTATCTGAACATGCTTGCGGAGCAAGCGCCCGACCTGGTGTTCGTCGCCTCGCCCTGGCAGTGCCACGTGCCGCATGCCCTGCAGTGTGTGACGAGGGGGTGCCATGTGGCTCTGGAGATAAAAGGCGGTCTTTACATCGACGAATACCAACCCCTGATAGAGCAGGCACGCTGGCACGGTTGCCGGGTCTATCCGCTGGAGAATACACTCTTCATGCGTGCCAACCTCTCCGTCTGCAACATGGTGGCGGACGGTCTGCTGGGCGAGATAGTCTACATGCGCGGCGGCTACCGTCACGACCTGCGCCGCCTGCTGCTGGACGATGCCGGCAACATCGGCAACCGCGCAAAGACGGAAAGCGTGTGGCGCAGCAAGTTCTACCAGCAGGAGAATGGCGACCTTTATCCTACGCACGGCTTGGCTCCCCTCTGCCTGATAGCCGGCATCAACCGCACAGACCGCATCAAGAGCCTGACCTCCTTCGCCTCCAAACCGGCAGGCATGCGGCAACGTATCAAAGACTTGGGAGGCAACACGGAGGTGGAAATACAGTTGGGTGATGTCGTTGTCACCCAGCTGAAGACGGAGAACGGCATCCTCCTCTCCCTGACGCACGACACCACGCTGCCTCGTCCGCGCAGCCTCGACTTCGAGGTGCAGGGCACCAAAGGCATCTGGCAGGGCGACCCAAGAAGAATCTACATCGAAGGTATCAGCCCGGACGAGACCTGGGAAGCGGACAGCCCTTACGTGGACCGCTACGAACATGTCTACTGGAGGCAGTGGGGCGACGAGGCACTACGGGTGGACACACACCACGAAGGCATGGACTACATCATGCTGAAGGCGCTGGAAGCCGACCTGAAGGAAGAGATTCCCTTCCCGGCCACGATTGGCGACCTTGCCCTGTGGACCTCCGTCACGCCGTGGTCGAAGCTCTCTATTGCGGAGGGGCGGACGGTGGTGCTGTAAAGCGAAGCATATTATATAGTTATATTGCATAATTAGATATATATACACCTATTGAAAGATTTTTAGTTCATCTGACATTGAAAGTAATGGTATACGATAATGTTTCTTCATCATTGACGGGCTATAGACCTGTTGGGCTTTCTATCCCGATGATAATACGACAATCTATCACTCGAAATGTTGGATGAACCAAATTTATAATCTTTCTGATGCAGAAATTCAAAAAAATAGTTATTTTTGCATTTGGATAGAGGCAACTCTTTCCATGACATATAGAAAAGAAGAAGCGTTATGCTGATCTCGTATTTGGAAACCTGAGAAATTTTCGAATAGTGTATGGGAAAAGGCATAGTGGTTCTCACGCTATAGCGTGGGCTGCTATTACTACATCTATACACTAGGTTTTCTCAGGACCTCCAATACAAGACGTGGATTGCAGTTCCACGCTTCTTTGTATTTGTGAATATCTTAATTTTTAGTGTATGAAGTATAGTTCTAAAATTGTTTTCGCATTAGTTCTCTGTGCCATTATTGTCACAAAATGTTATGAAAGCGACAAAAAGAAAGAGGTAAGAGAGAAATACTTATCTGGCTATTATGATAATGTGGTGGCAAAAAGTACAAAAATTGAAATTGCTAAAACAAACAAATTCTTACCTCCGGAAAACTGGAATCAATATATTGTTTCCAATCATTTTTTCATTAGTGTTCCTCCGACAGTTGAATTAAGGAATGTAGATGATGTATATACTCAAGAAATTAAAAAAATAGAATGGCATGGACATAAAATCAATGAAGATAATGTCGTTTTCCAGCAAAAAGGCCTTTCTGACAATTCTGAAAGAGCTCATAATACTTATTGCAGAATTATAATAAATATTCAGAAAGGAAATCCTGGGGATTTTATGCAATGCGATGAATTTGAGGATCTTGAGTTAGATGATATACATTTTTTTCAATCTCTTGCAATAGAAAATTCTTCAGGATATGAAGTTATTGGGACTCCATCTGTACGGTGGGTGAGAATTGAAGACATTTATGCCATTGAAGTAGAATATATTAGAAAAGGAGTTGATGATAATCGTACAAATGTGAATAGTTACTACTTGTTTAATGATAGCATATTAGCGAATATAATACTTTCATATAGACAGAAAGATGCTAATCTTTGGGAAAAAGATTTCTCAAATGTTATAAGAACTTTTACATGGAACAATAAATAAAATGGTTATGGGAAAAAATGTAGTAAGAAGAACTTTTGGTTCGTTGATAGACAAAGTTTTAATTTTAGGACTTTTTTTAACTGTGTTGGGCCTTTTATCTCCATTCGGAGCACCTTCACAATTGGGTATGTACTGTGGTCTGCTAAATAGCTCGCCATCACGTTATCAAAGTATAGATATGATTGGAGCGGTGCCCCATGTCTATGGGAATGTACCTCCAGAGAAATTGACTCAAAGTTATGAAGAAATAACACAACAACCGAAATTGGTTGCTCAATATGGGGGTAAGACCTTGTCCCGCGATTTGCAAATAACAGGGATTTTTATAATTGTCAATTTTGTGTATTATTTGTTGTGGGAATGGATACTAAGTGCTTCATTAGGCAAATTCCTATGTGGTCTTATTGCTGTGTCTGATAATAACAAACTAATAACGAATAAAGAGGTATTTAAACGTAACTTCTTATTTTTACTTCTAATGGTTATTGCAGTAGGTTTGAGATTTATATTAGATATAAGTTATTATTTGGTAATATTATTGTTCTTTTTGATTGTGGATACATCTGTAATCATAAGTGGAAGGTCGTTAATTGATATTATAACCAATACTTACATCATAAAAAAGAAAAACGTAGAGAAATAGTAACAATAATTTATGCCCATGTCACGGTTTTTTCGTTTACAGGAATTAGAGGAGCTATAAGGAGTTGTCAGCCTACAAGTTGGATTTAACTCCTTTAATTTCTAACGAAGCGAGGCGAAATAATACCCCCTTTAACTCTTGTAAATGAAAGAATCGTGTGCCCATGCCACATTTATATGCAGAAAGTTTGTATTCTTCTGAAAAACAATTATTTTTGCTATGAATTTAAGATATAAGATATGGAAGCATTGTCAGTTAAAGAATACCGTAACAACCTTGCTGCTTCTTTCGCAAGGGCAGACAACGGCGAACAAGTACTTATTCGCCGGAAAAATGAGATTTACGCTTTAGTAAAAGTAGGCCGTGAGGATTTAATGATTACTCCAGAGCTGCAAGCACGCATCAACGAGGTTGAGAAAGCTTGTAAGGAGGGCAAGTGTGCTACCTGTAACACTACTGAAGAACTTGACACTTATTTGAATAGTCTATGATGTATGCCATTCAGTTTGACCCGAAAGTGGAGAAGGTCATAACGAAGTGGAAGAAATCTAATCCAATTCTCTTCAAGAAACTCCGTAACGTGTTGAATGACATTATGAAGCACCCACGTACAGGTATCGGACATCCGGAAGCGTTGATTGGTGGCAGTGACATTCTCTACTCGAGACGTATAACTGCACACGATAGAATTATCTATAAAATCCATGATGAAGAAATCTTTGTTCTTGTGATAGAGGTGGAAGGACACTATGGGGATAAATAGTGCAGCGGTTTACATAAGTATAGATTGCGTTTTCACTACTTATTTGGAAACAAACCGTTATCTTTGTTGCGTACAAAGATAACAACGAAGAATTATGAATATCGTATTACTCGTCGGAGGACTTCTCCTCATACTATTGGGTGCCAACGGGCTGACAGACGGCGCAGCATCCTTGGCCAAGCGTTTCCGCATCCCCTCCATCGTCATCGGACTCACCATCGTGGCTTTCGGCACTTCGGCGCCCGAACTCACCGTCAGCCTCTCTTCCGCCCTGAAGGGCAGTGCGGACATCTCCGTGGGCAATGTGGTGGGCAGCAACCTCTTCAACACCCTGATGATTGTGGGCTGCACCGCGCTCTTTGCCCCGATAACCGTCACCCGGAATACCCTGCAACAGGAGATTCCCCTCTGCATCCTTGCTTCGCTCGTCCTGCTGGTTTGTGCCAACGATGTCTTCCTGGACGGTGCCCAAGAGAACGTGCTCGGCATCACCGACGGACTGGTACTGCTCGGTTTCTTTGCCATCTTCATGAAGTACACCTTCGCCATCGCCTCGCACCATCCGCAGGAAAAGGAAGAAGAGACGGAGGAAATCAGGCAGCTTCCGTTGTGGAAATCCATTCTTTACATCTTGGGCGGACGTGCCGGACTCATCGTGGGGGGCAACTTCTTTGTGGACGGCGCCAGTGGCATTGCCCGTAACCTGGGCGTCAGCGAGTCTGTCATTGGCCTGACCCTCGTAGCCGGAGGGACATCACTGCCCGAACTGGCCACCTCCGTTGTTGCCGCCCTGAAGAAGAATCCGGAGATAGCCATCGGCAACGTCATCGGCAGCAACCTCTTCAACATCTTCTTCGTGCTGGGCTGCTCAGCCTCCGTCACGCCGCTGAGGCTGACGGGCATCACCAACTTCGACCTCTGGGTGCTGGTGGGCTCGGGCATCCTGTTCTGGTTCTTCGGCGTCTTCTTCGGCAAGCGCACCATCACCCGGGTGGAGGGAAGCGTGCTGATGCTATGCTATGTGGCCTATACGGCGGTGCTGATATATAATATTTAACGTGAATTCGAGATAAGCGATAGCCCACAGAGCGCATGGTAATTCCCCTCCTCCCGGGAGGAGGAGAATTACCATGCGGCATGATAGCTTCAACAACATGCGCTCTGTGGGCTATCGCTTATCTCGAATTCATGTTATTTAAGGGAGTTAGAAGGAATTATCGCCCTCTAACTCCCTCCCGAAGATAGCTCCTCCGGCTATAAAAAACTTCTCTATACGTGGCAGTTTGAAGATTATCATGTATCTTTGCCCTCCACAACATTAGAAAGAATTATGGCCATTACAATCAAGAAAGTAACCACCAGACGGGAATTGGAACGTTTCATCCGTTTCAACTATCAACTGTACAAAGACAATCCTTACTCTGTACCCGACCTCTTCGATGACATGCTCAACACCTTCAACAAGAAGAAGAACGCTGCCTTCGAGTTTTGCGAGGCCGACTATTTCCTGGCTTACCGCGACGGCAAAATCGTAGGCCGTGTAGCCGCCATCATCAACCACAAGGCCAACCAGACCTGGAACAAGAAAGAGGTCCGCTTCGGCTGGATAGACTTCATAGACGATGCCGAAGTTTCCGATGCCCTGATGTGCGCTGTAGAGGCGTGGGGCAAGGAGCGCGGCATGACCCACATACAAGGCCCGCTGGGCTTCACTGACTTCGATGCCGAAGGCATGCTCATTGAGGGTTTCGACCAACTGAGCACCATGGCTACCATCTACAACTATCCCTACTATCCGCAGCACATGGAACGCATGGGCTTCCGGAAGGATGCCGACTGGGTGGAATACAAAATCTACATCCCCGATGCCATACCGGACAAGCACCGCCGCATCTCCGACCTCATCCAGCGCAAATACAACCTCAAGATAAAGAAATACACCTCGGCACGGAAGATTGCCAAAGAGTATGGTCAGGCCATCTTCGAACTGATGAACGAGGCCTATCAGCCCCTTTACGGCTACTCTGCGCTGTCGCAACGCCAGATAGACCAATACGTCAAGATGTACCTTCCTATTGTGGACTTGCGCATGGTGACCCTCATCACTGATGCCGACGACCAGCTGATTGCCGTAGGTATCTCCATGCCCTCCCTCTCCGAAGCTTTGCAGAAGGGCCATGGCCGTCTGCTGCCTTTCGGCTGGTACCATCTGCTCAAGACCATCTTCCTGAAGAAATATCCCAAGATGCTCGACCTGCTGCTGGTAGCCGTGAAGCCCGAATACCAGAACAAAGGCGTCAACGCTCTGCTCTTCTCCGACCTCATACCCGTCTACCAGCAACTCGGCTTCGAATACGCCGAAAGCAACCCCGAACTGGAACTGAACGGCAAAGTGCAGGCACAGTGGGAATACTTCAAGACGGAGCAACACAAGAGGAGGAGGTGCTTTGTGAAGGAGATAAAGAGATAGGAGT
Source organism: uncultured Bacteroides sp. (assembly GCA_947176775.1). GTDB lineage: Bacteria > Bacteroidota > Bacteroidia > Bacteroidales > Bacteroidaceae > Bacteroides. Next base: position 18,595 of record CAMWRY010000015.1, read on the forward strand.
TTTGAGGAAATAGATTTATAAACTCGGAGGTTTTATAATAAACACATTTTAGGACTTAAACGTCCTAATCCAAAAAATTACGGTAACATTTCGGATTACAATCCAAAATGTTACCGTAATTTTTTGGATTAGCAGTAAAATGACTTATTTTTGCCCTTGTATCAAAAAACGAAGAAAAATTATGATAACGAGGAAGCTGGAAAACTTCCTTTTCCCGACACCTTCCTGAAAAATTATCCGATAAGACGACCGTGGTAACTCCGGAGAATTACTTGGTATTTGTGAACTTTTGATAAAAACCAAGAGAGGCTTTTCGTATATATCGTATATAAGTTATAACTTTGCAAACATCCCCTAACAATCGAAAATCCATGGAAGAAGAACATATCAACGACGGACTCCCCTTCAGCGAACCGACCGTAGAATATACCGACGACAACATACGCCACCTGGACGATATGGAGCACATCCGTGTGCGCTCCGGCATGTATATCGGCCGACTGGGCGACGGATCACAGAGCGACGACGGCATCTACGTGCTGCTGAAGGAGGTGATGGACAACAGTATCGACGAATTCAAGATGGGTGCCGGAAAGCGCATTGAGGTGACCATCGAGGAGAATTTGCGCGTCAGCGTCAGGGACTACGGACGAGGTATTCCGCAAGGCAAACTGATAGAGGCTGTGAGCAAGCTGAACACCGGAGGCAAGTATGACAGTAAGGCGTTCAAGAAGAGCGTCGGACTGAACGGTGTCGGTATCAAAGCGGTGAATGCACTGAGTAGCCACTTCGAGGTGCGCAGCTACCGCGACGGCAAGGTACGTACCGCCATCTTTGAGAAAGGCGTGCTGCAGAGCGACTGCACCGAAGAGACCACCGAAGAGAACGGTACCTTCATCTTCTTCGAACCGGACAACACGCTTTTCCTGAACTACTCCTTCCAGAATCCGTTCGTGGAAACCCTGCTGCGCAATTATACCTACCTGAACACCGGGCTTACCTTCATCTACAACGGCCAGCGCATCGTCTCCCGTCACGGACTGGAGGACCTGCTGAAGGACAACATGACCAGCGAGGGCCTCTACGACATCATCCATCTGAAGGGAGAGGACATCGAAATAGCCTTCACCCACACCAACCAATACGGCGAAGAGTACTACTCCTTTGTCAACGGGCAGCACACCACCCAAGGCGGCACGCACCAGACGGCACTGAAGGAGCACATCGCCCGTACCATCAAGGAGTTCTACAACAAGAACCAGGAGTATGCCGACATCCGCAACGGACTGGTGGCCGCCATCGCCATCGACGTGGAGGAGCCGATGTTCGAAAGCCAGACCAAGACGAAACTGGGCAGCAACAACATGTGGCCTGCCGTGCCGCAGGAGAAGAAACCTGCCGGCCCCACGGTGAACAAGTACGTGGGCGACTTCATCAAGACCGAGGTGGACAACTACCTGCACAAGAATCCGCTGGTGAGCGAAGTGATGTTGCAGAAGATACAAGACTCCGAGAAGGAGCGCAAGGCCATCGCCGGCGTCACCAAGCTGGCTCGCGAACGTGCCAAGAAGGCGAATCTGCACAACCGCAAACTGCGCGACTGCCGCTACCACCTGAACGACGGCAAGGGTAGGGAGCAGGAGGCGGAATCGTGCATCTTCATCACCGAGGGCGACTCCGCCAGCGGCTCCATCACCAAGAGCCGTGATGTAAACACGCAAGCCGTCTTCAGCCTGCGCGGTAAGCCGCTGAACTCCTTCGGACTGACCAAGAAGGTGGTCTACGAGAACGAGGAGTTCAACCTGTTGCAAGCCGCCCTGAACATTGAAGACGGCATGGAGGGGTTGCGCTACAACAAGGTCATCGTGGCGACCGATGCCGATGTGGACGGCATGCACATCCGTCTGCTGATGATTACCTTCTTTCTGCAATTCTTCCCCGACCTGATAAAGAAGGGACACGTGTACATCCTGCAAACTCCGCTCTTCCGCGTGCGCAACAAGAAGCGCACCGACTACTGCTACTCGGAAGAGGAGCGTGTGAAGGCCATCGAGGAGCTGGGACCCAACCCGGAAATTACCCGATTCAAAGGTTTGGGAGAAATCTCACCCGACGAGTTCCGCCACTTCATCGGCAAGGACATACGCCTGGAACAGGTGTCGCTGCGCAAGACCGACCTTGTGAAGGAGCTGCTGGAGTTCTATATGGGAAAGAATACCATGGAACGGCAAAACTTTATCATCAACAATCTGGTTATAGAAGAAGACTTGGCATCATGAGAAGAGCTATCTTTCCGGGAACGTTCGACCCCTTTACCATCGGACATGCTTCGGTGGTGGAGCGTGCGTTGGGATTCGTCGACGAAGTTGTCATCGGTATTGGCATCAATGAAGGGAAGCACACCTGCTTTCCTGTCGAGAAGCGCGAAGAGATGATACGCGACCTCTACCGCAACGAACCGCGTGTCAAGGTACAGGCATACGACTGTCTCACCACCGACTTCGCCTTGCAGGTGGATGCCTGCCTCATCATTCGCGGCATACGCTCCGTAAAGGATTTTGAGTACGAGGAGACCATTGCCGACATCAACCGCAAGCTGACGGGCATCGAGACCGTCCTGCTCTTCACCGAGCCGGAACTGGCCTGCGTCAGCTCCAGCGTGGTGAGGGAACTGATGAAGTTCGGGAAGGATGTGAGTAGGTTCCTGCCAGCCTCTTCTCCCAATCCTCTCCCTCGTAGGGAGGGGGAGGAAGAATAGTTCTCCTATAGTTCACTAATGCTACTACTAATAATAATTTTTTTATTTTTTATGAAATCATTCTCTAAAGCATCATCTGCCCTTATATCCCTCATTACTCACTCTCCCCTCACCTTTCGGAGAGGAATCGGGGTCGGGGCTGCCTTCCTTTTCCTCTTTGCCTTGACCGTGCAGGCGCAGAAGCCGAACAACGAAGCCTTGCGCAAGTTGCAAATGGCGGAGTTTGCCATCAGTAACCTCTACGTGGACAAAGTGGACGAAGGCAAGTTGGTAGAAGAGGCCATTATCAAGATGCTGGCACAACTCGACCCACACTCCACTTACAACAATGCCGAGGAGGTGAAGAAGATGAACGAACCTCTGCAAGGCAATTTCGAAGGTATCGGTGTGCAGTTTCAGATGATAGAGGATACGCTGCTCGTGATACAGCCCGTCAGCAACGGCCCCTCGGAGAAGGTGGGCATCCTGGCCGGAGACCGCATCGTGGCGGTGAACGACACTGCCATTGCCGGCGTGAAGATGAGCACGGAGGACATCATGAGCCGCCTGCGTGGGCCGAAGGGTTCGGAAGTGCGGCTCACCGTGGTGCGCCGTGGCGTGGACGATGCTCTGTCCTTTACCGTGAAGCGCGACAAGATACCCATCCTCAGCCTCGATGCTTCCTATATGATACAGCCGCAGACCGGCTACATACGCATCAACCGCTTCGGAGCTACCACCGCCGAAGAGTTTGCAGAAGCCCTGAAGGAGCTTCAGAAGCGAGGCATGAAAGACCTCATCCTCGATCTGCAAGGCAACGGAGGAGGCTACCTGAATGCCGCCATCGACCTGGCGAACGAGTTCTTGGGGCAGAAGGAACTGATAGTCTATACCGAAGGCCGTGCCTCCCGGCGCAGCGACTTCTTTGCCAAGGGTACCGGTAACTTCCGCAACGGTCGCCTCGTGGTACTGGTAGACGAGTACTCGGCTTCGGCCAGCGAAATTGTCACCGGAGCCATCCAGGACTGGGATCGCGGCGTAGTGGTAGGCCGACGCACTTTCGGCAAGGGATTGGTGCAACGTCCCATTGACCTGCCCGACGGCTCCATGATTCGCCTCACCATCGCCCGATATTACACTCCCTCGGGCCGCTGCATCCAGAAGCCCTACGACCATACCGCCGACCCCGACGGCACTGCAAGCGGCACGGACGGTAACCGCCGATACAACCAGGAACTGATAGACCGTTACAACCACGGCGAGCTGATTCATGCCGACAGTATCCACTTTGCCGACTCGTTGAAGGTGCTGACCAAGCGTATGGGGCGCACCGTCTACGGTGGCGGAGGCATCATGCCCGACTTCTTCGTGCCCATCGACACCACCCGTTATACCGACTATCACCGCAACCTGGTGGCAAAAGGCGTAGTCATCAAAGCTACCACCGCCTACATCGAGCAGCACCGCAAGGAGTTGCAAAGCCGATACAAGAAGTTCGAGACCTTCAACGAGAAGTTTGAAATAGATGAACGCTTCCTCGCCGAATTGCGCCGGATGGCGGACAAGGAGCAGGTAAAGTTCGACGAAGCGCAGTACAATCGTTCCCTGCCCCTTATCAAGACTCAGCTCAAGGCCCTCATCGCCCGAGACCTGTGGGACATGAACGAATACTTCCGCGTGATGAACACCACGAACGAGAGCGTGCTGCAAGCCTTGGAAGTACTGAACAAGGACATCTACGGCACCATCATCCGGTAAAACAAGAAGGTTTACAAAACAGTTTTTCACCACGGATTACCCGGATTAATATAGATTAATGCGAGTTCGATATAAGCGATAACTCACATGCCGCATGGTAGCTTCAACAACATGTGGTCTGTGGGCTATCGCTTATATCGAACTCATGTTATTTTAGAAAAATGCACTCCCAAAGGAAACTTCACCCGTACCCGGACAGTACCCGGCCCGTACCCGCTCCGTACCTGCTCCGGATAAAGGTACCCT
>CAMWRY010000016.1 GCA_947176775.1 uncultured Bacteroides sp.
GTCCATATCCGTGTTTCGTTCATAGAGGACTACAGCATCGCCCGAACGGAAGTTGGGAAGGACGGCTTCTTTCCCGAAAGGGGTTCTTTGCGGTATCCGGAAAGATAAATAGGGTTTGTGTGCCTCGGCGGCATGGTTCTCTTGGATGGCCAAATCGTAGAGTATCTCACCAGCTTCGCATTTCTCGGCCAAGGTGGAAAGCCAGAGGGCGGCGGCACCAGTACGTCCTTCATAATCCAGGTCTCCGGACTTGGAGGTGTATAGCTCTTTGGTGATGAAGTTGTAAAGGGTATAGAAATAGCTTTGCTCCAAAGGTGAAAGGGAGCGGATGCGCCGGTCCACGGCATCAATGGAGGGATAAAGGTAGCGTTTCCATAAAGTGTTGTCCAGGCGGCGTTCGTTTAGCGTATCGGGATGGAGATCTTTCAGGCGCTCTGCTGTGTAGTGGGGGCTGTTGCGCAGCTGGATACCATATTCATTGGCCACAATCCGGTTGCGCACATCCATCACGCGGCGCACCATCGCCCAGGAAGGGCGCGCCGGATAGAGCAAGGGGTAGCGAGTGTAGAGCAGGTAGGCCTTGACATGCCGATGCTCCATGCCCATGGAGTACTCTAGCACGGCCTGATAGAGCAACATCTGTACTTTGTTGTTCTCCTTGGGTTCTACCTTGCCACGGATGGAGTATTCGTCGGCCTTGCCGGACTTCATCTCAATGAAGGAGGTCATGTCGCGCTGCATGTAGTCCAAGCGTCCTTGCAGGCCCAATGCCTCGCAGATGTAAGAGGGTTCCAGCACGGCATCCGTCTTGTCAAGCTCATAGCCGGATGTTCGAAAGGTCTCGGTCACGGTCCGGCGGATGTTATCGAAATGTTGCTTGCAGTCAGCGAAGAATGCAGCCTCCTTCTCCGGATCGAGCAGGTCGGTACAGGCGGCCAGCTCGATGGGGTAGGCACGGAAGGCTTTCTTCATGCAGGCCAGGTAGTCGGGAGCTTCCTTGGCATGAATCCATTCGTCCAGAAAAAGGTTGGCAATGTTACCCAGCAGCAGCGGACGGGTATTATCCGGCGATTGCAAGCGTGCCAGGATGTAGTTGGCAGGGTGATGCCCGTAATCCTTGAAACACTCGGCAAGCGAACTGATATCCAGCAGGTAGTCAGGTTCCAAGATAATGAAGGAGGGGGTGAGTATGCCGGCCTCGTCCACCGCCACGTCCAGCAAATTGACCTGGGCATACCTCCAGAGTATCTGGCAGGTCTCGGCAAACTCTTCATTCACTTGGGGGACATTGTAGCGAACACGCAACGGTTCATCGGCCAACGTGTCTACAGGCAACACATAGAGGTAGGATTCATCGGCATACTGGAAACAGACACGCATGCGCTTCACATGCTGCCGGGCAGGAGGAGCCACGATATAGGTGGCGTCCGCACGAGGCAACAGGCGGTAAAGGGCAAGGGGAATCTCCTCCCCCGTCAGGCGCTTGATGAAGAAAGCCAGTGTCTTGGCATCGCGCAGCAAGTGTTCGCGCTTCGGCTCTGCACGACGGTTCAGAATGTCATTGGAAGTCAGCCGGAAGGTATGCAGACGGTTTTGCTCTGCCACAGAAAGCCCGACCTTGGAGGATACGAAGCTGATGCGTGCAGAGAGGTCGGTCATCTGCAAGCTGCCATCGGTCATCTGCGTGCGGCACAGGCGCTCTAGCAGTTCGCGCAATTGTCTGTAGGCCAGTTCTAAAGAGATGTTCTCTTCTCGACAGGCGTTCAGTAGTATGCTGTAATATTCTTTTATCTCCTCCTTCTTCATCTCACTTTCTTCATTCTTCTTCACTTCTCTTGTCCTTTATCATCAGGATGCTCAGTTCGTAGAGCAGATAGAGGGGGACGGCTACCACGGTCAGCGTAAAGGGGTCACCGGTCGGGGTGATGATGGCTGCCGCAATGACAATGATGACGATAGCATGGCGACGATATTGCCGCAAGAAGGTCTTGTGTACCAGCCCCAGCAGGGAAAGCAACCAGGTGAGCAGCGGCAACTCAAAGGCCAGCCCCATACAGAGCACCAGCATCATAAAGTTGTCGATATAGGAATTTAAGGAAATCTGGTTTTCAATGGCTGAACTTAGCTGATAGGTGGATAGGAAACGCAAAGTCAGTGGATAGACCATGAAATAACCCAGCAACACCCCGATAAAGAACATCACCGTACCGATGCCTAAAGCCTTCTTCACCCCCTTGCGCTCATTAGGATAGAGGGCGGGGCTTACAAAACGCCAGATTTCATAGAAGATATAGGGAGCCGCCGTCACTACCGACATCCAGAAGGCCGTAGACATGTGTATGAAGAAGGGGGCAGCCAAGTTGATATTGATAAGTTTCACCTGAAACTCCTGCGTGAAGAATTCATCCTGCAGGTCCATCTTCTGCCCTATCCACCGCAGCAGGTCATAGAAAAGGAAATCGTTGTGGCAGGGAGCCAGTATCACTTGGTCAAACAAGTAGGGCATGGCTATAAAATAGCCCACAGCCAACACGAACCATACACCGAGAACACGAAACAGCACACGGCGAAGTTCATCTAAATGATCCCAAAAGGTCAGTTCTTTCTCGGCCATGAATCACATGATGTTTATAATCAAGAGGAGAATAACTATTTATCCAAATCTTCTTGAGCCTTGTTTATCTCTTCTTTGGCTTCATTCACACCGTCTTTGAAACTCTTCACTCCCTTGCCCAAACCGCGCATCAGCTCGGGAATCTTCTTGCCACCGAACAATAACAGGATGACCAATGCAATGATTATCCACTCGGAACCGCTGGGCAGAAAGCCTAATAAAAGTAAGTTTGTCATAGTTGTGTTGAATTAATTTTGATGCAAAGATATATAAATAAATGAGGCAAGGTGCCAAAACCTACCACAGATTACGCAGATTAGCGTTGTTTTTTCTTCAAGCATTTAATAATCAGCTTGAATTATCCGTGATACTCCGAGTAACCTGTAGTAAAACATAGTTATGGCACACTTGCTGTTTTTTTTCTTATTCCTGATAGTAGACTCGCTTGACACGAGTAGAGACACTGGTCAGAATCTCGTAAGGGATAGTGTCGAGCACATCCGACAGCACAGTAACGGGCAGTTGATTGCCGAAGATTTCCACCCGGTCACCCTCCTTGCAGTCGATATCCGTCACGTCAATCATGCAGACGTCCATACAGATGTTTCCCACGTAGGGAGCTTTCCGGCCGTTCACCAGACAGTAGGCGTGTCCACAGCCCAAGTGTCGGTTCAAGCCGTCGGCATAGCCGATGGGAATGGCAGCGATACGTGAGGGGCGGTCAAGACGACCCTTGCGGCTGTAACCCACTGTGTCCTCCTGGGGCACATCGCGTATCTGCAAGATGGTAGTGCGCAGAGTGCTCACATTGTTCAGTATAGAATTGTCTATCGGGTTGACCCCATACAGACCGATGCCGAGGCGCACCATGTCGAACTGTGCGCCCGGGAAACGTTCGATACCAGCCGAATTACAGATATGGCGCAGTATTTTATGCGAGAAAGCCTCCTGTAACTGGGCAGAAGCCTTCTCGAAAGTCTCTATCTGACGACGCGTAAAGGAATCGAACTGCGCCCCATCGCTGCCTACCAAATGAGAAAAGACAGAACGGGGAATGACCGAAGTCTGCCCCTTCAGCCGCTCGATAAGCCGGGGCATCTCCTCCGGTGCAAAGCCCAAGCGGTGCATGCCTGTATCGAGCTTGATGTGAATGGGGAAACTGGTAACACCCTCCTTCTCGGCTTCCTTAATCAGAGCATCCAGCAAGTGGAAACTGTAGACCTCAGGCTCCAATTTATAGTCGAACAAGGTCTTGAAGGCAGTCATCTCGGGATTCATGATGATGATGCTCGAAGTGATGCCGGCCTTGCGAAGTTCGGAGCCTTCATCGGCTACGGCCACGGCCAGATAATCCACCCGGTGTTCCTGCAAAGTCTTGGCTATTTCGTAGGAACCGGCTCCGTAGGCAGAGGCCTTCACCATGCAGACCATCTTGGTTTCCGGTTTCAGGCGGCTGCGGTAATGGTTCAAGTTGGCTACCATGGCGCCAAGGTTGACTTCGAGAATGGTTTCGTGCACTTTCTTCTCGAGCAGCTCCGTCAGGGCATCGAAACCAAAACGGCGCGCACCTTTGATGAGGATAATCTCATTCTCCAGCCTGATATCACCACGACTGATGGCGCGCATCAGGGCATCCGTGTCCGGATAGAAGGCACTCTCGATATCAAAGCGTGCGGAGAAAGAAGAAATTTCACTCCCCACACCTATGATACGCTGGATGCCGCGGCTGTTCACCAACTGGGCTACTTGGCGATAGAGAATAGGCGCATGCTGGCCCGTCTCCAAGATGTCGGAGAGAATCAGGGTGCGCTTCAGACCCTTGGAGAGAGAACGGCGGTAGAGAAAGTCGAGGGCGATGTCCAACGAACCGAGGTCAGAGTTGTAGCTGTCGTTTATCAGCAGGCAGTGGTTCTTCCCCTCTTTCACTTCCAGGCGCATGGCGATAGGCTCCAGACGTGCCATACGCTCGGTAATCTGCTCGGCCGGAAGCATCAGATAGAGGCAGGCGGCAAGGCAATTCAGCGAGTTCTCGATGGAGGCATCGTCAATGAAGGGAAGGGTAAAGGTGTTGTCCATATCCAGATAGCGGTAAGAAATGACGGTGCACTCTTCTCGCTTGTCCACCTTACTGATGAAGAGGGGGCGTTCCATGTCCGTACGGCTCCAAGCTATCTCACGGGCAGAGAGCATGGACTTGGCTACGCAGTTGCTGATGAACTCATCGTCTCCATTGTAGATGACCACGTCGCAATCCTTGAAAAGAGTGAGCTTCTCCATGCACTTTTCCTGTAAAGAGAAAAAGTTCTCCTGATGGGCACCGCCGATGTTGGTCAGGATGCCGATGGTGGGCTTAATGATGTTCTGCAAGGCATGCATCTCGCCCGGCTCGGAGATGCCGACTTCAAAGAGAGCCAGCTGGGACTGCCCGTCCATCTGCCACACAGATAAGGGGACACCTATCTGCGAATTGTAGCTGCGAGGAGAGCGGACGATGGTGCGGTCAGGACTAACCAACTGATGAAGCCACTCTTTTACAACGGTCTTCCCATTACTTCCGGTAATACCGATAACGGGTATCTGAAACTGGCTGCGATGACGCTCAGCCAGCTTTTGCAGGGCCTTGAGAGGATTGGCAACAACCAAGAAATTTATAAATGATAAATGATTAGTGATAGGTGACAGATGTTGGGGGGCGGAGTGCTCTATCTGCCGGAAACTCTCTTCGCTAAGGACGAAGTTGCGAACCCCCCGGGCATAGAGCTCTGGGATGTAGCGCGCTCCGTCGTTCCGCTTGGTGGGCAGGGCGAAAAACAGGGTCTCTTCCGGGAAATTCAAGGAACGGCTGTCGGTAAGCAGCCAGTCAATGGTAGCCGGCGCATTTCCTACGCGCCGTGCACCGATGCTTTCAGTTATGCTTTCAATCGAATAAGACATAGTTCTCTCTCTTTTTGAAAATCTAAGTACGGGTATTTTTTGCTAAGTTGGTCTATTTTTAACACTATTTGTCCTAAAAAACGCTTATACTCTTCCGAGTCGGGGCGGAAGGGCTTATGATACAAGGATTTGCTGATTTTTTCACACTCTTCCATAATCTGTAATGCTGTGGGAGAAAGGCAGGCATGCACAAACTGCTCCCATACATGACGAAGAGCCACAGCAGAGGGATGTACCAGGTCGTCAGCATAGAAGCGATAGTCGCGCAGCTCATCAAGCAGCAATTCGTAGGCCGGAAAGTAGAAGAGGCGGTCAGGGAAGAGAGTTTGCAGACGGTCGATGGCAAGGAGCAGGGTGGCCTTGCTGAGATTATTGGCATGGAGCCCGTCGCGTATGTGACGAATAGGGCTGACAGTGAGCAAAAACTTCAAACGAGGATTAAGCGACCACAAGTGAGCCAGGAGAGACTGGTAGTCAAGCACGATTTCATCAACGGAGAGACGGCGGCGCGTAAAATGGAATTCAGGAAGCTTGTGACAATTGGAAACGACCTGCCCGGTCTCACGAGATTGATAGACCCAAGCGGTACCGAAAGTCAGCATAAGATAATCCAATCGGGGAAGCCAAGCGTGAGCTTTGCGCAGACGGGTGTTGATGGTACACAAAGCTTCATCAGCCCGGGGCGAGGAAAAGTCGCCGTGGTGCATGGGGCTGTGCCAGCATTCGCGGAAGTGGAAGAGGCGGTCGGGGGTGTACTCGCTGCCATCGGCTATCTCGCGCAGGGCGGCAGAGATGGAGAGGGGGTTGTAGAGCACTCCGTAGGGATTGACATCACAACAGAACTTAGCTTTCGTCAGTCGCTCACCCATCTCGGAAGCAAAACAGGAACCCATCAATAACAAACGGTCGGCATGCGACAGCCGAGGAAGACCGGAAGGCAGGGAGACAGGGGTATACAAATTTATCATTTCGACAATATGGGTTTACGTTTTGTCAATTCCTCTTCCAAAAATCGGGTGTAAACAGCAACAGTACGGTAAACAGTTCAAGCCGTCCCAGTAGCATCAGCGCTGCGGAGAGCCATTTGGCCACATCGGGCAACGCATTCCATGAAAAAGCAGGCCCGAAGAGCCCCAGGCCAGGCCCCGTATTGCCCAGGCTGGAAACTACGACACCCACGGCCTCAGTGAACGGTACTCCCAGCATCAGCAGCACCAGCGTAGAGGCAAAGGCTATCAGACAGAAGAGGAATGTAAAGGCCAACACTGTAGACTGCAAAGTGGGAGACAGCACCTGCCGATTGAGCCGGATGGGCAGCACGGCGTTGGGATGCAGCAACCGCTTAAACTCGTTACGCACCACGCGCATCAGTACTACGATACGGATGCACTTCATCCCTCCTGACGTACTTCCGGCACAGGCACCCACCAGCATCAGCAGCGGCATAGCACCCCAGGCCAGCGCAGGCCACGTCATGTAATCACTTGTGGCAAATCCTGTGGAGGTCTGTATCGATATGACCTGGAAAAGCGAAGTACGGAAGGCCGTCTCCAGGTCCATCGGTGTTCCTAGGCAAAGAACGGCCGTGATGCCCAGCGTGAAGACAAGGATGCAGTAACAGTAGAAGCGCAACTCAGCATCACCCAGGCTCTTACGGAAGCGCCCGGTAACGAAGAGTAACAACAAGGTGAAGTTGATGCCAGAAATGAACATAAAGGCAGAAAGCACATATTCGATGTAGGGCGAGTGATAGTAAGCGATGCTGGCCGTACGTGTAGAGAAACCTCCGGTACCGGTGGCGGCAAAGGCGTGACACACGCTATCAAACCACCCCATACCACCTACCCAAAGAAGCAGGGTAGCAGTCAGCGTCAGGCCGGTGTATAGCAGCCATATCCACCGGGCAGTAATGCCGATGCGCGGATGCACTTTATCGTGCGTGGGACCGCTGGCCTCAGCAGCAAACACTTGCACACCGTTGATACCAAAGATGGGCAAAATGGCAATAGTAAAGAGGATAATGCCCAGTCCGCCTATCCATTGGGTGAGGCTGCGCCAGAAGAGGAGTCCATGGGGGAGAGCTTCAATGTGGTCCAAAATGGTGGAACCTGTACTACTCACACCGGACATAGCCTCAAAAAAGGCGTTTGTCAGGCTGGGAATATATCCGCTCAGGTAGAAGGGCAACATACCAAAAAGGGAGAATACAACCCAGGCAAGGGAGACTATCAGGTAACCGTCGCGCCGAGTGAGCTGCCGCTCGTAGCCCTTGCCGAGAAAAAGCAACAACGTTCCGCAACCAGCCGTGAGGCCGACGGAGCAGAGAAAAGCTGTAAGATCGTCTTCACCGTAAAACAAGGAAACCCCCACACAGAGTAACATCATCACGGTCTCTATCCAGAGGAGGTGACCGAGAACGGTATAAGTCATTTTTTTGTGAATCATACTTCGAGCTAACTGAAAAACTTCTCAATCTTCTTAATCATCATGCTCAGACAGAACACTACCACATGATCTCCCGGGCGTATAAGCGTGTTTCCCGTTACCACCACGCCTTCCCCGTTGCGTATCAGGCCCCCGATAGTCGTTCCCTTCGGCAACCCCAGCTCCTTCACCGGATGGCGCGTAATGCGCGAACCCTCCTTCACAGTAAATTCCGCCACATCCGCATTCGCAAACGTCAGACTCTTCACATTACTCACGTCCGCATCCAGCATCATTTGGTAGATATGTCCGGCCGCAATCATCTTTTTGTTGATCACTGCCCCGATGTCCAAGCTCTCAGCCATCCCGATATAGTCTATGTTTTCCACCTCGGCTACCGTCTTGCTCACCCCCATGCGCTTGGCAGCAAGGCACGCCAGGATGTTTGTCTCCGAATTGTCGGTCAGTGCCACGAAAGCCTCTGTGTTCCTCAGGCCCTCTTCCACCAGCAAGTCCATGTCACGACCGTCACCATTAATAATCATGGTGCGGTCATCCAGTAGCTCCGTCAGGCGGTTACATCGATTCAGATCATTTTCAATAATTTTCACTTGCATGTAGTCAGGTACATATTGCGCTGTGCGCACGGCAATGCGGCTACCGCCCATAATCATCACATTACGTGTGTCGGCATACTCCTCCTTACCGGCAATCTTGCGAATATAAGGCACATACTTGCGCGTGGTGGTGAAATACACGATGTCATTCAACTGTATGCTGTCGTCGCCCCTGGGTATGCGCGTCTCACTTCCCCGTTTGATGGCCACCAAGTGATACGGTAATTCCGGTCCGCCCAGTTTATGCAGAGGAATATTCAGAATTTCAGCCTTCTCGCGCATCTTGGTGCCAATCAGCACCAAGGCGCCTCCGCAAAACTCCCACCACTGTCTCACCCAACTCATGCGTACGGCTGACACAATTTCCTTGGCTGCCAGCATCTCCGGATAAATCAGTGAGTCCACGCCCAGTTTCTGGAAAAACTCCTTGTTCTTAGGCAACAGATACTCATAGTTGTCAATGCGCGCCACCGTCTTCTGCGCGCCCAAATTGGTGGCCAGCATGCACGCTGTCATATTCCGGCTCTCATCCGGGGTGACAGCAATAAAGAGATCCGCCTCGCTCGCCCTCACCTCTTTCAGTCCTTTGATAGAGGTAGGCGATGCCACCACTGTCATCAGGTCAAAGTTAGAACTGAGCGTACTCAGCCGCTCCTCGTTGTCATCCATGAGGATGATGTCCTGCTTCTCACGCGAGAGCAACTTGGCCAAGTGTGTGCCCACTGCGCCGGCACCTGCAATGATTATCTTCATTTCTCTATCAACTATCTTCTATCACTTGTCACCTACTCTCTATCCTCTATCAACTGTTTATAGATTCCCTCCTCGTCCATTCCACATACCCGATGCAGTTCCTGCACGCTACCATGCTCGATGAACTCGTCCGGCACGCCGATGCGCTTGATGTGCGGTATATAGTCATGGTCGGCAAAGAACTCCAGAATGGCGCTCCCCATGCCACCCTTCAGCACTCCGTCCTCCACGGTCACCACATGCTGGAAGTTAAGGCCCACCTCATGCAACAGTTCCTCGTCCAGCGGCTTCAAAAAACGCAAGTCATAGTGCGCGATGGAGAGTCCCTGTTCCCGTTCGGCACGCTCGATGGCACGCGCCGCCGTGTGCCCGATGGGTCCTAGGCTAATGACAGCCAGATCCTTTCCCTCCTTCAGCCGTCGTCCCTTACCCACGGGAACCTCCGCCAGCGGACAGCGCCACTCCGTCAGCACTCCTCGCCCACGCGGATAGCGGATAACGAACGGGCCGCGGTCCGGCAGCTGCGCCGTGTACATCAGGCGGCGAAGTTCATGTTCGTCCATTGGCGAAGCAACGGTCAAGTTCGGTATCGGTCTGAAATAGGCCAAGTCGAACACCCCATGATGCGTCGGCCCGTCCTCGCCTACCAGACCGGCCCGGTCCAGACAAAGCACTACGGGCAACCGCAGCAACGCGATGTCATGTATCACATTGTCGTAGGCACGTTGCATGAAAGCCGAATAGATGTTACAGAAGGGCTGCAATCCCTCCTTTGCCATACCACCTGAAAAGGTTGCTGCGTGCCCCTCGGCAATACCCACATCAAAAGCACGGTCGGGCATCACCTCCATCAGTTTATTCATCGAGCAACCCGAAGGCATAGCAGGCGTTACTCCCACGATGCGTGGATTCTGTCGGGCCAGCTCCACCAGCGTCTCGCCAAACACGTCCTGAAAGCGAGGCGGCAGATGGCTGGTATCCGCCTGCAAGCGTTCACCCGTTGCAGGGTCGAAGCGTCCGGGCGCATGCCATACACCCGGATTGCGTTCCGCAGGCTCGAATCCCTTGCCCTTCACGGTATGCAGATGCAATATCTTGGGTCCCTTCATATCCTTGATGTCTCGTAAGATACGGGCGATGTTTTTCACATCATGCCCATTCACAGGACCGAAGTATCGGATATTCATCCCCTCAAAAATGTTCTGTTGCTGGGCAGCAATGGACTTCAGGCTATTGGCAAATCGTATAAGCGTTTTTCGCCGCTCCTCGTTCAGCACACCCATTCTGAAGAGCAGTTTCGAAGTCTTGAAACGCAACTGGTTGTAGCGGTTACTGGTGGTCAGATTGAAGAGATACTGCTTCATGCCTCCCACGCTACGGTCTATTGACATATCATTGTCGTTCAGTATAATAAGCAGGTTATTCGGCGTAGACGAGACGTTATTCAGCCCCTCAAAAGCCAAGCCACCACTCATACTCCCGTCACCTATCACAGCCACCACGTGCCGGTCCTTCTCCCCTTTTCGTTCAGCGGCCACAGCCATGCCGAGAGCGGCCGATATGGAGTTCGAGGCGTGTCCGCAAGCAAAGGTATCGTAGTCGCTCTCTTCCGGCGAAGGAAAAGGGCGAATACCTTTGAATTTCCGGTTAGTAGTGAAGGCTTCGCGACGTCCGGTCAGCATCTTATGCCCATAAGCCTGATGCCCCACATCCCACACGATGCGGTCATAAGGAGTGTTAAATACGTAGTGCAGGGCCACGGTCAACTCTACAGTCCCAAGGCTGGCGGCAAAATGTCCCGGATTACACGAGACCTTCTCTATGATGTCTTTCCTCAATTCTTTACACACCTCCGGCAGTTCTTCCACGCTAAGGCGGCGCAAATCTTCGGGAAATTGAATATTGTTCAGTAAATTATAGGCAGTTGGTTCAGTTCCCATTTTTCATTTGAAAATAACAAAATGCAAAAATAGTAAAAGAAACCGGATGTACGGGCCTTTTGATGAAAAAATCTATCGCAGCACCACGGTGTGCCGCAGCACTTCGCTATTCTACATCCCGAACGTCAGCCCGTCGATAGCCTGATATACCGCACTCACCACGCTCAGCATCATAATTCCCACCGTACATATCGTCAGACACGCACGCGTATAGTTATCGCTCCGGAAGGTCGCAATCGGCTCCTCACTCCGGTTGATATACATCGCCTTCACAATCTTCAGATAATAGTACAAGGACAAAACTGTGTTAATCAGTGCTATGAACACCAACAGACGGTATCCTGCCCCGAAAGCTGCCGCAAAGATGAAGAACTTAGAAAAGAACCCCGCAAACGGAGGAATCCCAGCCAGCGAAAACAGCGCCAGCGTCATCAGGAAAGCCACCCGGGGATTCGTCGTGTACAGCCCGTTATACTCCTCCAACGTGAACTTGTGCGCACGCAACGCCACAATCGTAATCACCCCGAACACCGCCAGATTGGCAAACATATACACCAGCACGTAGAATACCAGCGCTGTCATTCCCTGCGCACTTCCGCTGATAACTCCCAGCATAATGTACCCGGCCTGCGAGATACTGGAAAAAGCCATCAGGCGCTTCAGGTTCTGCTGCCGCAGGGCAAACAGATTCGCCAACGTAATAGAGGCTATCGTCACCCAATAGAGCGCTTCCTGCCACTGCTCTGCCATCGGTGCAAACACCTTCACAAGCACCGTCATCAGCACAAAAGCCGCCGCCCCTTTCGAGATAACGCTCAGATAAGCTGTCACCGTACTCGGCGCCCCTTCATAGACATCTGCCGTCCAAAGGTGGAAAGGTACCAACGAAATCTTGAATCCCATCCCAGAGAAGAAAAACACGAACGCCATTACCTGCAACGGATTCCCGTCCAAATGAGTCGGGATATCGGTAAAGTAAAGGGTACCTACCGAACCATAAATCAGCGAAATGCCATAAAGCATCAGACCACTGGCAAAAAGCGCCGTCAGTATGTATTTGGCCCCGGCCTCAGCCGAATGGTGTCGATACTTGTCGAAGGCCACCAGTGCTGCCATCGGAATACTGGCCGTTTCCAGCCCTATGAAAAACATCAGGAAGTGACCTGCCGAAATCATGAAATACATACCCAGCAAAGTGCAGAGCGTCAGAAAGTAAAACTCCCCCTGCTTGAAGTACGTATCGGGCAGTTTCATCCACTCATGCGCCATCAGGAACACTACCAATGTGCCGATGCTAAGAACAGACTTCACCACACTTTGTATCGGCTGGTTATGGTACATACCGCCAAAGGCGTCTGCCACCGGACCAGGCATAATTGTCACCACCGTGTGCAGAGCCAGTAACACTACCGGAAGCATCGTGTTCAGTATCGGCCGCCCATCCTTCTTATGGGCATCGGGACTCATGAAAAGGTCGGCTACAAAGAGGATAACGATGACCAACACCAGCGAAAGTTCCTCTTTCAGCAGAAGAAATTGAGAATAATCCATATATCAGTTAAATGAAGATTTAAGAATGAAAAATTTAAAAGTTGCCGACTATCGGCAGCACACTCTCGCCAATCATACCGCTCAGCCACCACGGCGCCATGCCCAAAGCGGCTACACAGGCTATCAGGATGATAACTGCCGTGCGTTCATCCCACGTGGCATCCGTTAGACTGAGGTGATGCTCGTTGGTACACGTTCCGTAGAGAATCTTGCCTACCAGCCTCAATATATAGACTGCCGTTATCACAATGGAGGTACAGGCTATGACCGTCCACGCACGATGGAATGTATCGGGATGCTGGAACGAACCGGTGAAGATGGTCATCTCCGCCACAAAGCCACTCAGCCCAGGCAATCCGAGGTTGGCCAGACCGGCAATCACGTAGCACACGGCCAAAAAGGGCATAATCTTCATCAGTCCGTTCAACTCACGGATGTCACGCGTGTGCGTCCGACCGTATATCATACCGATGAGGGCGAAAAAGAGCGCCGTCATCAGCCCATGAGAAAGCATCTGCAACACAGCACCTGTGCACGCCGTGCGGTTCATCATCAGGAGAGCAAAGAGCACCAGTCCGCAGTGCGACACCGAAGAATAGGCATTGATGTACTTCAAGTCCGTCTGCACACAGGCCGAGAAGGCACCGTACACCACTGATATGCCCGTCAATACTAGGAATATCCATCCCAGTTCCTGCGCCGCTTCAGGCATCAGGTACATAGCAATGCGGAAACATCCGTACCCCCCCAACTTCATCAGCACCCCGGCATGCAGCATACTGACGGCCGTCGGTGCCGAAGCATGTCCGTCCGGGCTCCACGTATGGAAGGGAAACAGTGCTCCAAGTACTCCAAACCCAAGGAACGTCAGCGGAAACCAGATGCGCTGTTGCTCCACAGGGATGTTGTGCATCTGGGCAATCTCCAGCACATTCATACTCGTTGCTCCCGAACCGTAGTAGATGCCCAGAATACCTATCAGCAGAAAAGCCGAACCGCCCATCAGCATCAGCGTCAACTTCATGGCCGAGTACTCCTTACGTCCCGACCCCCATACGCCGATCAGCAGATACATCGGAATGAGCGCCACTTCATAGAACATAAACATCGTGAACAGGTCTATCGAAATAAAAAAACCGAATACCCCCATCGACAGAAAAGTGAACCAAAGGAAATACTCCTTCGTCATCGGCTGCAACCGCCACGAAGCAAATGTTCCCGTAAAGACGATAATAGCCGAAAGCAGCAGCATGGCTACCGAAATACCGTCCACCCCCACCGAATAGTGGATATGGAGAGCCGGATACCAAGACATATCAGCACGAAACAACATTTCGTCCGTCGCCCCTGCCTGGCGTACGTGCAGGTACATCACCGTCAATGTCACGGCCATCAGCAGCAGTGCCGATGCACCCGTCACCATCACCGCCCGTATCTGCACTATGTTGCGGCTGAGCCAGAGCCCCAGCAACATCAGCAGCGGAACGAGCACGAAGAGGGACAGTGCCCATCCCTCCCAACCTCCCTCCCCGTGTGGGAGGGCAGGCAACATCATCATAGACAATAAAGAGTCTGTCATATCATTTTTATCATTAAGGAGTCATCAGGAGTGCTCTATCATTATCGAAACTCATCACTCCTCCTCCGAATATTCACAAATTAATTTCACTTATTATCTCATCATCACTTCCCCTCCCTACGGGGGAGAGGCTTTACAGCAACAGCAATATCAGCACCAACGTTCCCAGCAAGAATACAAACGTATATTGCTGAATGTGTCCACTCTGCAACCCTCGTATCTCATCACTGGTAGCATCCGCTCCCCAAGCCAGAAAGTTAAAAAAGCCGTCTATGACATGACGGTCCCACCAAGCAATGGGCTTACTGATACAACCGAAAATGATGCGATGCGTAACGAACTGATACACCTCGTCCATATAAAAACGATGATAAGCAGCCGTCCACAATCCATGAAAACGTCTGCACAACGCCTCGGCCACTGGCTGACGGCTTCCTGCATAAATATAGGTGGCAAGGGCGATGGCCGCTACAGCCACAACAATGCTGGTGCCGGCTACTCCCCCATCCAGATGAATGTCATAAGCTGTACCGTCCGCACTGATAAAGTGTCCGAAAGGAAGAACAAACTGCCAACCGGCTACGATGGTAACCACAGCCAGAAACATCAATGGGAAAGTCATGGCAAGCGGACTCTCATGAGGTGTGTGTCCATCACCTGTGGACTTCCGCTTCAGTGCAACGTCAGTGCCCCAAAAGATACCATAATAAAGGCGGAACATATAGAATGCCGTCATGCCGGCAATCACCGTCAGAATCCATCCCATGACCGGACTGAAGTGGAAACAAGCCGTCAGAATCTCATCTTTGGAGAAGAACCCCGAGAAGGGAGGAATACCGGCAATGGCCAGACAGGCAATGAGGAACGTGGCATGCGTGACAGGCATATATCTCCTCAGTCCTCCCATAGCCGACATTTCATTACTGTGCACGGCATGGATGATGCTCCCGGCTCCAAGGAACAGCAATGCCTTGAACATGGCATGCGTAAACAAGTGAAACATGCCAGCCATATAGCCCAGTCCACCCTCATGAGGATCTGCCGACGTGCATACTCCGAGTGCCACCATCATAAAACCTATCTGCGAGATGGTAGAGAAAGCCAGCACCCGTTTGATGTCACTCTGCACACAGGCCACACTGGCCGCATAAAACGCTGTGAAAGCTCCCACATAGGCCACGATATGCAGCACATCGGGCGCATAGGCAATGAACAGCGGAAACATGCGTGCCACCAAGTAGACACCGGCCACCACCATCGTCGCTGCATGAATCAGCGCACTCACCGGTGTAGGTCCCTCCATGGCATCAGGCAGCCAGATGTGCAACGGGAACATGGCACTCTTTCCGGCACCGCCCACAAACATCAGCCCCAAGGCCAGCGGCAGCATCGCCGCCCCTCCCTTGGCCAACGCCAGCTCGTCAGGCCGGAATGTATAAGTACCTGCATAGTAGCCGTAGACCAGTATGCCTATCAGGAACCCCAAGTCGGCAAACCGAGTAACGATGAACGCTTTCTTGCTTGCTGCAATCGCCGCCGGACGCGTGTAATAAAACCCGATTAGAAGATAAGAAGAGACGCCCACCAGCTCCCAGAAAAGATACATCTGGAAGATGTTCGTCGCCACCACCAGTCCCAGCATAGACATAGTAAACAGCGACAAGAAAGCGTAGTAACGCTGGAAGCCACGTTCCCCCTTCATGTAACCGAAGGAGTAGATATGTACCATGAACGAAACAGTGCTTATTACAATCAACATCATCACCGAAATGGGGTCCAACAAGATGCCCATATCAATGCTGAGCGACTGAGTGAACGGCAGCCAAGTGAAATTGTAAGGCATCAGCGCCGCATACATCCCGTCGGCTGTACGGGGAGCGCTGAAATAAAGGCCTGCAGTGAGGTAAGAAAGTACGGCTACCGCACCCAGCACCACAGTGCCTATAAGTCCGGCTGTGCGGTGCGACATCCATTTGCCCCCCAACCCTAACAGAAGGAAAGAGAGGAAAGGAAGTAGAAGTATCAATATTGTATATTCCATAAGCTGTAATTGATAGTTGAGAGATTTATCATCACCTAGATTCTCCGTTTAATGCTTCATGGCATCCAGCCTTTTCACCTGAATGCTTCGTATGTTCCGGTAGATGTTAATCATAATGGCAATAGCCACTGCCGTTTCGGCCGCCGAAATGGCGATAGAAAACAGCGAAAAGAAATACCCCTCCAGCCCTTCGGGAAACAGGAAACGGTTGAATACGGCAAAGTTAATATCCGTAGCATTCAGAATCAGCTCGATACTGATAAGTATCGCCAATGTGTTACGACGAGTGAAGAACCCGTAAATACCGGCAAAAAACATGATAGCCGAAACTATCAGGTAATATTCCATGTGAATCATAAATCTAAAATATTATCGTTTTCTTGCTATTAATAATCCGCCCACGATGCAGGCCAGCAGCAAAATGCTGACAGCCTCGAAGGGCAACAGATACCCGTATTTTTCCCCACTTAGCATATACTGCCCGATGGTCCTGATATTGACCTCCAACGGCTCTACATCTGTGGTGGTGATAAACCTGTGTTTCAGGGTGATAAACGATACGACAAGGGCACCTCCCACAGTAACGGCCAGTCCGGCAAGGAATTTACTGCGTTTCAGTTTCTCTGCAATATCACCTTCCCTACTGGTAAGCAGGATGGAGAAGACGTATAGGACAACAATGCCCCCGGCATACACCATAATCTGTACCGAACCCAAAAACGTGTAGCCCAGCAGAAAATAGATACCTGCCGTACCGAACAGGACGAACAGCAAATAGGTAGCCGAACGCACCATACGGTGAGTAGTCACTGTCAGGATAGAGAAGACAGTGATAAAGGCCGCAAGGAAGTAGAATACTACGGTTTCAAGAGTTATTTCCATGTTATCTTTAATGTGTTAATTAATCTACTAATGTGATAATATACTAACGATTTAATATGCCAATAAACCATGAGCCATGTGCTTATGTATCCGCTATGCCACATGGTCATTAGCACATCAGCATATTTGCACATTACATCATTACCCGGCTACCGGGACGGTTTAGAGTCAATACCAGTTTGCTACGGTCGAACACTGCATGCTCAAACTTCTGGTCGAAAGTGATGGCATGATGCGGACAGGCATTCACACAGAGCTGGCAGAACATGCACGAACCGAGGTCGTACTCATACTTTGCTAGAATCTTCTTTTTTTTGCCGTCCGACGTCTCCACCGTCTCACTGGTGACGCGGATAGTACCGTTGGGACAAGCCATCTGGCACAGGCCGCAAGCCACGCAGTGGTGTTCGTTGTCGGCACTGTGGGGCATGGTCAGTGTACCGCGGAAGCGTTCGGAGAGCTTCAGCGTGGCACGGTTCTCGGGATATTGCTCAGTGGTCTTCTTCCGGCAGAAGACGGTCATGGTAGTCTTCATACCTGTCAGCAGGGAGGCGATGCCGTGTACCAGACCGCCGATATAAGAATCATTGTCTTTCATGCTAAAAATGCAAATTAAATACTACAATCAATACCATCAAAATCAGGTTTACCATACCGATAGGCACCAGGTACTTCCACTCCAGCTTCAATATCTGGTCTATACGCAAGCGTGGGAAAGTCCATTTAATCCACATCAGCAGGAAAACCACGAAGAAGGCTTTGCCGAAGAACCAAAGGAAGCTCGGGATAAGGTCCATGCAAGCGTTAAACCCATCCAGCCCGACGATGTGAAGCGGCATCCATCCACCCAAAAAGATGGTAGCGGCCACAGAAGCCACAATGAACAGGTTCAGGAACTCGGCCAAGTAGAAAAAGCCGAAACCCATGCCGCTGTACTCTGTATGGTAACCGGCAGTCAACTCGCTCTCGGCCTCAGGCAAATCGAAGGGGCCGCGGTTGGTCTCTGCATTTCCGGCAATGAGGTAGACGATGAAGGCTATCAGCGCCGGAAGATGGCCCTTGAAGAGAAACCAACCGTCGGCCTGGCTCTCCACAATTTCAGAGAATTGCATGGTGCCCATCAGGACTACCATTGTCAGGATGCTCAGTCCGCAAGAAAGCTCATAACTGATGATTTGTGCACCGCTACGCATAGCGCCTATCAGCGAGAACTTGTTGTGCGAACTCCAACCGGCCAGCAGAATACCCACTACGCCGATGCTGGACGAAGCAAGCAGGAAGAAGACACCCACGTTGAAGTCGAGCACTTGCAGCCCGTTGCCAAAAGGCAGACAGGCGAATGTAAGGAAAGAGGCGATGATGACCATGAATGGAGCCAAGTGATAGAGAAACCTATCCGAAAAGTGCAGGTCGATAATCTCCTTGGTCAGCATCTTGATGACATCACAAGGCACCTGTAGCAGCCCCCACTTGCCCACACGCATCGGGCCGAGGCGACACTGGAAGAAGGCACATACCTTACGCTCCATGTAAATCAGAATAATGGCAAGCAAAGCATACAACAAGACGATGCATACACCTACTGCCACGCATTCCAAGAATACAGCCAGAGCTTCCGGCATCAGGGAGGTCAGCGTCTGGTGTATCCAAGTAGTTATTATACGAAAGTCGAACATAGTTATTATCTTTTTTTGAAGGAGTTAGTATTACCTGTCTATATCGGGAACTACGTAATCCAGCGTTCCGCCGATGGCGATAAGGTCGGCAATCTTCGCGCCTCGGCTGATGGTGTCGATGGCCGATACCAACGGCAGCCCCGTACTGCGGAAATGCAGACGATAAGGGATCTTGTCACCATGGCTTTCAAGAAGCACACCGAACTCGCCACGGCTACCCTCTACGGCAGCATAGTAAGTACCTTCGGGCACACGGATTATCGGCTTCATTTTCTCCTGGTAGGCTCCCTCGGGGATGTTGTCTATCAGTTGTTCGATGATGTGCAAGCTCTCTTCAATCTCGTCCATGCGAAGGAGGTAGCGTGCCCACGAGTCACCCTCGGTGCGAAGAATCTCCTTAAAGTCTACTTCGCCATAGGCAGCATAGGGGTGACGCTTGCGCACGTCGCAGGCCCATCCGCTGGCACGTCCGGTGCCACCAGTAGCACCGAAAGAGATGGCATCCTGAAGCGAAAGTACCCCCACACCCTTCAGTCGCTGCTGGGCGATGATATTTCCAGTGAACACATCGTGGTATTCGTGCAGGATGCCACGCAAGTAAGGGATAAGCTCCTTCACCTTGCGCACAAAGCCGGGGGCAATGTCAGCCTGTACGCCACCGATGGTATTGTAATTCATGATAAGGCGACCGCCACAGGTCTCCTCGAAGATATCCAGCACCCGTTCGCGATCGCGGAAACCATAGAAGAAAGCGGTCAGCGCCCCCAGGTCCATCGCGAGACACGAGTAGAAGAGCAAGTGGGAGTCGATACGTTGCAGTTCATCCATGATGGTGCGGATGTAGTGCACACGGCGGCTCACCTCCACACCCATAGCCTGCTCGATGCACATGCACAAAGCATGGCGATTCTGGTGGGCGCCCAGATAGTCCAATCGGTCGGTCAGAGCAAGGGTCTGGGGATAGGTGAGACTTTCGCACATCTTCTCGATGCCCCGGTGGATGTAACCGCAGTTGGCATCAATCTTGTTGATGTTCTCGCCTTCGAGGGAGACACGGAAGCGCATCACACCATGGGTGGCAGGATGCTGGGGACCGATGTTGACTACATATTCTTCTTCACCAAAGAGTTTCAGTTCACGGTTACACAAGGTACCGTCGGAAGCGAGGTCGAACTCGGTGGTGGTGTCCACAGTCTCTTCATTGTCCATACGCAGGGGGTTGTCCTTTTCAGGGTCGTTGTCCTTACGCAAAGGGTGCCCCACCCAGTCGTTACGCAAGTAGAGACGGCGCATGTCAGGGTGACCGATAAAGAGGATACCGTAGAAATCATAGACTTCCCGTTCCAGGAAATCGGCTGCCTTCCAGATATCGCTGACGGTGGGCAACTCAGGATGGAGGCGGTCCATAGTGGAAGTGCGCAGGGCCATGCGACGACCAGTGCGTGTAGACTCCAGCAGGTAGACAACACCGAGACCACGGGGAGTGTCGGGAGCATCCTTTTCGTCAGGTGTCCCCCAGTCCATGCCACTGAGGCACTCCAGAAAGTCCATCTCTTGTTCGTTTCGCAGACGCAGCATCTCGTGATGCAACTCTGCAGGGGGTATGTATTTTATTTTCATATCGTTAAGTTTCTGAACGGTTTTTGAGGAGGATGTTTTCAGTCTCGAAGAATCACTTTTCGGACTTCTCTTTCCGGTTCACTGTGCCGAAATAGTTCTCGACCTTCACCTTCCGTTGTAGCTGCATCATGCCATAGTAGAAAGCTTCGGGACGCGGCGGACAGCCGGGAATATAGACGTCAACAGGCAAGATGCGGTCCACGCCATTCAGCACATGATACGACTTCTTGAAAGGTCCGCCGCTGACGGCACATCCACCCACGGCAACAACATATTTCGGGTCGGGCATCTGATCATAGAGACGCTTCAGCACAGGGGCCATCTTGTGGGTGATGGTGCCGCACACCATAATCATGTCGGCCTGTCGCGGACTGGCACGAGCTACCTCGAATCCGAAGCGTGCCATATCATAGCGTGCCGCACCGAGGGCCATGAACTCAATGCCGCAACAACTGGTTGCAAACGTAAGAGGCCAGAGAGAGTTGCTTCGGCCCCAGTTGACGAAATCGTCCAGTATGCCAAGGGCCACATTGGCACCTCCGGCGTTGAGTTCCCGAACCAGTTTTTCCAACGTCTCGTTGTCAGTAAACTCCTCATAAGGGATTGACTGTATTTTCGGTTTCTTCGTTATTTCCATTCCAATGCTCCTTTCTTCCAAGCGTATGCGAGGCCCAGAACCAGTATGAAGAGAAAGAATAGTATGCTAAAGAGACCTGCCACGCCCATCTGCCGGGTGATGACGGCCCAAGGGAAAAGGAAAACAGTCTCTACTTCGAACATCAGGAAGAGGATGGCGAAAAGGTAGTAGCCTACACGGAATTGCATCCAAGACCTACCGCGAGTAGGAATGCCACATTCATACGGCTCCATCTTTTGCGGATTGTATGAGCGAGGGGCGATGACGCCCGAAAGCGTGACGACTATGGCCACAAAGGCAATTGCCGTCAGCAAGACAGTAACTAAAAATGTAAAGTTTATCATGCGGATTTCTATTTTATATGTCTGTTATTCTGCATTAAGCCCAGGCAACGGGACGGATGCCTGTTACCGGAGCAGAAGAAAGGATGAAGACGTAAAAGGGCTATACGATAATCTCGCACAAGCCGAAAACATAGTAGTCGGGCGCGCGGAAAGAGGGACGGGCAATGAGACGCACCAGTCCGGCAAGCTGTCCGTATCGGAAATTGGACGCTTTGCGGTGGATGTGGGCAAACCCAAGGGTATCTTTACCGGAATCTGTCTGCAAGATATTGCCTTGTTCGACAAAGGGAGAGATGGCGGAGAGCAAAGCATGAAAGTCTATCAAAGTCTGCCTTTCGGCAGAGGCCGAAAGGAGGATACAGCATCCGGGCACTTGGGGTTCGCTGCCGCCACTTCTACTCCCCGTCGCTTGAGGAAAACTGTGATGCAACAAGGCAACGAACAGGAGGACTATGCTGTATTTCAGATATGACTTCATTCCCGAATAACTCTCTTTTTACGCGGCAAAGGTATAACAAGTTTCTTTCATTTTGCTATCCCTGTATAGCAAAAATTGCATTTTTTTATACTTTTTATCCTATTGCATTACACCCATTCCGCGTTGAAAGTCCTTGCCCGAAGGCGACTGGAACACCTGTAAATCAAACTCAGGGATGATGGCCAATACATGGTCGAAAACATCGGCCTGCACGCCTTCGTAGGGTACCCAATCCTTGAACGCACAGAAGAAGTAAAGTTCCATCGGAATACCATGGTCGGTGGGCTGAAGCTGGCGTACCATGCAGGTCAGTTCACTGTTCACCTCAGGAAGATTCTTCAGATAGGCGGTCAGGTAAGCACGAAACACGCCCAGGTTGGTCTGGCGGCGACCGTTGACCAAGACAGAGTTGTCGATACCGTTCTCCCGGTTATACTCCGCTATCACCTGTTCCGTGTGCTCCACGTAGTCTTTCAGCAGACGGATTTTGCGGTACTTGTCCAGCATCTCCGGCGTACAGAAGCGAACACTGGTCATATCGATGTTGATGCTGCGCTTCACACGCCGTCCTCCGCTCTCGCGCATGCCACGCCAATTCTGAAACGAGTCGCTGACGAGCAGATAAGGAGGAATGGTAGTAATGGTATTGTCCCAGTTACGCACCTTCACGGTGTTCAGTGTCACCTCTATCACCGTGCCGTCGGCACCATACTTGGGCATGGCAATCCAGTCGCCCACCTTCAGCATATCGTTGGCCGAAAGCTGTACGCCGGAGACAAAGCCCATGATACTATCCTTGAACACCAGCATCAGGACGGCAGCCGAGGCACCCAGTCCGGCAAGCAGCGAGAGAGGGTCGCGCCCAATCAGCTCGCCTATGACGACAATGCCTCCTACCATCCACAGAATCACCTGAAGGGTCTGAAGCAATCCTTTCAGCGGACGGTCGCGAAACTGTTCCTTCTCACTGTACACGCAATAGATGGCTTTCAAAAAGGCGTTGACAAAACTCAGAAAGGCAACCAGAATGTAGATATGACAGATGCGGCGGATGAACTCCATCGTCCAAGAACCCGATTCGGCAAATGCCACCGGCACCAGGATATAAATGATAATGGG
>CAMWRY010000017.1 GCA_947176775.1 uncultured Bacteroides sp.
GTGATGTTGCTCATTCTGTGCGTGCTTCCGGCAGGCATGAGCCGTTCGGCATGGGTGGCGGCGGCAGTGTCGTGCCTGTGGGTGTACGGTTGTCGTGCCGGTTGGCGGAAAAGGGTACGCGTTTGGTGGCAGTCGCACAAGCGGCAGGCTATGGCGGCGGTAATCGGCGCAGGATGTGCCTTGCTGTTGGCAGGCTTCCTGCTGTTCACGCTGAAACCCGATTCGGCACGAGGACGCCTGTTTATATGGAAGATGTCTTGCCGTGCCATTGCGGAGAAACCCTTGACGGGGCACGGCGTAGGCGGCTTTGCGGCGGCATACGGCGATGCGCAGGAGGCGTATTTTGCGGCGAGCGACTTTGAACCGTGGGAGGAACGGGTGGCAGGCAGTCCCGAATATGCCTTCAATGAATACCTGCAAGTGGCAGTAGAAGGGGGCATCCCCGGGGTGCTCTGCCTGACGGGTGTTGTCATCGGTTGCCTGTATGCAGGCACGAGGAAGGGGCGTTACGGCATCTGTGGTGCTATCCTTTCGCTGATGGTCTTCTCTTTTTCGTCCTATCCGCTGCAACTTCCGGCATTCGTGGTGGCATTGGCAGGGCTGTTAGTGGCGTGCGTATCGGGCAACGACAACCGGAGCTGGCTGGTGGTCGCTCTGCTGGCAGGCTGCATCGGCGGCATCCGGCTGAAGTCCGATGCGCGGAGGGAGCAAGCCTGCCGGGAGTGGATGAATGCGCGTGTGCTCTACAATGCCGGTGCCTACCAGTCGGCGGAGAAGGGGTACGAACGGCTTCATCCTTTGCTGAAGGAGCGTGCCTCTTTTCTGTTTGAATATGGGCACGGGCTGCACAAGCAGCAGAAGTACGAAGCGTCCAACCGCATTCTGAAAGAGGCGTTGCGGCACAGTAGCGACCCCATGATACTGAACATCATAGGTAAGAACCATCAGGGGATGGGCGACTACCGGGCGGCGGAAGCGTGGTTCATCCGTTCCACCCATCGCCTGCCGGGGCGCATCTACCCCTACTACCTGCTTGCCAAACTTTATGCGGAGCCCGGTTTCCGCCAGCCGGACAAGCTGGAGGAGATGAAGCGGATGGTGCTGACAAAGGAGCCGAAGGTACATTCCACGGCGATAAGGCAGATGAGAGAAGAGGTAAAAAAATAGTAGACAATTAATAGTGGCTTATTTCTTTAAAATAATTAATTTTGGCAATTAATAATTGAATGATGAATATGAAGATGCAAAATTATCGTTACATGCTATGCCTGGTTGCCGCTCTACTTGCCGGTTGCTCCGATGTCGGAAAGGAGAAAGAAGCGGAAGAGGGAGTGGTAACAGTGTTGCCCAGTGAAAACAACGAAGTGACCGTGACCGTGCTGAAACGGGGAACCTTTGAACACGAGCTGGTGAGCAATGGAAAGGTGACCGCCGGGGCCATAGCGAACCTGCGCTTTGAGACGGCAGGCATAGTGGCGCAAATCTACGTGAAGAACGGTGATTTTGTGCGCAAAGGGCAGAAACTGGCGGAGCTGGACAAGTTCCGCCTGCAAAACAAGACGGCACAGGCTAAGGATGCCTTGGAAAAGGCTGAACTGGAGTTGCAGGATGTCTTGATAGGGCAGGGCTATCCGGTGGGCGATGTCTCCAAAGTGCCTGCCGACATCATGAAGCTGGCGCGCGTGAAGAGCGGTTACGACCAAAGCCGCTCCCAATACGAGCTTGCCGTGTACGAGGAAGAGCATGCTACGCTGGTGGCCCCCTTTGACGGCGTAGTGGCAAATCTCTTCTCCAAGCCCTTCAACGAACTCGGTACCTCGGAAGCCTTCTGCACCGTTATCGGCACGCAGGGTATGGAGGTGGACTTCACGGTACTGGAAAGCGAACTGCCGCTGATAAAGAGTGGCGACAAGGTGATTGTAACCCCCTATTCGGATGCCGCTGCCAAGCAAGAAGGACGCATCACCCAAATCAATCCGCTGGTGGACGATAAAGGCATGGTGAAGGTAAAGGCTACCGTCGGCGGCAAGGGAAAGCTGTTTAGCGGCATGAATGTGAGGGTGAACGTGCACCGCTCTCTGCAGGGGCAGCTGGTCATCCCGAAGAGCGCCGTCGTGTTGCGCTCGGGCAAGCAGGTGGTCTTCACCCTGGAAAATGGAAAGGCGAAGTGGAACTACGTGCAGACCGGACTGGAAAATGCAGACTACTACAGCATGGCCGACGATGTCCTGAAGGAGGGAGATACCGTCATTGTGACCGGCAACGTGAACCTGGCGCACGAGGCGAACGTGACGATTGGGAAGTGACGATAAGTGGAATCGTGATAAGTTATAAATCATAAATCAGAACTCTTCCGTGGTAAAATTCTTAATACAACGGCCGATTGCCGTACTGATGGCATTTACAGCATGCTTTATTGTGGGGCTGGTGACCTATTTCACCTTGCCGGTGTCTCTGTTGCCCGACATCGCCATTCCGGAAATCACTGTGCAGGTGTCGGCACAGAATACGTCGGCACGCGAACTGGAGAATACGGTGGTGAAGCCGCTACGTCAGCAACTTATCCAGGTGGCAAGGCTGAAGGATATGAACAGCGAGACGCGTGACGGTGCCGGCATCATCCGCCTGGGCTTTGATTACGGTACGAATACCGACCTGGCCTTCATCGAAGTGAACGAAAAGATTGACGCTGCCATGAACTATCTGCCCAAGGATACCGAACGTCCGAAGGTGATAAAGGCAAGCGCAACAGATATCCCTGTCTTCTATCTGAACCTGACACTGAAGAACGACAGTGCCTATGGCAAGACGGATGAACGCGCTTTTCTGGATTTGTGCGAATTTGCCGAGAGCGTGATAAAGCGCCGCATCGAGCAGCTGACCGAAGTGGCGATGGTGGATGTCACCGGACTGCTGGAGCGCCAGCTGCAGATTGTCCCCGACCCGGACAAGCAGGCCGTGCTGGGGCTGACCGTGGAAGACATAGAAAACGTGCTGGCACGGAACAACGTGGAGCCGGGCAGCATGACCGTGCGCGACGGCTACTACGAATACAACATCAAGTTCTCCACCCTGCTGCGCACCGAGGAGGATGTGAGGAACATCCTGCTACGCAAGGAGGGACGCATCATCCGCCTGGGCGACTTCTGCCGGGTGGAGGTGGTGCCTGTCAAGGAGAAAGGGGTATCCATAAGTAACGGCAAGCGAGCCGTCACCCTGGCCGTCATCAAGCAGGCGGATGAGAATATGGACGACATGAAGCAGGCCGTCAACCGCACAATGGACTACTTCAGGAAGGTATATCCCGACATCAATTTCAACGTCAGCCGCAACCAGACGGAGCTGCTGGACTATACCATCTCCAACTTGCAGCAGAACCTGTCGTTGGGTTTCCTCTTCATCTGCATCGTGGCGGTGCTCTTTCTGGGAGATGTCAAGTCGCCCTTTATCATCGGCCTGAGCATGGTGGTATCCATTGTCATCTGTTTCCTCTTCTTCTATCTGTTCAAGATGTCGCTCAACATTATCTCGATCTCCGGACTGATTCTGGCGCTGGGTATGATGATTGACAGCAGCATCATTGTGACGGAGAACATTTCGCAGTATCGCGAACGCGGCTACTCGCTGAAGAGGGCTTGCGTGACAGGTACCAGCGAGGTGATTACCCCCATGCTGAGCTCGTCGCTGACGACCATCGCCGTATTTGTCCCCTTGATATTCATGAGCGGCATTGCCGGAGCGCTCTTCTGCGACCAGGCGTTTGCCGTCACGGTGGGGCTGCTGGTATCCTACTTCACGGGCATCATGCTGCTGCCGGTGCTCTATATGCTGGTCTACCGCGTGGGGTTGCGTGGCCGGTCGTGGTTTTCGCGCGTCCGCATCAACAATCCGCTGAAGGAGCATACGCTGGACCGCTTCTACGATGCAGGGGTCGACTGGGTATTTTCCCACAAGATGCTCAGTGCGCTGTTCTGCGTGGTTTCCATTCCGTTGTGCGTCTTCCTATTCTTCTTCATTGACAAGGAGCGCATGCCCCAGATAGACCAGAACGAACTGATAGCCCGTGTGGAGTGGAACGAGAACATCCATGTGGACGAGAACCGCCACCGGGTGGACCGGCTGTTCGGGCTGCTGATGGACCAGACCGTGGAGCAGACGGCCGCTGTGGGCCAGCAGGACTATCTGCTGAACCGCGAGCAGGCGCTCTCTTCCTCGGAGGCGGAACTCTACTTCAAGACGGCTTCTCCGGCAGCGATAGCCCCTCTGCAGGAGAAGGTCTATCGCTGGGTGAAGCAGGAATATCCACAGGCTGTGGTATCCTTCACTCCTCCCGAGACGGTGTTCGAGAAGCTTTTCGTGACCGGAGAGGCCGATGTGGTGGCAGAGTTGTATGCCCGTAACAAGGAGAAGGCACCCGTGGCAGGCGAGTTGAGCGGACTGGAACAGCGGCTTGCCGCTGCGACAGGCGTGGCTCCTACCGGCATCGCCTTCGAAAACCAGCTGAACATAAGTATCTTGCAGGAAAAACTGCTGCTCTACAATGTGTCCTACGATGAACTCTATCGCACGCTGAAGACGGCCTTTAAGGAGAACAGCGTGGCCATGCTTCACTCCTATCAGCAATACCTGCCCATCAGCATTGTGGGGGAAGAGCAGACGGTGAACGACGTTTTGCGGCAGACCTTGATACAGACCCGTCCGGATGCCAAAGGAGAGGTGGAGTACATTCCGCTGCGTGAGCTGGTAAAGATACGTCCGGCCGAGGACCTGAAGACGATTACAGCCGGACGCAACGGCGAGTATATACCGTTCCGCTTCTATGACGTGGACGATGCCCCGTCGCTGATGAAGCAGGTGAAACGGGAAGCGGACACAGCGGAAGATTGGGATACGGCCTTCTCCGGCAGTTTCTTCTCCAACCGGAAGATGCTGGACGAGCTGGTTGTGATTCTGTTTATCTCCATCCTGCTGATGTACTTCATCCTGGCTGCCCAGTTCGAGAGTTTCGTGCAGCCGCTTATCGTGCTGCTGGAGGTTCCGATAGATGTGGCCTTCGCCCTGCTGCTGTTGTGGGTATGCGGACATACGCTGAATCTGATGTCGGCCATCGGACTGATTGTGACGTGCGGCATCATCATCAACGACTCCATCCTGAAGCTGGATGCCATCAACGAACTGCGGAAGGGGGGAATGCCGCTGATGGAGGCTATCCATGAGGCCGGTCGGCGGAGGCTTCGTCCTATCATCATGACATCGCTTACCACGATATTTGCCATGGTGCCGTTGCTCTTCTCGTTCGACATGGGGTCGGAGTTGCAGAAGCCGCTCTCCATCGCCATGATTGGGGCGATGTTTGTGGGGACGTTGGTAAGTTTGTTTATTATTCCGTTGATATATTGGTTTATTTATAAAGGAAAAAAACATGAGAAATAATGTTCTATCTTTAGAATAATTTGCTTTGATAATTAGTAGGTTCCATTTATTATGAAAAAAATAATTTTTGTACTTAGTTTCATCATCGGAACGTTCGCGCTGCAAGCCCAACAGCAGATAACGCTCGATTTGCAGCAGACCATCGCATTGGCAAACGACAGTTCGCTGGAAGCCTTCCGCACCAAGAATATGTATCTGGCCGGTTACTGGGAATACCGCACCTATAAGGCGAACCGCCTTCCGAGCCTGACCCTGAACATGACACCGGCACAGTACAACCGTGACATAACCAAGCGGTACGATTCCGAGCAGGACCTCGACATCTATCGCAGCCAGCAATCTTTCTACGCTTACGGCAACTTAGCCATCCGGCAGAATTTCGATTTGACGGGCGGTACCTTCTTTCTGGATACCGAGCTGGGCTATATGCGGAGCTTCGGCGGAAACAAGTACACCCAGTTTACCAGTGTGCCGGTGCGCTTGGGCTATTCGCAGAGTCTGGTGGGGTACAACCCCTTCCGCTGGGAGCGTAAGATTGAGCCGCTGAAGTATGAAAAGGTGAAGAAAGAGTATATCTACAACGCCGAGCAGGTGTCCGAGAAGGCCACCGGCTACTTCTTTGCGCTGGCCATGGCGCAGGCCGAATATGATTTGGCCAAGGAGAATGCCGCCTCTACCGACACCCTCTACCGCATCGGCATGCAGCGCCTGAAGATAGCTGCCATCAGCCGTGCCGACCTGCTGACCCTGAAGCTCGATGTGGTGAACGCGCGCAACACCTTGCAGAATGCCACCAGTGCCTTGAAGCGTGCCATGTTCTCGCTGGCTTCTTTCCTGAACATGGAGAAGAACACGGATATCCGGGTGTCGCTTCCGGGCCGTCCGCAACGGCTGACCATACCGGTGGACGAGGCTTTGCAGGCTGCACAGGCCAACAACCCCGAATTCCTGGGGCTTCGCCAGGGAGTGTTGGAGGCCGAGCAGAATGTGGACAAGACGAAGAAAGAGTCGCGCTTCAATGCCAGCATCAATGCCAGTGTAGGCTTCAATCAGGTGGCGGAGAAGTTCGGAGAGGCCTACCGGCACCCCATGCAGCAGGAGATGGTATCGGTCAGTGTATCCATCCCCTTGGTGGACTGGGGCGTGCGGAAAGGCAAATACAACATGGCGAGGAACAACCTGAATGTGGTGAAGACTTCGGCCCGGCAGAGCGAAATCAGCATGGAGGAGGAGGTCATTATGACCGTGAGCGACTTCAACGTGCAGCAGGACTTGGTGACGAGTGCTGAAGAGGCGCTCGACCTGGCCATCTTGGCCTACAACGAGACCCGGCAGCGATTCATCATCGGCAAGGCGGACATCAGCAGCCTGACCCTCTCGCTGAACCGCCAGCAGGAGGCGCAACGCAACTATATCTCTGCCCTGCAGGACTACTGGCTGAACTACTATAAAATCCGTAAGCTCACCCTGCATGATTTTGCTTCCGGCTTCTCCCTCTCCGAGAAGTTCGACTATGACCAACGCTAATTTTTCAACTTCTAATTTTTAATTTATGAAGTCTGCTTCCTCCTTCACTGTTATTGTGACTTTTGTCTGCCTTGCTTTGGTGGGCGTGGCGCTGATACCGCTGCTTCCCGTCAAGTTGAACCCTTCGCGCAGCCTGCCCGGCTTTACGGTAGGTTTCAGCATGCCGGGCACCTCGTCGCGCGTGGTAGAGATGGAGGTGACCAGCAAACTGGAGTCCATGCTGGCACGCATCCGGGGAGTGAAGAGGCTGAATTCCAATTCGGGTAACGGTTTCGGCAATATCACCGTGGAGCTGGACAAGCATGCCGATGTAGATGCTGTCCGCTTTGAGGCTTCCACCGTCATCCGGCAGACGTGGCCGCAACTGCCCGACGGAGTCAGTTATCCCATCATCCGCATGAAGGTGCCCGACGAGAATGCTTCGCGCCCCTTCATGTCCTTCACATTGAATGCCCCTTCTACCCCGATACTGATCCAGCAGTATGCCGAGGAGCACATCAAGCCGAGGCTGGCTTCCATTGTAGGCATCTATAAAGTGGAACTCAGCGGTGCCACCCCCATGGAGTGGCGGCTGGAGTACGACAGCGAACAGTTGCGCCAGCTGGGCGTGGCGTTGTCGGACATCACTCAGGCCGTGCAGCGGCATTACCGCAAGGAGTTTCTGGGTACGCACAATGTGGACAATGGCAGCGGCAACCGCGAATGGATACGCTTGGCACTGGTGCCGGAACACAGCTCCGTAGGGTTCGACCCGGCGGCCATCACCGTGACAACTACCGACGGGAAGCTGCTCCGGCTGGACGAACTGGTGTCGGTGGCCCGTATGGAGGAGGAGCCGCAAAGCTATTACCGCATCAACGGGCTGAACTCCATCTACCTCTCCATCACGGCGGAAGAGTCTGCCAACCAGCTGCAACTGAACCGGGCCGTGACGGACGAGATGGAGGATATCCGCCAAGCCCTCCCTGCCGGCTACGAGGTGCACACCAGCTATGATGCCACCGAGTATATCCGCGAGGAGCTGGACAAGATTTACTTCCGCACGGGGCTGACGGTACTCATCCTGCTTACCTTCGTGTGGCTCATCACACGCAGGCTGAAATATCTTTTCTTGATTGTCACCAGCCTGGCGGTAAACATTGCGGTGGCGATTATCTTCTATTACCTCTTCGGGCTGGAGATGCAGCTCTATTCGCTGGCCGGCATCACGGTTTCGCTGAATCTGGTGATAGACAGTACCATCGTCATGACCGACCATATTCTGCATCGCCGCAACCTGAAGGCTTTCATGTCGGTGCTGGCGGCCACGCTCACCACGATGGGGGCGCTGGTCATCATTTTCTTCCTGGACGAGAAGATACGCCTCAACTTGCAGGACTTTGCTGCGGTAGTGATTATCAACCTGGCCGTCTCGTTGGTGGTATCCCTGTTCTTTGTGCCGGCAATGATTGAGAAACTGAAGTTGACAAAGGGAGAAGGGGACGAGTTGACAAGGGGACAAGTTGACGAGGGGACAAGGAGGATTGCAAGCAGACGCTTCTCTCCTCGTGCCCTCGTGCCCTCGTGCCCTTGTCAACTCGTCAACTCGTTGACTCGTTTTCCCGTCTATTTCTCTCGTTGCTACGTCCTCCTGATTCGTTTCTTGTGTCGTTGGCGTTGGGCAGTGTGCCTGCTGTTGCTGCTGGGCTTCGGCCTGCCCGTCTTTCTGTTGCCCGAGAAGCTGGAGGGAGAGGGGAAGTGGGAGACTGCTTATAATAAGGTATTCGGTTCGAAGACGTATAAAGAGTCGGTGAAACCAGTGGTGGACAAGGCGTTGGGCGGCAGTTTGCGGCTCTTCATACAGAAGGTGTACGAGGGCAGCTACTTCACACGCAACGAGGAGGTGGTGCTCTACGCCAACGCCAACCTGCCCAACGGCAGCACGCTGGAGCAGATGAACACGCTGATGAAGCGCATGGAGACGTACCTCAGCCAGTTCAAGGAGATTAAGCAGTTTCATACCTCCATCTACAGTCCGCGGCGTGCCAGTATGCAGATTTACTTCAGGAAGGAGGCGCAGAACAGCGGCTTCCCCTATACGCTGAAGTCCAATATGATAAGCAAGGCCTTGCAGCTGGGCGGCGGCAGTTGGGGTATCTACGGGTTGCAGGACCAGGGGTTCAGCAACGATGTCCGCGAGAGTGCCGGCTCCTACCGCATCAAGATGTACGGTTACAACTACGACGAACTGTATGAGTGGGCCGAGAAGCTGAAGGCCCAGTTGCTGACCCACCGGCGCATCAAGGAGGTGCTTATCAACTCGGAGTTCTCGTGGTGGAAGGATGATTATCAGGAGTTCTACTTCAATCTGAACAAAGAGCGCATGGCGCAGGAGGACATCGATGCGCAAATGCTCTTTGCGACTGTGCGCCCCATTTTCGGAAGGAATATGGAGATTGGGGCGGTGGCTACCGAGCAGGGGACGGAGAAAATCAAGCTTTCGTCCCGGCAGTCGTCAGCGTATGACATCTGGGCGATGCAGTTCTTCCCCTACGGTGTGGGCAGCGATAAGCACTACAAGCTCTCCGAACTGGCCACGGTGGAGAAGGGGCAGATGCCGCAGCAGATTGCCAAGGAGAACCAGCAGTACCGCCTTTGCCTCCAGTACGAATACATCGGCTCCAGCGAGATGGGCAATAAGATACAGCAGAAGGATTTGGAGGAGTTCAACAAGCTGTTGCCGATGGGCTATACGGCCGAGTCGGACAATAACCGTTGGACATGGGGCAAGAAGGACAACCAGCAGTATCTGCTTCTGCTGGTGGTGATAGCCATCATCTTCTTTACGGCCAGTATCCTGTTCAACTCGCTGAAACAGCCGTTGGCCATCATCTTCGTGATTCCCGTTTCCTACATCGGGGTGTTTCTCACCTTCTACTGGTTCCGGCTGAACTTCGACCAAGGGGGCTTTGCTTCGTTTGTTCTGCTGTGCGGCATCACGGTGAATGCCAGCATCTATATCCTGAACGAGTACAACAGCATCCGCCGCCGTTTCCCCCGTCTTTCCGCCCTTCGTGCCTATGTCAAGGCGTGGAATGCCAAGGTGGTTCCCATTTTCCTTACGGTGGTTTCCACCATCCTGGGCTTTGTCCCCTTCATGGTGGGGGCGGACAAGGAGGCCTTCTGGTTCCCGTTGGCGGCAGGTACCATCGGCGGATTGGTGATGTCCGTCATCGGCATCTTCTTTTTCCTTCCGGTGTTTGTGCTGAGGCGGCGCGATTGGCGTCCTAAAAAGACTCTTTGCAATACCCTTGTTTGTCGCCTTTCCCGGTAAAGCATCTTTTCTGCCTTGCTTCTCTTGGGTGAAAGTTGGGCTTTAGGCTTTGTTCCGAACCACCATAGGAGATAAATGGCATAACTCCCTTTGGAAAACCGTAAGAGTCGCCTGGTAAAGTCCTTTCTCCTTAGTCTTAAACTTCATCTCAGTCGCCGAGATGCACATCTCGCGCCGTGAGATGAAATTTATCGCCTATGCGAATCGTTTTCCTTAGCCGCGGAAGGGGCTTTTGTGAACGGCCTGTGGAGGTTTGATGTAGGGTGTCTTTTTCTCCAGATACTCCTTCTTGAACATATTCACGAACAAGAAGAACAGGGAGAGGAGCAGTGGGCCGAAGATGATGCCCATGAAACCGAAGATAGACAGTCCGATGATTACCCCGAAGACGGTGATGAGCGGATGGATGTCGGCCATTTTCTTCTGGATGATGAAGCGAATCAGGTTGTCGAGCTGCGAGATGACCGCACAGCCGTAGATGGCCAGGCCGATGGCCTGTAGCCAGTTGCCGGTCAGCGCCATGTAGACGGCTGTGGGAATCCATACCAGTGCCGTCCCCACTACCGGAATCATGCTGGCAAAGCTGGTCAGGAAGCCGGCGAACAGGACGTTGGGAGCACCGAAAATCCAGTAGCCTATCATGGCCACTCCTCCCTGTATGATGGCAAGCAGAGGGATGCCTATGGCGTTGGAGCGGACAATCATGTTGATTTCGCTGACGACGTTCTGCGTGTTGGCGGCATTGAACGGTAGCAGGTCGTTGACGTATTGCTCCATTCGCTTGCCGCCTATCAGCATGAAGTAGAGCACAAAGACCAGCACGAAGATGTTGACGACAAAGCTGCTGATGCCTCCCATGACGGCCTGTCCGATGCGCGGCAGGATGGAGAGGGCGTATGCTGCCGTGTCCTTCCCCAGGATGTAGTAGCCGGTCTTGGCCTGGATGATGCTTGCCGTTTCCTCAAGAGGGGCTATGATGGCTTGTGGATTCAGGTTGATGTTTTGCAGATTGATCACCGTCAGCCACACCACCAGCGCCAACGGTACCAGAAAACAGAGGATAGCCTCTGCCGTGATGAGAATGGCGGCTATGCCTCGTTTCATCTTCCGCTTGTCGGAAAGGTACATCATCTGCTTTCTCACCAGGATGTAGATGGTCAAAGCTCCCAGCAGACCGCCGATGAACGGTGCTATTTGCTTGAAAATGACGATTCCCAGTCCGATGATGATGGCTATCAGCGAACATTTCCAGTATAGTTCTTTGGTACTCATAAGGCTTTTATGTTTCTTCTTGATTAAAGAAACATAAAAGGGGGGAGAAAGGTTTGGAAAATAATCGGCTTTATCCCTCGTCCAGCCAGCCCACTCCTTGGCGAACGATTTCCGCCTCTCCATGGGTGCAGTCCACTATGGTGGAACCTTCCGTGCCGCCGATGCCGCCGTCGATAATCAGGTCAACCGTGTTGCCGAACTTCTCGTCTATCAGTTCCGGGTCTGTGCAGTATTCCATCTCTTCGTCCTCCTCGTGTGGCAGTGTCGTGGTCATGATGGGGGCGTCCAGCAGACGGGCTATCTCGCGGATGATGGGGTGGTCGGGCATGCGGATGCCCACCTCCTTGCGGTTGCGGAATATCTTGGGCAGACGGGTGGTGCCGTTCAGGATGAAGGTGAAGGCTCCGGGCAGGTTGCGCTTCATCAGCTTGAAGGTGCTGTTGTCCACCTTGGCATATTCGCTCACCTTGCTCAGGTCGTAGCAGATGATGGAGAGGTTGTTCTTCTTGGGGTCAATGCCTTTCAGGCGGCAGATGTGCTCGATGGCGCGTTCCTTCAGCCCGTGGCAGCCGATGGCATACATGGTGTCGGTGGGGTAGATGAGGATGCCCCCGTCGTTCAGCAGGTCGACGATGCGTTGCAGGTCGGCAGGGCTGTTGTTCTTCTTGTATAGTTTCAGAAGCATGGCGGATGTGGATTAGTAGGGTTCTGTTGTGCAGACAAAAGTAAGCAATAATCGGCTTATTGCCAAGCGAATTATGAAGAGAAGGGGGCATCTTATGAAATATGTGGCATCAGTGATAATCGGTTTCAAGAAAGTCAAATCCATCCTTGCCGCTTTCGTACTCTATTTTTTCAGCAGAAAGGCGTGGCCCATTGCCCCCGAAGTGCAAATCGCTCATGCCTTGAATATTATCGTACCTGTATCGGCAGAGTTCAAGAAATTTCTTTCTTGTAGTCTTTTCATAAGAATAAGGTTCGTATACTTTGGGTATATTCATATTGACAGATTGAATGCCGTAGGCTGTAAAATGGTGTTGTCCTGTGCTGTCAATGGCCTCTAATATCAGACCGGGCAATCCGAGCAGTTTCCACGGTCCGGAGTTTATCGGGACTTCAGGAGTGAACCAAGCCGTCCACTTGCGGCCATGATAATCTGCGGTGGCCATCAGGCACTCATATCCTAATATTGTTTTAGTTGAATCATCGACAATAGTCCAAGTCCTCTCTTCGATGGGCTCTGAGTATTTGCGATACTCATGATACACCATATCCCAAACATTGAATTTATGGTTGTCGCGGACAACATATAAGTCTACAGGATGGCCTAACGGCGAACTGTTGAGGATGGACTCTCTTTCTTCTCTGGACTTATTCATCAGTTCTCCTATCATAATCAATGCCTGCTGGTTATGCCATTGTTCGCCATCTTTCGTGCAGCGGATTGAGTCAAGCCACTGGGAATGGCTGTTATAGAATTTTGAGCAGTTCTGTCCGGCAAGAAGAATGAAATCATGGTTCTTTTCTATACCTCGTGGGTCAAAATAGTGATAGTTATAGCCTGCCTTTATCTGTGCCTTTTGCGCAAATAGTGAAATCGCTATTACTGAGGCGATAACGATGGATAGTATTTTCTTCATTTCCTTAATGATATTGAGATTAGAAGCTCGCGCCCCCGGAGCTGTCGTTGGCTCTCGAAGGAGGTGAGCTGATTATAAGTGGTGTAGTTGTAAGTGCGCTGATTGAAGAGGTTGTTCCATGAGGCGGAAAGCTCCAGCCGCTTGTTGAGCTTGAAGATAACTTTCGTGTCGAGCAGGAACACGTTCTTGAAATGGTTGTCGGCAAGCTCGTTGCGGTAGTGTTCGCCACTGATGTGCCATTCCCATTTCTTGTGCGGCATGAGGTTGAGTATAAGTTCGTTCTCTAGGCTGCCGAGC
The DNA here is from genome assembly GCA_947176775.1 of uncultured Bacteroides sp. GTDB lineage: Bacteria > Bacteroidota > Bacteroidia > Bacteroidales > Bacteroidaceae > Bacteroides. The sequence goes on from CAMWRY010000017.1 coordinate 13,483, forward strand.
CAGGAGGTATCTGTATCGTTCATGGAAATGCGGCTGGACGAGAAGTCGAAACGGTAGTCGAAGCTGAGCCAGCGAAGCGGTGCGCCGTTGATTTTGGTGCCGACCGACCACGATGTGCCGACTGAGTTGACCGAATTGTCTTCCGATAGGAGGTGAGATTCATGTCGGCTGAACGAGCCGTTGATGTTGGCACTGCCTCGCATGAAGTCGAGTGTCTTGCCGATGTTTCCGCTTGCCATCAGCATCTGCCCGTTGCTCTTGGCCGGGGTGTAGGAGTAGACCACGTAATCGCCGTAAAGCTGCTGGGCAAGCGTGTAGGGATGGTGGCTCCACGACTGCATGACCATACCGTTGGCAAACAGTCCGCGCCGGGTGTGCTTGTAAGAGATATTGGCAGACAAGTTCTGCGATGTGGAGTTGTAGAAGTCATCGACGCCCCGGCGGAACGAACGGTAGTTTGTCATCACATATCCGGGTTGGATGAGGCTCAGGTTCATCGGTGAACGGCCTGTGCCACCGTGCATACCTATCGAAAAACGGTTGTTGGGCTTCCAGTTCATGCTCAGCGACGGCGAGAAGTAGACCTCGCTGCGGTTGGCAATCGCCTTGTCGAAGGTGTAGTGAGAGAAGCTCACCGGAGCGTTCAGCGTGAAGTTGACACGCTTCACCCAATACTCGAATTGGGGAGTGGCGTACAGGGTCAGATAATTGGTGTTCAATACATTGGTCGTTTCGCCCGGTATGGCTTCGGGCATTTCCGGCAACTTGGTGTCGAGGGTGCGGAAATATCCTTTTACGCCTCCCTCCAGGCTGATAGTGATGCCTTTTACCGAGAAGGCGTAGGCTGCGCTTTCGTGGGTATGGAAAGCATGGTCTTTGACGTGCTGGCGCAGAAGGCCGTCATCCATCAAGACGGAAAGTGTCTGCGGCATGGATTCCCATTCGTTCTTGCTGGTGAAGGTAATGAGGTGTTTTCCTTTGAAACGCCTGATAAGTTTGAAGTCGTTGTCCACATAGTAGTCCGGGAGCGATGCCGTCTGGTTGTTGGGCAGCGAGCCGGTCACACCGAGGCGCACATTGTCCCAGTCGATGTTGGTTTTCAGCGTGTTGTTGATGAACGCCCTCTTTTGGTTAAGCTCGTAGATGAACTTGCCCGACAAGGCGTGTGAGCGGTCTATGCCGTTGCGGTTTTCGGCTACAATGCGGTTGCCGTCGTTGAGGAAGTAGGTGGTGATGTTCGCCGCTTCTGCCGTAACGCGGTTGAACGAGTAGTCGAACTGCGACTTGAACTCGCCGTGTCCGAGTTTCCAGAGGGCATTGGTGGATGCCAGTGCCGAGCGGTTGAACAGTGTCCGCTTCTGGCTGCGGTTGGGTACTCCGGGCAGCGATACACCGACATACCGGCTGAGGGCGGTTCCCCGGCGTGAGGCAAAGAAGTCCGTGGCTTGTGCCGACAGGTTCTCTCCGATGTTATTGGTCTTGAATGTCGTGATGTTCTGGAAATTCGGCATTACCGCCATTGCAAACAGTTCGCTGTCCCATATCGTCCCTTCGGGCTGTCTGGAGTAACCGCCTCCGGCATCGCCGTGGAGAGTCCATGTTGCCTTTGTCTTGTTTTTCAGTTTGAGGTTGATGGCCGCCTTGTCGGAGAAGGAGATGCCCGACAGCACCTGCATCGGCTGGTGGTTTTCCATGATTTCTACCGCGCCCACATCCTCATGGCTGATGCCGTTGGTAGCGATGCCATATTTGCCTCCGAGCAGGTCGGAGCCTTCGATGTAGAATTTGTTGATGTCCTCGCCCTGATACTGGATTTTGCCGGAACTCTCCACATGGATACCCGGCATGCGCCGGAGCACGTCGCCGATGGAACGGTCTTGCGCCTGCGCGAAGCTGCCCACATAATAGGATATCGTGTCGCCTTGCTCACGGATGCGGTCGGACTTTACCGTCACTTCTTTCAGCTGAATCGTGCTGGGTTCCAGCGCTACGGTCAGCGGAAACGAGACGCTGTCGAGCGAAATCGATTTCTTGGCAAACCCCATCATCGACACCTCCAGCCGGCCACCTGCTACCGATGGCAGAGACATGGCAAAGCTGCCGTCACTCTTCGTGATGGCATATTTCTTGATTTTGCCGTCGGCTCCCTTGATGATGGTCGATGCACTGGTTAGCGGCTCGTTGCTCTCCTTGTCGATAACCGTACCCGACACATTGACCTGGGCCATTGCACCGAAAGCGACAAGCACACAGAACAGGCAGGTGATAAGTCGTTTCATAATTCGTGTGGATAATGGGTTTCTTTTAGGAGTTTAATGGTAATCGGTTTCAAGAAAGTCGTATATACGGGACTGCTCCGTCATGGGGGCGTCAGGGCCGAGGTCCAGGTCTATCTGGGCCTTTATCATGGCATTGCCGTTATTCCGCGCATTGCGCTCCATTCTGAGCATCTCAAAGCGTGTGCTTTTGTCATAGCGCTCCGGGGTATAGACTGGCACCATAGCTTCATTACTTGCTTCCAGCCCGTTGGCAACGAAATGATGCTGGCCTGATGGTTCCGACGCTTCAAGAATCAAGCCCGGTAACCCCTGGAGTTTCCACGGGCCATCCTGAATCGGGATTTCGGGAGTAAACCATGCAGTCCATTGGCGTCCGTGATAATCGGCTGTCGCCATGATGCACTCATATCCAAGAATCACTTTGGTGGAATCGGCGATACTCCAAGGTATTTCATCCAATGAATCCCGGTAATAGAAGTTCCCTGTCATGCCCACATAGTCATAGACTTGATATTCATGGTCGGTCTTCGACTTGAATACGTACAACTGGGTTCGATAGGTCACGCCGTCCATCGCGGAGCGATCCTTTGAGTCGATGTATTTTATTATGGCAGCGTGAAGCATCTGGTCGTTAAGCGCTTTCCCGGAAGGCGTCGATTGCAGTGAGTCTTTGTACTCGGTTGCGCGGCAGAAGAACTTTGATGCCGTAGGATTGGCAAGCAGCACGAAGGGGATATCCCTCTCGACGACACCGTCTGAGCCCCTAAAAGATTTCTTATGATAGTTGTAGCTCACCTTGACCTCTGCACGAGGATAATCCGTTTTCTTTGAGTTAATGTCCATCCGCAATGCTGTCGGATTGTAGGACATCAATTGTTGCCGGTCGCTCAGTAGGATATAGTCATCTTTCCGAGCTTGGTCGCCCATGTTTATTTCATAGTCATAGCCCGTCTTTATCTGTGCCTTCTGTGCGAATAAAAAAGGTGAGCAAGATAAAAGTACAATGAAAAAGCCTATGATTTCTTCTTTGGCAGTCAGTCTTTTCATAATCTTTCTTTTGTTTTCCGCAAAGAACTAATTATTTTAGTTTGCAAACTAATATTCCTCGTTAAATTAAACTAAAGGACTTAGTTTGTCCGGGAACTGACGCATTTATCTGTTGCCATCACGTAGAATACCCATATAAGTAAGGAGCCTCCCAAAGTCGGTGTCGATGTTGTCGATATATGAATTGAATTGTGACGGCATATTCATATTTGTTTAAAGCCCATCAGAATTTATATTTCTGATTGACGAACATTCCATAATGTTCGATACTTTCTGCTGGCCTTCCATCATTGATTTCGTCTTGTACTTCTTGCTGTAAGAATTGGTCAAATGATAGGTTCTGCCTATTCATGGCATTTATAAACTTGTTCAAGGCTCTTCTTCTTTTTTCAACAAGGTCTTTTCTGTTCAAGCCTAAGTATTTGATGGTAAGATGTCCTTTTTCGTCCTTGGAACCATCAACATCGGTATGAGGGAATAGCTTTGCTTGTCTAAATTCTATATAATCAGCAGGGTTTTCTTGATACGGATTGATTAATAAAGGTATTTCGGCTTTCATATTGAATCTGTCAGCAGGATTTTCTAAAGGAAAAAACGTGCTTTTCCGTCTGTTACAAGCATGGCAAGATAATGATAGATTATTCCAGTCATACGCTTGTTGATGGTATGCCGGTTTTACGGTGTTCCCTTTTGAGTCATTTTGTCTGCATCCGGTCTTGGGCCTGAAATGTTCCACCTCGCCACCCTCTTTATCCAGCAAGGTGCATTCGCAAAATATACATTTCTCATGCTGGTCATTCAGCAATTGAGTGCGAACATCGTCTGAACCATAAAGATTTGACTTGAAATCTTTGTATGTTGGTTGACCTCCATTATCGACTATGGCCTGCAATTTCTCCAGTTCATCAGAGACCGCATCACTTTGCAATGTTGCAGGAATAATCGGATTTTTAGTTAGCTGTATCATAGTTTATTCTTCCTCTTCCTTCCCGTCAGCATAACCGTAAGTTCTCATTTCGCGTACAATGCTTTTTAGTTCCAAGAGTTCATCAGGAGTGAGATTACTCTTGTTCAATAATGCTTCCTCGCGGTCTTCAAGCTCTTTGAACTTTGTGGTTCTTACGTTATCCAATTCAAATAGGTCGCTAAGCAAAAGTAGGCTTACATCATATTTATCGTAATTGGAAACATTGATGTCCGATTCAATTATGCCATGATTCAATTTGATTACCTGTACAAGGTTCAATGCTCCGATAACGACGTTTGGGCTATGGGTGCTGACAATGAACTGCACGTTAGGGAATATCTCTGTCAGTCTGTGAAGGATTTCTCTTTGTAGTTTTGGATGCAGGTGTAGGTCTATTTCATCTATCATCACAATGCCATTGGCATCCAGGGGATTTTCTAAACCGGAAGCCTCACGCGACGGATTTGCCTCTGCCAGTCTGGCTGCGATGTCTGCTACCAAGGCTATGGTTATACGGTAGCCATCGCTCATCCGTTCCAATCTTTGCTCTATTGGATTCTCCAGATTGGATATATCATCCATGACAAACCGCAGAGGCGAAGTCTCTACCCTTGGGTTTTTCAGGTAATCGGGGAAAAGTTTGTTTAATGCAGTTCTGACTGCATCAAGGACAAAAGAACTGTAACTACTTGTACCTGTTTGCTTTAATTGACGTAATTGTTCTCTTCGCTCTAAGTCTTCATTACGCTCAAACCACGTAAAGAAACGTTTGAAGTCTGTGGCAGACTCCAAAGAATCGGCTTTATAAATATCCCATCTTGGAAAGACCTCATTGAAATTCCGACGACGTTCGACAGGTTTTATCTGCCCTCGTTCTGTACCATAATAAGCAATAATGGGAAGGGAAACCTCTTCGCTGTTGTCTATTTTCGATTTCATCTTGAGCGAGTACTCAGATATTGTTTTCAATTCTGATGAGGGAGTTGTCTTCGTATTATTGCCTTTTTTGTACAGGTTGACAACGATTTGTTCTCTATTCTCGATGGAATCAAGCGGCATGTATTCTGTGACTTCCGGAATGCTTGGCACCAATTTGGCTCCCATATATAGATAGTCCGCTCTCTTGCTGTTTGAAACGATTCTAACATCCTCATCCGAAAAATTCCTTGCCGAACAACTGGGGAAATGTTTGTAGAATTGGCTGAGCAGGACAGAACAGCCATAGAGCAACGCCGTTTTGCCTGCGCCGTTATCACCTAAAAGTACAGTAACTTTCTTTGTCCTGTCAAATTCTATCGTTTGAACTTCATCACCATAAAGACGAAGATTCCTGACTGATAATGTTTCTATCCTCATGTCGTATGATTCTATAGTTTGGGGCCTTTGTTTTTTAAGGTATATGCAAAGTTATACATTTAATTCAAAGTTGTGCAAAAGCAGAGGATGAAAGTTGTATGTAGATTTACCTTTTCAGCATCTCCTTCTCCAGCTTCTTTATCTTCTTCCACGCCTCCTTGAACTTGGGGCAGAGGGTGACGGCCTTCTCGTAGTTCTTCATCGCTGCCTCCTTCATGCCGTGCTTCAGACACTCGTCACCCATGATGATGTATTCGCGTGCATACTTCACGAGGGCTTTCTCCTTCTCCAGGGCGGCTTGTTTCAGGGCGCGGTTCTCTTCCTTCAAGCGGTTGATGACGTTCAACTTGCGGCGGATGAGGCGCTGTACGTTGGGTTTTTCGATGTCGTAACGGGAGTGGATGGCTTTGAAGAACTCGTTCAGGAAGGTGTCGAAGTCCCCCTTGTCGAAGGCTTTGGCGGCGGCAACGTATTGCACATCAGCCTGTGCCTGCTTCAAGGCGCGGTCGATGGCGGCGCGGTTGTTGAAGCGTTCGGAGAAGTTGACTATCTCCGGACGGACAAAGACATCGGCACGGCTGATGGGCTTTTTCAGTTGGATGCCCTCCAACGAGGTACAGCGGCTGAGCGCCACGTAGGTCTGTCCGCCGGCAAACACGCCGCCGGTGAAGTCGATGACCACCCGGCTGAACGTCAGTCCCTGGCTCTTGTGGACCGTGATGGCCCATGCCAGGCGCACGGGATACTGGGTGAAAGTGCCTAGCTCCTCTTCTTCAATCTGCTTTTTCTCCTCGTTGTACTTGTAGCGGATGTTGCGCCACGATTCCCGTTTCACGTCACACTCCTTGCCGTCGTCGGTAATGACGTAGAGGGTCTCTTCGATGGGATCGAATCCGCTGACTACGCCGATGGTGCCGTTCACCCAGCGGCGGTCGAAGTCGTTCTTGATGAAGATGATTTGCGCGCCTGGTTTCAGCACCAGCTCTTGCGAGGTGGGGAGGCTGCTCTCGGGGAAATCGCCTGTGACCTCTCCATGGAAGGTGACCGGTTCACCGGGAAGCGCCGCCAGCTTTCGTTCGTTGATGTAGTCCACCTGGTCGCGCCGGGTGGCAAGGGTGATGTACATGTCGGCTTCCGATTGCTCTATCCGGGTGCCGTAACGGGTGTTGAGCAGTTGCAGGTCGGTGGCGCCGACGGTGTTGTTGCGGATGTGATCCAGCACTTGGATGAACCGGCTGTCCGTCTGCCGGTAGACTTTTTGCAGTTCGATGGATACCAGGTCAATCTGACCGAACACCCTTGCCGAGAAGAAGTAGGGGGTGGGGTAGAAGCGGTTCAGTATCTCTCGCTCGTCCCCCTTTACCACCGGTTCTAATTGGAACACGTCGCCCACCAGCAATAGCTGTTTGCCGCCGAAAGGCTCGCGCAGGTTTCGGGAATAGACGCGCAGGATGCGGTCCACGGCATCAATGATGTCGGCACGCACCATGGAAATCTCGTCGATGATGACCAGTTCCAGTTCTTCCAGCAGCTTGCGGTGGGGCTTGGTGTATTTGAAGAACTCGTGGATGCGTCCCCGTTGCAGACTGAAGTTCGGGTCATCGGGCAGCAGGGGGTAGAAGGGCAGTTTGAAGAAGCTGTGCATCGTGCTGCCTCCGGCATTGATGGCGGCGATGCCCGTAGGGGCAAGAACGACGTGCTTCTTCTTGGTGTTCTCGCAGATGTACCGCAGGAAGGTAGATTTACCCGTACCGGCCTTGCCCGTCAGGAATACGGACTGACGGGTGTACTGGATGAGGTTCAAGGCATCTTGAAACTCTTTGTTTTGGGTGTCGGGGACGAAAGCCAATTAAAAATTAAAGAATTAGAGGGTTAAAAATTGAAGAGGAATTATCTATTCTATAATGGTGAACTGTTTCAGGGCATGGGCTATGCCATCCTCGTCCACGCTGGTGGTCACGTAGTTGGCGGCGGCCTTCACATCGTCGTTGGCATTGCCCATGGCTACCCCGATGCCGGCATGGCGCAGCATGCTGATATCATTTCCTCCGTCGCCGAAGGCCATGGTCTCTTCCAGCTTGATGCCGAAGTGGCGGATAATCTGGTCGATGCCCTGCTGCTTGGTGTTTCCACGTGCCGTCACGTCGACGAAGGCAGGATGCCAGCGGCCCATCTCGCAATGGGGGACGGCAGGCTGGATAATCTGCTCCTCTTCGGCATTGAGGAAGGGAGTCAGCTGGTAGATTTCCTTGTCGGCATGGCTGGCGGTGTAGGGCTTGCTCTCGATGGGGTCTACTTTCAGCTGGCGGTGGAAGATTTCGGTGACTATTTCCGCCGGCTGGTTCACACAGATGTCATGCTCGCCCACCAGGATACAGGGGATGTTGCGCTCGTGGCAGAAGGCGGTTAGGGCATCTACTTCCGCTGTCGGTATGGGGCTTTTGTAGATGACGGTGTCTTCCACGAAGCAGTAGGCGCCGTTCATCGTGATGTAGCCGTCTATCAGGTTTCGTTCCTGTAAGGCGGAAAGGTTGTTGATGATGATGCGTGGACGCCCGGTCGAGATAAAGATATGTATCCCCTTGGCTTTGGCGGCAGTCAGTGCTTCGAGAGTAGAAGTGGGGATTTTGTGCGTCTTGAAGCTGACCAAGGTACCGTCGATGTCGAAAAACAGAGCTTTTATCATAAAGTATCCTTTTAATCTTGTGCGCGAAATTACGCAAAAGCGAAGATATTTCGTACTTTTGCGCGCAAATAAATGAGAAATAATAGATGAAAAGACATTCTTTTAGAGACTGGATGATAGCTGTGCGTCCGTGGTCGTTTCCTGCTTCGGCCATGCCGGTAATGGTGACGTTGGCATATCTGTATTGGGACAAACAGGAGATAAATTGGGTAAACGGTATTTGGGCACTGCTGAACATCGTGGTGTTCCACGCTGCCGGAAATACCTGGAGTGATTATTTTGACTATAAGCATAAGGTCGATGCGAAAGATACTTTCGGCGCCAAGACACTGACGGAAGGCATGTTCGCTCCGCATGAGATATACCGCTTGTCGGTGGGTTTGCTGGCAGTGGCACTCGTGGCCGGCCTTGGCCTGCTGGGACGTACCGGACTGCCGCTGCTTTATATCGGTGTGGGCGGTGCCCTCTGTTCGCTGCTCTATCCGCCGCTCAAGTATCGGGCGCTGGGTGATGCGGTCATCTTTCTGGCGTATGCTTTTTTGCCGACGCTGGGCACCTGCTATGCGGCTACGGGCGTTATAGACTGGGACGTCTTGTGGATAGCTTTGCCCGTGGGACTGATTACGGTGGCTATTCTCCATGCCAACAATACGCGCGATATCCGTACCGATGCCCGTGCCCGGATTCAGACGCTGGCCATGAAGATGGGAGGAAAGAGATCGGTGTACCTCTATTGTGCCGAAGTCCTTTTCCCCTTCGGTTGGATAGCCGGGCTGATAGTGGCAGGTACCCTTCCTTTATGGACGCTGCGGGTTGTGGTGGCGTGGTGTCCGGCTATCGGCAATGTCCGGATGGTGTCCCGTTTCCCCGGAAGAGGCGAAACAGCC
>CAMWRY010000018.1 GCA_947176775.1 uncultured Bacteroides sp.
GCACAAAGCCCTGGGCTTCGGCGACGACCACTACCGCTACCACGACCACGAGAAACTGGCCCACTACGCCAACGCCGCCACCGACATCGAGTTCCTGATGCCCTTCGGCTTCAAGGAGGTGGAAGGCATCCACAGCCGCACCAACTTCGACCTCTCTCAGCATGAGAAGTTCTCCGGCAAGAACATCAAGTACTTCGACCCCGAAAGCAACGAAAGCTACACACCGTATGTTATCGAGACCTCCATCGGTGTGGACCGTATGTTCCTCAGCATCATGTCTGCTTCCTATTGCGAAGAGCAACTGGAAAACGGAGAAAGCCGCGTAGTGCTGAAGTTGCCTGCCGCCTTGGCTCCCGTGAAGCTGGCCGTGATGCCGCTGGTGAAGAAAGACGGTCTGCCCGAAAAGGCACGCGAAATCATCGACAGCCTGAAGTTCCACTTCCACTGCCAGTATGACGAGAAAGACTCCATCGGCAAGCGCTACCGCCGCCAGGATGCCATCGGTACGCCCTACTGCGTCACCGTGGACCACCAGACGCTGGAGGACAACTGCGTGACGCTGCGCAACCGCGACACCATGCAACAGGAGCGCGTGGCTATCGCCGATCTGAACAACATCATTGCCGACCGCGTCAGCATCACGTCGCTGCTGAAGACGTTGCAATAGGAAAACCAACAACTCATTATAACCATTTGGACTGAATGAAAAGAATATCCCTTATGTTTTTGCCTTTCCTGCTGTTGCTGGCAGGTGCTTTCGCCTCTTGCGAAGAGGTGGAAGAGGTCGGGAAATATGATAACTGGAGAGAACGCAACGAAGCATTCGCCGACTCGCTGAAAAACCTGACAGGTGCAAACTACGTCATCACAGCAGAACAGGCCGATGCCATGGAGCTGGGAAAGCTGTATGCCATACAGACCACTGCCGGTACCACTGCAAGCAACCAATACATCTATTGCAAGAAGTTGGTGAAGAACGAGACGGGAGAACGCCCGATGTACACGGGATACCACTCTACGGTGAGCACCTTCTACCACGGGACGCTGATTACCGGCGATGAATTCGACGGAAACTTTGACGGATATGGTGCCTTGGATACCCACATCCCCCTAGATGCGTTGAAAGGTCCGACGGCTTTCGACTCTCCCATTTCTTTTGGCGTTTCCGGCGTCATCACCGGATGGATAGCTGCCTTGCAGCTCATGCGGACAGGCGAACGCTGGATGGTCTACATCCCTTGGCAGAGCGCCTATGGTGCCAGCGGCCAGGATGACATTCTCGGATATTCGGCACTGACCTTCGACTTAGTGCTGGAAAGCATTGTGGAGTAATAAGTTCCCCTCGGGCGGATGAAGCGGATTTCTTGACAGGTCCGCCTCATCCGCTCGTTGTTTATTATATCCCCTTGACTATCATTTTTTTTTAAGCAAGGGAAGGTATGCACTTGAAATAATATTCCTATCTTTGACCATGCTTTAGAACTAAAAAACAAAGAACCATGAAAAAAAGTATCATTCTATCTCTGCTGCTCGGCATGCTTTTCACCTCCTTTGTGCAGGCCGACAACAAACATCGTTTTGAAATCAAGGACGGACAGTTCGTCTACGATGGAAAAGCCACACGAATCATCTCGGGCGAGATGCACTATGCACGCATTCCCCACCAGTACTGGCGCCACCGCATGAAAATGCTGAAAGCCATGGGACTGAATGCCGTAGCCACCTACGTCTTCTGGAACCTCCATGAACCGGAACCCGGAAAATGGGACTTCACCGGCGACCGCAACCTGGCCGAATACATCCGCACGGCCGGCGAAGAGTGGCTGATGGTGATTCTCCGCCCCGGTCCCTACGTATGTGCCGAGTGGGAATTCGGCGGCTACCCCTGGTGGCTGCAAAACGTGGAAGGCATGGAGCTGCGCCGCGACAACGAACAGTTCCTGAAATACACCCGTCTCTACCTGGAACGGCTGTACAAGGAGGTAGGCAAACTGCAAATCACCCAAGGCGGCCCCATCATCATGGTGCAGGGTGAAAACGAGTTCGGCTCCTACGTATCCCAGCGCAAGGACATCACGCTGGAAGAACACCGCGCCTACAACGCCAAAATCATCAAGCAACTGAAAGAGGTGGGATTCGACGTCCCCATGTTCACCTCCGATGGCAGCTGGCTCTTTGAGGGCGGCTGTGTGCCCGGCGCACTGCCCACAGCCAACGGAGAGAACAACATAGAGAACCTGAAGAAGGTAGTGAACCAGTACAACGGCGGCAAAGGTCCCTACATGGTTGCCGAATTCTATCCCGGATGGCTGGCTCACTGGGCCGAACCGCATCCGCAAGTATCTGCATCGAGCATCGCCCGTCAGACAGAGAAGTACTTGCAGAACGATGTATCCTTCAACTACTACATGGTGCACGGCGGTACCAACTTCGGCTTCACCAGCGGTGCCAACTATGACAAGAAGCACGACATCCAGCCCGACCTGACCAGCTACGACTACGATGCGCCCATCAGCGAAGCCGGCTGGGTGACTCCCAAGTTCGACTCCATCCGTAGCGTCATCAGCAAGTATGTGGACTACTCCCTGCCTGCAGCCCCGAAGGCTTTCCCTCTGATTGAGATTCCTTCCATCCAGTTGCAGCAAGTGGCCGACCTGCTGGCCGTGGCCGAGACGCAGGAAGCCGTGCAGAACAATCGCCCCCTGACCTTCGAAGAGCTGAACCAAGGTTACGGCTACGTGCTCTACAGACGCCACTTCAACCAGCCCATCAGCGGCAAGCTGACCATCGAGGGACTGCGCGACTACGCCACTGTCTACGTGGACGGTGAGTTCGTAGGCCACCTGAACCGCTACAACAAGAACTACTCCATGGACATCGACATCCCCTTCAACAGCAATCTGGAGATTCTGGTAGAGAACATGGGACGCATCAACTATGGTTCGGAAATTGTGCACAACAACAAGGGAATCATCTCGCCCGTCAAGATTAACGACAACTTCATCGAAGGTGAATGGGAGATGGTGAAACTGCCCATGAGCGAAGTTCCGGCGCTCGACAAGCTGCCTGCCCAGTCCGTCTTCCCCATCGTAGAGGCCGAAGGCAAGGCACTGACTGGCAAACCGGCCGTCTACAAAGGCACCTTCACACTGAAGGAGACCGGCGATACCTTCCTGAACATGGAGGATTGGGGCAAAGGCATTGTCTTCGTCAACGGCATCAACATCGGCCGTTACTGGCAAGTAGGTCCCCAGCAGACCCTGTTCATACCGGGCGTATGGCTGAAGAAGGGAGCAAACGAGATTGTCATCTTCGAGCAGCTGAACGAAAAGATACAGACGAAAATCAGCACCGTCAAAGTACCCGTGCTGACGAACCTGAAGACAGACAAACTGTAAAAAATTCAAATTTCATCAATGTAGCTCCCCTTTCCCCTCCCTACAGGGGAGGGGAAAGGGGAGAGGCTTGATGATACCTCACCAACCCCTCCATCGGGCTTTTGACCACCCTTCCCAGCCGAACGCCCATTTCCCGGGCCGCTTCCGACAGAACTTCCTTATAATGAAATGCTACCGAACCGACGAAGTGCACCTTCTCCTGCCGATAGTTCTCATACTGCATGACGTTACGCTTCAGGAAAGCCTTAAAACTATTCAGCACCAAGGCATACACACAAGGCTCCTCCAGATTCTGTGCCAGGAAGGGAGACAGACTGGCCAGGAAACGATTGGGGAACGGCTTCCGGTAGACACGGTCGATGATATCGGCCGGTGTCAAGTCGAACTGCTTCAAGAATTTCTCTTTCAGCCCGGATGTCATCTGGTTCTTCAGAAGGTCGCCCACCAGCAACTTGCCCAAGTAAGCGCCGCCGCCCTCATCCCCCAGGATAAAGCCCAGGGGAGATACATTAGCGACTATATTCACTCCGTCATACAAACAGGAGTTGGAACCCGTGCCCATGATACAGGCAATGCCCGGTTCGTGTCCGCAAAGACCGCGTGCGGCAGCCAACATATCGGTATCGACCTCCACCGCTCCCTGCACACGGAGATGCCGGGCAATGGCACGACGCATCCTCTCAATCTGCTCGGGAAACACGCATCCGGCACCATAGAAATATACGGCATCCACCGTGGCCGTTTGCAGCTGCGGCAAGAGCACCGTCGCAATTTCATGCTCAATCTCCTCTTCCGACTGAAAGAAAGGATTGGTTCCTCTCGTGAATACCTGCTGGAGAAGCGCTCCATTCTCTGCCACTCCCCACTGGGTCTTTGTAGAACCGCTATCTGCAATTAGAATCATATCTTAATATAGATTTTCCGTTTGTACAGTTGATAGCCGATGCACCAGTTGATGCCCACAAACAGCAGGGCAAACGCCAGAGAACCGGCCGTCTCGCCAAAGAGAGGCATACAGATTTTATGGTACAAGAGTCCATGTATGCTGATGCTGCCCTCGTCCCAAGGAAAACTGATGCAACCGAACAGGATACTGAGCACAGTCCCCAGGACATACATGAAAAGAGGATTCACCCCGAATGCCTCGAAAAACAAACTCCACTTCTTATGGCCTTTCACATCCACTACCCAGATGAGCAGTGCCAGAAAACTGGAAGCCAGTCCGCAAGTGGCCAGCACAAAGGTGGGCGACCATATCTTCTTGTTGATAGGACAACCGTAGCTCAGCAGGAAACCGGAGAAGGTCAGGATAACACCTGCCAGGAACAGGGTAATAAGCTGCGAGTTCAGGAAAGAAGCACGGTCTTCCGACTTGTTGCCGTCCAGCATCAGCCGCCCTACCCAGAAGCCCAGCAACACGTGCGCGATGGCAGGAATGGTGCTCAGCAGACCCTCAGGGTCAATACCATTGTCCTTGTACATGTGTTCAGAAGTGAGGAGGGCGTGGTCCACCACGGAGAGAATGTTCGTCTCGTCATAGGCAAAACCGTTGCCGCACAGCAGCATGACGAAGTAACCTATCAGCAGACCGGCTATCAGGTAAGGAATATGCTTGTGTTTCATCGTCAGTGCCAGAATGGAAGTGGCTCCGTAACAGAGGGCCAACCGCTGCATGACGCCCAGAATACGGATGCGGTCGAAGGTCCAGACGGAGGCCCACAGGTTCTCTCCGAAGCTGAGGTCATCCGGAGCATAGGCCCAGTAGTAACAGAAACTTGAGAACCAGCCGAGAAACAGGCCGACAAGGAAGATGACGACCGTGCGCTTCAGTATCTTCAGGCCGGCATCGCGGCTGAACTCAAAGTTGTACTTCCGCAGCGAGATGTACGTGGAGATTCCCATGATGAACATGAAGAAGGGAAAGATAAGATCTGTAGGGGTCAGCCCGTTCCACTTCGCATGTCGCAAGGGAGCATAGATGTGTCCCCACGAACCGGGATTGTTTACCATAATCATACCTGCAATGGTGACACCGCGAAGGATGTCGAGCGCAAGGATGCGCTTGCTTACTTTTTTAGTACTGTTCATTATCATATTGTGTTAAGTTAATAAATCAATTACTTTTTTCCATATCCCGGGGCTATTCTTCTATCGGCAAAAAAGGTGACGGCTACAGTGGCTATACAACATATTATGACCATCCAGAAGAAATCGGTATATCCGACGGCTTCCTGGATGTACCCGGCAAACATGCCCGGAATCATCATGCTCAGCGCCATGAAGGCAGTGCAGATGGCATAGTGTGAGGTCTTGAACTCGCCCTCGGAAAAGTACATCATATAGAGCATATAGGCGGTGAAGCCGAAGCCATAGCCGAACTGCTCAATGGCAATGGCTGCGGAGATGGCCAGCAGATTGCCGGGCTGGGCGATGGCCAGATAGACAAACGTCAGGCAGGGCAACGTCAGGCAACCTGCCATCCACCAGATGGACTTCTTCAGCCCGAAGCGCGATGCGAACAGTCCGCCCAGAATGCCGCCCACGGTGAGGGAGATGACCCCGATGGTGCCGTAAACGATGCCGACTTCGGCCGTCGAGAGTTCCAGTCCGCCCGACTCCTTGGAGGCTATCAGGAAGGGTATGCACATCTTGATGAGGAATGCCTCGGGCAAGCGGTAGAGCAGCATGAATATGATGGCGAACAACGCCCCCGGCTTGGTGAAGTAGGTGGCAAAGGTACGACCGAACTCCTTGAGGATGATGCCTACGGTAACTGTTCCCGGTTCCAGAACCGACCTGTCGGAGGTTGGTTGGGGGATAGCAAAGAGGTGGTAGAAGGTTACAAGGCTGAACAGGACGGCAGTAACCAGCAGAGTGATGGTCCACGAGAGTGGGATATTATTGTACCTCAACTCGATAGCACCGGCAATGGCCACCAGTACGCCTTGTCCGAAGATGGAGGCCAGACGGTAGAAGGTGCTCCGGATACCCACGAACTCGGCCTGCTGCCCCTGCCGCAACGCCAGCATGTAGAAGCCGTCGGCTGCAATGTCGTGGGTGGCGGAGGCAAAGGCGGTGACGATGAACAGCATCAGCGTGACGGTGAACAGGCTGATGGGGGTGGTACCGGCGGCTATGGTGGACTCATCCGGATGAGGGATAGTCAGTGCCAACAGTATGAAGGCTATCGACATGAGCATCTGCATGGAGACTACCCACCAGCGCTTGGTCTTGATGATGTCGACAAAGGGGCTCCAGAAGGGTTTGATGGTCCAGGGAAGATAGAGCAGACTGGTGAACAGGGCCATCTCTCCGTTGGGCACGCCCATCTTGGCAAACATCAGTACGGAGATGTTGTTGACAATGAAGTAGGGAATGCCTTGTGCGAAATACAAGGTGGGTACCCATGCCCAAGGCGATATGTTCTTGATGTGTTTCATGATACAGGGGAGATTTATCAGTTCGTTTATTCATACAGAGAGACGATGCTCGCACCGTTGTAGTAGTGCAGCAGTATGGCATCGTACTTATAGCCTTGCTCGCCCATGACGGCGGCACCTATCTGGCAGAGTCCCACGCCATGTCCCCAGCCGGCACCGATGAGGACGAAGCGTGCCGGGACGGTCGTTGCAACGGCTTCATCCGCCGCCTCTTCTACGGGCAGGCTGCCCTCCTTCTCCACCACAAAGGCGGAGCTATAGAGGTGGGAGGCGGAGAGCGTGCGGCGTATTTCCAGCTCCTTGCCGATGGTGAGCGTGCGTCGGGTACCCACGATTTTCAGCTTCCAGATGCGGCCGCTGGTGCCACGGGCCACGGGGATGAGGTCGACGATTTGTCCGTAGTCGATGCCGGAACGCTCTTTTATCAGAGCGGAGAGTTCGTTCTGGGTATATTCCACCTTCCAGCGGTAGAAATCGGTGGTCTCTTGGTCGTAGTGGTTGAGCACTTGCGAGAGGATGCGCTTGTCAGTGGTGTGACAGAAGGCCGGAGGAGTGGTGCGTATCCAGCGAGTGGCTTCCTGCTCGTCGGTCAGGTCGGGCAGTTCGGGCAGAGCATTGCCGGAGCGAATGGCCTCGGAACTCAGGTCGCAGCTATTGGGGTGGAAGACGCGGAAGTCGCGTTGTTTCCGGAGATAAGGATGGGGCGTGTCTTCCCAACAGTACTGGAACTCTTCGAGGGCACCGCCGCAACACTTGGAGTAACGGGCATCGCAAATCTTGCCACCGTATTGCAGCACCTGGCCACGGGTGGCGGCAACGGCTTGCTTCACGAGGTCGGTGGAGGCACGGGTGATTCCCTGGTAGCGCTGGCAGTGGTCGTCGGCGCAGACGTCGAAGAGGTGGTGGGAGTCGCGGTTGTACCAGCGGAGGCCATCACCCGGAGTATCCGTCCCCCTCTCTACGGGGGAGGGGCCGGGGGAGAGGCAGGATTGGCTCAGCACCCAACTCCTCGAAATCACCGCATGCGCCTTCAGCAGTTCCAGCGAAGCGTTGGCACTCATCTCGCTGGAGATAACGCTGGTCAGATACTCTTCCACGCGGATAACGTTGACGGCTATCAGTTTTCCATTGTCCGGTACAAACTTCAGGACACCCTGAAAACGCTGGTTCTCCTTGCGCTCCCAGTGGAAGCCGATGCCGATGGTGACATCCTTCAACTCAAAGAAAGCCGATTCATCGACAGGCTCAAAGCGAAGATGCTCGAACTTACGGCCGTTCCATAGTATCTTGCCATACTCGTAACTCACGGTTTGCGGACCGCTGACTATCTTGTGGTAGGTGACTACTCCGCTGCTATAATCTCCCCACATCAGGTAAGGGGTGGGAAGGTCGAACTTTATCTGAGGTGCGGACAGGATGCCTACGCGTACTTGGGGCTCTTTCATAAGGCTATTTCTTTTCGGTTGACTGTAATTCGTTCTTAATGCGTTGCCGCACCTCCCGGAAGTCGGCGGCGGAGAGACACACTTCGCCAAGTATCCGGGCCACATCGACGGCAGTAATCTTCTGGAAATCCTTCTCTACAGGGGTAATGAAAACACCGCCTAAGTCCACGGAGGCCGGACTGCAAAGCAGATGGGCGTCGCCCTCGGCCGTGTAGCAGGCAGGGCGGTGCTTCGCCCGGGGAAAGACGAAGACCAGCCAGCGGTCGGCTTCGTACAGAGCCAGCAGGTTCAGCATCGGCTCCTCTTCATCGGGCTTTAGAGGCAAGGAGCGGTAGACGATGCCGAACAGGCAGGCGGCATCTTTCTGTGAGGCGGACTCGATGACCAACGTGGCACGGGGCACATCGTCCAAATACCACAGCGTGGCTTGCCCGTAATCGGCCACCTTGCCGGCCACCCGTCCGCGCCACGTCTGCTCGATGGGCATAAAGCCCTTGTTGCCGGCCTGGAAGTGGGCATGGTCGGGGGCGGAGGCGCCACACCGGGGGCCGTTGTAGAAGACGGTGTACTCCGTCAGTACCCGTGCCAGCTCCAGCATGTCCGCAAAACGGGAGGCGATGCGCTGAGGAACGTGCTCCACCTCCGGTATCGTCAGGTGACGGGGGAAGATGGGGAACGGATTCACCAGAATGCGGTAATGCTCGCCGAAAGGAATGCCCTTCTGCTCCGGAGGCAGATGGGCCGGACAGAGGAAACACTTCCGCTCGCGGATGGACCAGGCATCCACCTTGGCACCGGAGGAGACGATGCGTGCCGGATTGAACTGCACCCGGTAGGGGATGCCGTCGACGTCCAGCTCTTTTACGTGCACGCCGGAGAGGGCGGCGTAGTTGTCGCGTGCCGTGGGCCAGGCAGTCAGTTGTTCGGCCAGAAGATTGTGTATCGTTAGGTTCATAAGTTTCTGTAATATTTTGATTTTAAGCAACTTGATAAACAATAGTGTTTGTCTTCTCAAACACTGGCCTTTGTCGTGACAAACACTTGTGTCTGTCTTCTCAGACACTGGCCTCTGTCAGGACAAACACCAGTGTCTGTGAGAGCGCATATAAACAGCTGTTTATCAACGATTTATTTTCAGCATCAGTAAACTCGTCTACTTATCCCCTCTCCCCTCGTTCAACGCGATTCTCGCCCGGAGTTCCCAGGTACGGATACGGTCCTTGTAGAGGTTGTGACTATTCATCTTGACAATATCCAGCGAGGCATCAGAGTTATCGTCCCAGCGGCGGCAGAGGTAGACCACATCGTATACACGCCCTATCTGGTAATGCCGGGAGAAATTCAGTCCTAACGCATAGTCCTCGCCATAGCTGGTGTTGGGCACCTTCACTTCGCGCAGCACCGGAGTGTAGAAGGCACGCGGAGCACCCAGTCCGTTGATGCGGAGGGCATTGTTCCGGCCGTTTTCCGGTGTCCACTCCCGATGGTCGATGATGCCCGGGGGGATGGGGTTCAGGTGGAAGTCGGTCATCTGGTAGGTGCCTACCACCATGGCGCAGTTCTGCTCGTAGAAGGCACGCACCATGACGGCCAGCGTGTGTTCATCTTTGTACACGTCGTCGCTGTCCAGCTGGATGGCAAACTTGCCGCAACGGGGGTGGTGCACACCCAGGTTCCAGCAACCGCCGATGCCCAGGTCGTTGCGCTCGGGGACGAGGTGGATAAGGCGTTCGTCGGCCTTGAACTCGTCGATGGCCTCGGTGGTGCCGTCAGTGGAATGGTTGTCGATGACGATGAGGTTGTACCGGAAGTCGGCCTGCTGGCGCAGCACCGAACGGATGGCATCACGGATGGTGCGGACGCGGTTGCGCACGGGGATGATGACCGAAGCCTCGTACTCGAAGTCGCCGGCAGCAAACTCAATCGGGCTGAACTCCGGTGCCAGATAGCCGCCTATCTCCTTCAGGTGTTCTGTGCACGCCTTTTCCATCTCCACCTGGCGGTCGCGATTCCTCGGGTCCACGTAGTCGAAAATCTTCTCGCCGCTCTTGCGCGTGTCGGTCTGCACCTCGCTATAGAGGTACTCGTTGATGTGCACCAAGGGAGCCTGCTGGCTCAGCTTCAGGCGCAGGTCGTAGAGTCCGGCAAAACGATAGTCGGCCTTCATGCGTCCGGCCGCCTCCTTCAGCCGCTCGGTGTGGAAAAGGAGCACGGAACCGAAATCAAAGTCATCTCGCAAAGAGCCGAACTGGTAGTCGATGACCGGCGCCTGAGTCTGTTTGCCGTCCGCTATCTGGTAGTGGTCGGCATACACCATGCCGGCTTGGGAGTCTCGGGCAATGTGCATCATGCGCTCCAGGGCGAACATGCCCATTTCGAGGGTGGTCTCTTTGGTGTAGAGTAGCGTGTACTCTCCCTTGGCAGCCTCGGCAACGGCTCTGAGCGTCGCACTGCTGAAGGGCACATCGGCCGGCAGCAGCGTGCAGCCCGGAAGAGGCTCGGCGGCGCTGTCCGTGGTTATCAACCCTATTTCTTCTACAAGCCCTGTAGCCTGCAAGTGGTCTATGGTCTTTTCTATCTGTTCTTTTCCTACATAAGGAAGGAAGCAACTGATTGTGCTCATGCTATCTATCTTTTAATTCTCAATCCCTAATTTTCAAAAGTCCCACCTCTCCATCATGTTCTTCTGTGCATCCCTGATATTCTTGCTGCTCAGGTTGCGCTGCATCATGTCCTGGTCCAGCCCGGTCATGGAGCTGGGGGATTTATATTCATTATTCTTCATTGTCCTCGTAGAGCAGGTAGGGCTTGCGCTGTATCTTGAACTTCTCCACGTCATCTTTCCATCTGGCCTTGATTTCGTTGGCGTTCTTTCCCTCTTCTATCATCTTGCGCACATAGTCCGTGCCTATCAGCCGTTCGAAGAAGGGACGGAAGAAGCGGTCGCCCATGTTCAGGTTCCGGTACGCGTCTATCACGTAGCTCAGGTCGATGCCTCGTCTCCAGATTTCTTCGTCGCTCAGACGGCTCAGGTTCACGCCGTGGCAAAGCTTGTTGAGCTGGGGCGGATTCTTGGCACCAGGCAGACTACGCGGCGTGAAGCTGTAACTGTAGCCCGTCATATTGGGATGCCCGTACACCTGGAAGGGCAGATCGGTTCCTCGACCCAGGCTGACCGGAGTAGCCTCGAAGTAGCAGGTAGAAGGATACAGGTAGACGGACTTCATGTCCGGCAAGTTGGGCGAGGGAGGAATCGGCAGCCTATACAGGGTCCGGTGGGTGTAGTTCCGGCAGGGAATGACGGTGAGGTCGCACACACGCGAGGCAGGCAACCAGCGCTCGCCGTTCACCATCCGGGCAAGTTCGCCCAGCGTCATGCCATGCACCACGGGAATCGGCAGCCAGCCCACAGCGGATTTATATTTCATGTCCAGTATCGGTCCGTCCACATAGTGCCCGTTCGGGTTGGGGCGGTCCAATATCAGCACCTTGCGGTGATATTCCGCACAAGCGTCCATCAACCGGCACATGGAGGCATAGTAGGTATAAAACCTCAGACCTACGTCCTGAATGTCGACTATCAGCAAATCGAACTTACGCATGGACGCTTCGCTCGGCTTACCCAATTTTCCGTCATAAAGTGAGAGAATAGGTACTCCTGTCTTCTTGTCTACCGAGCTGGACACATGTTCGCCGGCATCGGCATCTCCCCTGAAGCCGTGTTCGGGTGAGAAGATGGCTACTACATCAAACCGGTTCTCCAGCAGGAGGTCCAGCAGGTGCTTCTCCCCTACCATACCCGTATGGTTAGAGAATATTGCAATCCGCTTGCCTTTCAGGATGGGAAAATACTCAGAGGTCTGTTCATCACCTAAAATCACTCGTCCTTCCTGTGCCGGACATAGGAAAGGGATAGATAGCACAAAGAGTAAAAGCAGCAGTTTCTTCATAATAGTATTATAAGGAAGACGTTGTCTGCAACAAAGGTACATCTTATTTTAGAATCAAAAACACTTAGTTCAAGTGTTTTTGGCATTCTCCATCTTTATTTACAATTAGGCGGATGACTCCTCTATTTTAACGTGAGTTCGATATAAGCAATTCACACATGCGGCCTTGGGCTATCGCTTATATCGAACTCACGTCAGTATAAATAAAGAGAGGGAATACCCCGTTATTGGATATTCCCTCTCTCTATTTAATATGATTGATGTCGTATCGGTTATCCCTCTACTTTCTCGTCTACTGCATAGTCGAGTACCGTCTTCTTGTTGGCAAGCATACGGTCGTATTCTTCTTTGGAACCGACGATAATCTTCTCGAACTCACGCTGTCCGGTACCGGCAGGAATCAAGTGACCGCAGATGACATTCTCCTTCATACCTTCCAGACGGTCCACCTTTCCATTGATGGCAGCCTCGTTCAGCACCTTCGTCGTCTCCTGGAAAGAAGCAGCCGACATAAAGCTTGAAGTCTGCAACGCGGCACGAGTGATACCTTGAAGAATCTGCGTAGAAGTTGCAGGCACAGCGTCACGCACTTCCACCGGTTTCAAGTCACGGCGTTTCAGCATAGAGTTCTCGTCACGCAGTTTGCGTGCCGTCACAATCTGACCGGCTTGCAAACTCTGAGAATCTCCGGCATCTATCACCACCTTCTTGCCCCAAATGCGATCGTTCTCTTCCATGAACTCCTGCTTGTCTACAACCTGTTGTTCCAAGAAGCGAGTATCGCCCGGTTCGTCGATTTCTACCTTACGCATCATCTGACGAACGATGATTTCAAAGTGCTTGTCGTTAATCTTCACACCTTGCAGACGGTAAACATCCTGAACCTCATTCACGATATATTCCTGTACCGCCGTAGGACCTTTAATGGCAAGAATATCCGCAGGCGTAATGGCACCGTCGGACAACGGAGTACCGGCACGTACATAGTCGTTCTCCTGAACCAGAATCTGCTTGGACAACGGCACCAGATACTTCTTCACTTCGCCGGTCTTAGAAGTAACGATAATTTCACGATTACCACGCTTCACCTTGCCCATCGTAACCTCACCGTCGATTTCGGAAACCACGGCAGGGTTGGACGGATTACGTGCCTCGAACAACTCGGTAACACGAGGAAGACCACCCGTGATATCACCGGCCTTACCTACAGCACGCGGAATCTTCACGATAACCTCACCGGCCTTCACCTTCTGCCCGTCTTCAACTACCACGTGACCACCTACCGGCAAATTGTAAGTACGAATCAGTTCGCCGTCCTCGGTCATGATGTGTGCACTCGGCACTTTCGTCTTATCTTTAGACTCGATAATGATGATTTCTCGCAAACCGGTAGATTCATCGGACTCTACCTTATAAGTAACGTTCTCAATGACGCCTTCAAACTCAATCTTACCGGTAGCTTCGGTGATGATAACTGCGTTGAACGGGTCCCAACGGGCAATCAACTTGCCCTTCTCCACCATTTCACCGTCGGCAGCATAGAGTGTAGAACCGTAAGGCACGTTATGGGTGGAAAGGATGATACCTGTGTTGACATCCACGAAACGCACTTCGGCCAAACGACCTACCACCACTTTTGCCGGTTCACCGGCTTCATCGATGACATCTACCGTACGGAGTTCTTCAAACTCCAGACGAGCCGGGTTCTTAGCCACGATACTTGCATTGGCGGCAATATTGGCAGCCGTACCACCGGCATGGAATGTACGCAGTGTCAACTGTGTACCCGGTTCACCGATAGACTGGGCAGCGATTACGCCGACTGCCTCACCCTTCTGAACCATACGGCTGGAAGCCAAGTTACGTCCATAACACTTGGCACAGACACCTTTCTTGGATTCACAGGTCAATACAGAACGGATTTCAACACTCTCAATCGGAGACTCTTCAATGCGTTGTGCAATATCTTCGGTGATTTCCTCACCACCAGCCACAATCAGTTCGCCGGTTGTAGGATGAACAATGTCATGTACAGACACACGACCCAAGATACGCTCATACAACGTAGCAATAACTTCATCATTATTCTTCAGCGCCGTACAAACCAAACCGCGCAGCGTACCACAGTCTTCTTCATTAATAATCACATCATGCGATACATCCACCAGACGACGAGTCAGATATCCGGCATCGGCTGTCTTCAAGGCAGTATCGGCAAGACCCTTACGAGCACCGTGGGTAGAGATAAAGTACTCCAATACGGACAAACCTTCCTTAAAGTTAGAAAGAATCGGGTTCTCGATAATCTGACCGCCTTCTGCACCAGCTTTCTGGGGTTTTGCCATCAAACCACGCATACCGGAAAGCTGACGAATCTGCTCCTTAGAACCACGGGCACCGGAATCCAACATCATATATACGGAGTTGAAACCTTGGTCGTCACTCGAAATAGTTTTCATCAGGATATTGGACAACTCTGAGTTTACATGTGTCCAGATATCAATTACCTGGTTGTAACGCTCGTTGTTGGTGATGAAACCCATGTTATAGTTGTTGATTACCTGCTCTACTTCATCGTAACCTTTCTGCACCAATGCCTCCTTCTCTTCCGGAATGATGATATCGCCCAAGTTGAACGACAGACCACCCTTGAAGGCCATGTAATAACCAAGGTTCTTGATTCCGTCGAGGAAGTCGGCAGCCTTAGCAACACCGCACACCTTGATTACGTGGCTGATGATGTCACGGAGTGACTTCTTGGAGATAATCGTATTGATATATCCTGCTTCTGCCGGAACGATTTCGTTGACAATGACACGACCTACAGAAGTATCATGCATCATCTTGTTTACAATGTTGCCGTTCTCGTCAACATCTTTCACTAAAACGCTCACCGGAGCATGAATGTCACACTTACCTTCGTTGTAAGCAATCAATGCTTCTTCAGGACCATAGAATGTCAGGCCTTCGCCCTTGGCACCCTTACGCAATTTAGTAATATAGTACAGACCGAGCACCATATCCTGTGCAGGCACAGTAATAGGAGCACCATTGGCAGGATTCAATATATTGTGTGACTGAAGCATCAGCATCTGTGCTTCCAAAATAGCCTCGTTACTCAACGGCAAGTGTACAGCCATCTGGTCACCGTCAAAGTCGGCATTGAACGCCGTACATGCCAACGGGTGCAACTGGATTGCCTTGCCTTCAATCATCTTAGGCTGGAATGCCTGAATACCCAGACGGTGAAGCGTCGGGGCACGGTTCAGCAATACCGGATGACCCTTCATCACATGCTCCAGAATATCCCAGATAACCGGTTCCTTGCGATCAACAATCTTCTTGGCGCTCTTTACAGTCTTCACGATACCGCGCTCAATAAGTTTGCGAATGATGAATGGCTTATAAAGTTCGGCAGCCATCAACTTGGGAATACCGCATTCACCCATTTTCAATTCCGGACCTACAACGATTACCGAACGTGCAGAATAGTCGACACGCTTACCCAGCAAGTTCTGACGGAAACGTCCCTGCTTACCTTTCAAACTGTCGGACAGAGACTTCAACGGACGGTTGGCATCAGTTTTTACCGCACTTGATTTACGAGAATTGTCGAACAGAGAATCAACCGCTTCCTGCAACATACGCTTCTCATTACGCAGAATCACCTCAGGAGCCTTGATTTCAATCAATCTTTTCAAGCGGTTGTTGCGGATGATGACACGACGATAAAGATCGTTCAAATCGGAAGTTGCAAAACGGCCGCCATCCAACGGCACCAACGGACGGAGTTCAGGCGGAATCACCGGCACAATACGTACAATCATCCACTCGGGCTTGTTACGACCGCGTGATGCACGGAACGATTCAACCACCTGAAGGCGCTTCAAAGCTTCAGTCTTGCGTTGCTGTGAGGCATCGCTTCCGGCACGATTACGTAACTCATAGGACAAAGAGTCCAAATCAAGGCGCGACAACAAATCGTAGATAGCTTCCGCACCCATCTTGGCAACAAACTTATTAGGGTCTGAATCTTCGAGGAATTGATTTTCTTTCGGCAACTTTTCCAGCAAGTCCAGATATTCTCCTTCTTCGAGCAAGTCATACTGCGCCACTTCATCAGACAGCACACCCGGCTGAATGACAACATAGCGCTCGTAATAGATAATGGCATCCAGTTTCTTGGTGGGCACCCCCAACAAGTAGCCAATCTTGTTAGGAAGTGAACGAAAATACCAAATATGGGCTACGGGCACCACAAGCTGAATGTGTCCCATACGCTCACGACGCACTTTCTTTTCAGTCACTTCCACACCACAACGGTCGCAGACGATGCCTTTATAACGAATGCGTTTGTACTTACCGCAATGGCACTCATAATCCTTGATGGGACCAAAGATACGCTCACAAAACAAGCCGTCGCGTTCAGGCTTATACGTACGATAGTTGATGGTTTCAGGCTTTAAAACTTCACCACTCGAATTCTCAAGGATTTCCTCAGGAGAAGCCAAACCGATAGAGATTTTCGAGAAATTACTCTTTATCTTATTATCTTTTCTAAAAGCCATACTTTATTATATAATTTACTGATTTACTAATGTGCTAATAGGCCAATAAATAATGTACTCATGTGCGATATGCTAATGTGCTAACAACAGGCCTACGTGTGCGCTATTAAACATGCTACCTGCATCAGCACATTGGCATATCAACATATTAAAGACATTATCTTATTCAAGGTTAATGCTTAAGCCCAGACCTCTCAACTCGTGCAGCAATACATTCAGTGATTCGGGGATACCCGGAGCAGGCATCGGCTCACCCTTGACAATTGCTTCATAAGCTTTGGAACGTCCTACAACGTCATCAGACTTGATAGTCAGGATTTCTTGCAAGATGTGCGCGGCACCGAAGGCTTCGAGTGCCCAAACCTCCATTTCTCCGAAACGCTGACCACCGAACTGTGCCTTACCACCCAACGGCTGCTGTGTAATAAGTGAATACGGGCCGATGGAACGTGCGTGCATCTTATCTTCGACCATGTGACCGAGTTTCAGCATATAGGTCACACCGACCGTAGCCTGTTGCTCGAATGCCTCACCGGTACCACCGTCATACAGCGTTGTCTTGCCGTAACGAGGCAACCCCGCCTTGTCAGTCCACTCATTCAAATCGTCCAAAGATGCACCGTCAAAGATAGGAGTGGCAAACTTCACACCGAGATTCTTTCCGGCACGGCCAAGAACAGCCTCGAATATCTGGCCAATGTTCATACGTGAAGGCACACCCAACGGGTTCAATACGATATCCACCGGAGTACCATCAGCAAGGAACGGCATATCTTCCTGACGTACCACACGGGAAACGATACCCTTGTTACCGTGACGACCGGCCATCTTGTCACCTACACCAATCTTACGTTTCTTGGCAATGTACACCTTAGCCATCTGAATAATACCTGCAGGCAACTCATCACCGATAGTAATGGCAAATTTCTTACGCTTCAACTCGGCATCAAGTTCCTTATATTTCTTAATGAAATTCACCACCAATGCACGAATCAATCCATTGGTATGTTCATCCTTTGTCCAATTACTCAACTGAACAGCAGTAAAGTCCAAATCGCTAAAGTCGGAAGCATAGAACCGGGCACCCTTGGAAATAATATCGGCACCCATGTAGTCCTTCACACCTTCCGATGTATAATTTTCAGTAAGCTTCAACAGCTTGTTTATCAATATTTTTTTGAGAGCGTTTACCTTAGCCTCAAACTCATCATCAATCTTCGGCAGCAAAGCCTTGTCAGCCAACTTAGAACTGCGAGTCTTAATGACACGAGAGAACAGACGCTTACCAATCACAACACCCTTCAAAGAAGGAGAAGCCTTCAAAGAAGCATCCTTCACGTCACCAGCTTTATCACCAAAGATAGCACGGAGCAATTTCTCTTCCGGAGAAGGATCTGATTCGCCCTTCGGAGTAATCTTACCAATCAGGATATCACCCGGCTCAATGCGAGCACCAACGCGAACAATACCGTTTTCGTCAAGGTCCTTGGTAGCTTCCTCACTGACGTTAGGAATGTCAGAAGTCAACTCTTCCATACCGCGTTTCGTTTCGCGTACTTCCAAAGAATACTCTTCCACATGCACAGAAGTCAGGAGGTCTTCACGAACCACACGCTCATTCAGCACGATAGCATCCTCATAGTTGTACCCCTTCCACGGCATATAGGCAACCAGCAAGTTCTTACCTAGTGCAAGTTCACCGTCTTCAGTCGAATAACCTTCGGTCAAAATCTGCCCTGCTGTCACACGTTGTCCCTTCTCGCAAATCGGACGAAGGTCAATCGTCATGTTCTGGTTGGTACGACGCCATTTCGGAATCCTATATTCTTTCAACGCAGACTCGAAACTTACGAATTCTTCCTCCTCCGTACGGTCATACAAGATACGAATAGTAGTTGCATCCACAAAATCAACTACACCTTCGCCCTCAGCAGCAATCTGTGTACGAGAGTCACGCGCCAATTGGCGTTCAATACCCGTACCTACAATCGGAGCCTCGCTCTTCAACAAAGGAACAGCCTGACGCATCATGTTTGATCCCATCAATGCACGGTTGGCGTCATCATGCTCCAAGAAAGGAATCAACGAAGCCGCAATAGAAGCAATCTGCTGGGGAGAAACATCCATCAATTCCACCTCTGCAGGAGGTACTACCGGATAGTCGGCATCCTGACGCGATTTCACTTTATCACGTATAAATGTACCATCATCGTTCAAAGGAGCATTACCCTGTGCAATAATTTTGGCTTCTTCCTCTTCAGCAGTAAGATAAACCAGACCTTCATCAGAAAGGTCAACCTTGCCATTCTCAACTTTGCGATAAGGAGTCTCAATGAAACCAAGCTCATTGATTTTTGCAAATACACAAAGTGAAGAAATCAAACCGATATTCGGACCTTCAGGCGTCTCAATCGGACAGAGACGACCATAGTGGGTATAGTGCACGTCACGCACCTCAAAACCGGCACGTTCACGCGACAAACCACCGGGACCCAAGGCAGACATACGGCGCTTATGAGTAATCTCAGCCAACGGGTTAGTCTGGTCCATAAACTGTGACAAGGCATTCGTACCGAAGAAAGAATTGATAACGGAAGAGATAGTCTTGGCGTTAATCAAATCAATCGGCGTAAACACCTCATTGTCGCGAACATTCATGCGCTCACGGATAGTGCGCGACATACGAGCCAAACCTATAGCGAACTGATTGGACAACTGCTCACCCACGGTACGTACACGACGGTTACTCAAGTGGTCAATATCGTCCACGTCCGCTTTAGAGTTAATCAGTTCAATCAAGTATTTAATAATCTCAATAATATCTTCCTTGGTCAGAACACGTACGTCCATATCGGTCGTCAAGTTCAACTTCCTGTTGATACGGTAACGGCCTACATCTCCCAAGTCGTATCTTTTTTCCGAGAAGAACAGGTTGTTGATAACCTCACGCGCACTGGCATCATCTGCCGGATCTGCATTACGCAACTGGCGATAGATGTAAAGCACCGCTTCTTTTTCCGAGTTACTCGGGTCCTTCTGCAATGTATTATATATGATAGAATAGTCAGACTGATTCGGTTCCTCCTTATGTACCAAGATGTTCTGAACGCCCGATTCTAATATAAAGTCAACATGCTCCGGCTCAATCACGGTCTCACGGTCGATAACCACCTCATTACGCTCAATGGAAACCACTTCGCCGGTGTCTTCGTCTACAAAGTCCTCAATCCATGTTTTCAATACACGCGCAGCCAACTTACGTCCTACAATCTTCTTGAGGTTTGTCTTGTTGACCTTCACGTCCTCCGCCAAGTTAAAGATTTCAAGAATATCCTTGTCATTCTCAAAACCGATAGCCCTCAGCAATGTAGTAACCGGCAACTTTTTCTTGCGGTCGATATATGCATACATGACATTGTTAATGTCGGTAGCAAACTCAATCCAGGAACCCTTAAAGGGAATAATACGAGCTGAATACAACTTGGTACCGTTAGCATGCACACTCTGTCCGAAGAATACACCCGGTGAACGGTGTAATTGAGATACAACAACACGCTCCGCCCCATTAATGACAAACGTCGCCTTGTCGGTCATGTAAGGGATAGGACCAAGGAAGACATCCTGAATGACCGTATCAAAATCCTCGTGGTCAGGGTCGGTACAATACAATTTCAGTTTTGCTTTCAAAGGCACACTATAAGTAAGCCCTCGCTCTATACATTCATCGATGGTATAGCGCGGCGGATCAATATAGTAGTCCAAGAACTCAAGAACAAAATTATTTCTTGTATCGGCAATAGGGAAGTTTTCAGCAAATACTTTATACAGTCCCTCGTTCTTACGTTTCTCAGGTGGGGTGTCCAGTTGTAGAAAGTCTTTGAATGACTTCAATTGTACTTCCAGAAAATCCGGATATTCGAGCGGATTCTTAGTCGAAGCAAAATTAACTCTTTGATTTACAGTATTTGAAGACATCTGTTAATGGATTTGTAGAACTTAATTTGAAATATATACACAAAAAG
>CAMWRY010000019.1 GCA_947176775.1 uncultured Bacteroides sp.
TCTATATACATCCCGATACCCCGTTGGGAAGCGATGAACGCCCCTCCCACCACGCGCCTGCCAATGTAGAACACGGCAGACTGTCCCGGCGCAATGGCAGATGCTTCCGACAGGAAGCGCACCAACAGGCGCCCGTCCTCCAGCCGCCTCACCGTGCAGGGAATGGGCATGCTGCGGTAGCGGATGCGCACCGTAAGCTCCTCGCTGCCGAAGAATTCAGCCTCATCCGGCAGCTGTTCCTGTTCGGCCAGCATGTACCGGGTCTTCAGCTGCTCGGCATCGCCCAGCATCACGGTATTCTTCTGCGGATTGATTTTCAGGACATAGGCCGGCTTGCCTAAAGCTATCTCCAGTCCCTTGCGCTGTCCGATGGTGTAGTATGGGAATCCCTTGTGCTCGCCCAGCTTGACGCCCTCCGAATTGACAAACCATCCCGGGCCCACTTCACGGTCTATCTCCGGAGAGTGCTCGCGCAGGAAGTCGCGGTAGTCCCCCCGGATGAAGCAGACCTCCATGCTCTCGCCCTCTTCCGCTTTGAGCGTGTACCCCCTCTCGCGAAGGTAATCGCGCACCTGCATTTTGGTGAATGTCCCCAAAGGGAAAAGAGTGCGCCTCAGCACCTCCTGCCCCAAACGCCAAAGGAAATAGGACTGGTCTTTCTTGTCATCGTTTCCGGCCACCAGGTAGGTCTTTCCGTTCCGCTCCTCCAGCCGGGTGTAGTGTCCGGTAGCGATATAGGCACACGCCAGCTTGTCCGCCCACTCCGACAAGATGCGGAACTTGAACAGTGGATTGCACATCACGCAAGGGTTCGGCGTCCGGCCCTGACGATATTCGTCGATAAAGTTCTGCACGATTATCCGGCGGAAGGACTCCCGTTCGTCCGCCACGTAGTGCTCAATCCCCATACGCTCGGCCAGACGACGTGCCTCTACCGGCTCGTCCCCCCACACCCACATGGTAAGGCCGACAATCTCGTAGCCCTGTTCTTTCAACATCAGGCAGGTGGCGGTACTGTCTATCCCTCCACTCATGCCTACCAATACTCGCTTTTCGGATTTGCTCATCATACTGCCTGTTCATTAGTACCGTCTGCAAAAGTACATGTTTTCAGGCAAGAATCCGCGATTTTCAAAGAGTAGAACGCTATTTTCTGTTTTTTTACCGGAGAAACAGTCATTTCCTCAACAAGACGGAGAGGGTCTTTGCCCTGAAGTAGTCCTCGGACATATAGAGTAGCCCGTCATAGGAGCCATACCTGCCATAGGAGTTTTTCAGCAGATAGTAGAAACGTCCGGCCTCATCGTGTGCCGTGCCGATGATGTGCATTATATGGTCGTCTGTGGTAAGAAAGTGCTCGAAGTCGTGCTGGCGCATCTCTTGCGTCACCGGATGATGCGGCCAGAGGGCCATTCCCTGCCGTGCGCTGAAGGTGGCTTCGCTGACATCGCCATGCCACGCCACCGTGCGACCGGTGGCCAAGGCACGGCGCACCGCTTGCTCCAGTTCGTCCAGCGGCAGATTGAAGTAGGGGCGATGCTCCCAGTTGTCCGGTACTTCCAAGAGGAAGGAGGTGTGGAAGGGATGATGCGAAAAGCTGGTCAGCTGCATATAGTCGGCCGCCTTGAAGCGTAGCGAGTCGGCAAAGGAACGGGCCGTATAGCTCTTCCCCCGATAGAGAAACGAATCGGGCACCGCGCCCATCTCCTCGTCCAGCAGGGCAACGGCCCGTTTCCGGTAGCCGGACAGGTCGCGATGTTTCACGGCCTCCGCAGCCAGTTTCTTCAGTTGCTTCAGCAAGCCCCTATGGTCGTGCCGCTTGCTTTCCGGCCGGCACCCCCGATACGCCTCCAACGGCAACACGCCGTCTTCCTCCAGCACCCGGAGGAAGGAGTGGCCCAGTCCGCCGTTTCTTATCTCTTCCCTGCCGCCGGAGTAGTAATAGGCATCGAACTGTTTCAGGTATTTCTGCCTGACCACGTACATGGGCGAGAGGCGCACGGTGTCGGGCACCCCCGTCGCCATCCGGTCGGACTCCAGCAGCGAGGCCAAAGCATAGGCCCAGCACGTAGAGGTGCGCCCTTGGTTCAGTACTGGCGTATGGGCGCATACCGTATCCACGGTAAACACATGCGCTTCCAATGCTTGCTTCTTATGGGAGCAAGCCGCCAAACAGAGCAAGAGGCTTAATGCAAAGGTGTACTTGTTCATAAACGTCTGATGTTTTTTCAAGGTCCGCACCCTACCCGAAAGGGGTCTGCTCCGTACCCGCTCCGTACCTGGTCCGAATAAAGATACCCTTATCCGGAGCAAGTACGGACTTGGTACGGAGCTGATACGGAGCAGAACCTTTCTGAGGCGTGTCGGGCTATGCCATCACACTCGCAAATCGGTTGCTTATTTCTTATTTTTCAGCGTTTTCGAGAACGAATACGGGGCATCGGACTCTTCCACTCCACGCTGACGGTTAGGTGTACTGCCCATGGTGAAGCGCAGGGAAGAGCCGTCCATCAGCTGTTTGTGCGTCAGGTAATTGTGCGTATAGTCCGCACCGTCCACCGTCAGTTGCTGCACGTAGCAGTTGCTGCGGCTGTTTTCGGGAGCGGCAATCGTCACCGTCTTGCCATTCTCCAGATGGAGGCGTACCGAACGGAACAGCGGCGCACCCAGTACATACTGGTCGGTAGCCGGGCAGACGGGATAGAAGCCCAAAGCGGAGAACACATACCAGGCAGAGGTCTGGCCGTTGTCCTCGTCGCCGCAATAGCCGTCGGGATGGGCATTGTACATGCGTTCCATCACCTCGCGCAGCCAGTATTGCGCCTTCCAGGGCTGTCCGGCGTAGTTATAAAGGTAAATCATGTGCTGTATAGGCTGATTGCCGTGGGCGTAGTTGCCCATATTCATGATTTGCATCTCCCGGATTTCGTGGATGACACCGCCATAATAGCTGTCATCGAACAGAGGGGGCAACACGAACACCGAATCCAGCATCTGGTTGAAGCACTCCTTGCCACCCATCAGGTCAATGAGGCCTTGTGGGTCGTGGAAGACAGACCAGGAGTAGTGCCAGCTGTTTCCTTCCGTAAAGGCATCTCCCCACTTCAGAGGATTGAACGGCGACTGGAAGGTGCCATCCTCGTTCTTGCCACGCATCAGCTTGTGAGTGGGGTCGAAAAGGTTGCGGTAGTTCAACGCACGCTTGGCAAAAGGTGCCAGCTCCTTCTTCGACTTTCCGAGCGAAAGTCCCAGCTGATAGATACACCAGTCGTCGTAAGCGTACTCCAGTGTACGGGCGGCATTCTCATTGATGCCTACATTGTAGGGCACATAGCCCAGCTTGTTGTAGTACTCGTGTCCCAGGCGGCCCGTAGAAGAGACGTTGGGATGCACCTGCTCCGTGCCGCTCTTCACAGCCTCCCACAAGGTCTCGATGTCGTAACCGCGCAAGCCTTTCAGCCAGGCATCGGCCACCACGGAAACGGAATTGTTTCCCACCATGCAACCGCGGTGTCCCGGGCTGGCCCACTCGGGCAAGAAACCGCTCTCCTTGTAGGCATTGGCCAGTCCCTCCTGCATCTTGGCACTCATGGAGGGGAACATCAGGTTGAGGAAGGGGAAGAGGCAACGGAAAGTATCCCAGAAGCCGGTATCGGTGAACATATAGCCGGGCAGCACCTCGCCGTTGTAAGGGCTATAGTGCACCACCTGGCCTTGCGCATCTATCTCGTAGAAGCTGCGCGGAAAGAGCACCGAACGGTAGAAGCAGGAATAGAAGGTGCGCAGACGGTCGAGGTCGTTGTCCTGCACCTCGATGCGTCCCAATACGCGGTTCCACTCCGCACGGCCGGCCTCGGCCACCTCTTCCAGCGAACGGCCGCCCAGCTCCTTCAGGTTCAGCTCGGCCTGCTCGGGACTGATGAACGAGGAGGCTACGCGCACGTTCACCTGCTCGCCGCGGCGAGTCTGGAAGCCGATAAGGCCACCGGCATGATTGGCATCGGCCTCTGTGGCACGGACATCGATCTTTCCATCCTTCACGGCAGCGGTATAGGTGAAGGGCTTATCGAACTGCAACACGAAGTAGTTCTTGAAGTTGTGGGGCACTCCTCCGCTGTTCTTGGTGGTATAGCCTATGATTTTCTTCTCCTCCGGAAGTATTTTCACGAAAGAGCCGTTGTCCATCGCATCCACCACCACATAAGCCTCCTTCGTTTCGGGGAAGGTAAAACGGAAAGCGGCAGCACGCTCGGTGGGAGCAAACTCGGCCGTCACATCGTGGTCGGCCAGGTAGACTTTATAGTAATAGGGGGTAGCCGTTTCGGCCTTGTGCGAGAACCAGCTGGCCCTCGCATCCTGGTTGAACACCGCCTTCCCGGTGACGGGCATCAGGGAGAACTGCCCATAGTCGTTTATCCAGGGGCTGGGTTGGTGAGTCTGCTTGAAGCCGCGAATCTTGTCGGCATCATACGTATAGGCCCATCCGTCTCCCATGCTTCCGGTTTGCGGTGTCCAGAAGTTCATGCCCCAAGGCATGGCCACTGCCGGATAGGTGTTTCCGGTGGAAAGGGCGTGTTTGGACTGTGTTCCCACCAGCGTACTCACATAGTCCACCGGCGTATTCTGCCCGTTGTCAGGCAACGAAGCCGCACGCATGCCTCCGGCAAGAAAGAGGGCAGCTCCCCATACGATTAGTTTTTTCATACACATATCTATTTATAATGATTATTGCTTCAGTTTCCCGTTTTTTGCATACTACCGATGCTTTGGGGGGTGCAAGATACAAAAAATCTTTGCCACTACCCATATTCAGTGCCTAATCTTTTGAGGATGACGGGTATGAAAGACGTGGAACAAAGGAGACTGAAAAAACAAACATTATCGTTCTTGATGCACGAGATGGGCATCTCACGCTGTTCGAGATGGGCATCTCATGTTGCACGAGATGGGCATCTCGTGCATCGAGAACGATAATGTTTCAGGGGAAAAGAAATAGTCGAGCCGCCGCAAGGCGACAACCGGCGACGGACAGGCTTATTCTGTCTGCAACGGACGCTTGCGCCAGTCGTCCTTCACATAGCTGTCGGGATAGACCGTCTTGTCGATTATCTCGCCGCCTTTCAGGTGAATCCAGGTCTGGAAGGTACGAGTGCCCTCCTTCATCACAATTACCCGTGCACCGTTGGACAGATGGTTGTACTCGGTGTTTCCGCCGGTGAAGCGGCCGTAAGCCAGAAGAATGCCTTTCCACATCACGGCGTAATCGTTGTCGTGGTCATGGCCCACGAAAGTTCCCATGACATCTCCAGCCTCTTTCATGGCGGTAAACATGCCCGTATTCAGTTCCGGAGCACAGGCTTTTTCCATACGGGTGCCTCTCAATATGGCAGTTTCGCTGGCAGCGGCTTCGTTATACTCCGGCAGAGGGATGTGGAAGAATGCCAGGGCCGGCAAAGGCTCTCCGCCGTTCTTGGCCCGATAGGCGGCACTCTGCTGACGATACCAGTTCACCTGGTCGAAAGTAAACCAGTCATATCCCTTCACATCGGGAAGTTTGGAGTAGGAATGGGAATCCAGGCAGTAGAGCAGGGCGGCATCCTTCTTGCCGTCCGAAGACTTCAGGGTGAGCACATAGTCGGGCGACTCCACACTGCCCCGGTCGGGCTGGATGTTGAAAGGCATGGTACGGATGACATCGTAGAGCTGGGCACGCGTCTTTCCCTGTTCGTTGTCGTGGTTGCCGAAGGTGACGACAAAAGGAATTTTACGGTCGGAAACGCAGGAAAGGACCGTGCGCATGGCCGTATCGGCAGGTGCGGCATAGACCACGTCGCCCGTAAAGACCACCAGGTCGGGACGCTCGGCATCGAGCACTTCGCCGATGCGCTTCAAGGCGATGTCCGAAGCCGGATTGCCATACTTGAAATGCACGTCTGTAAACTGGACGATTTTGAACGCTCCGTTCTTGTCGAACTGCAACGGAGATACTTGTGCCGGGCAGAGGAAAGATACAAGTGCCAGGCAGAGGGTTAAAAAGATTTTCTTCATCATAGGGTTGTTTTATGCCTCTCTCCTTCCCTGAAGGGACGAAGAGAGAACGGTTTGAATTTATCTGTCTGTAAAAGAGTGCCTCGCCGGGAGAGAATCATTTCGTTATCAATACCGTGGCATAGGCCGAGATGCCTTCTTCCCTGCCCGTGAAGCCCAGTTTCTCCGTGGTGGTGGCCTTGACGGATACATCATCCTCGTCTATGCCCATCACGGAGGCAAGCGTGCGCTGCATTTCGGGAATATGGACTTTCAGTTTAGGACGTTCGGCACAGACGGTGGCATCCACATTGCCCACAGAGTAGCCTTTGGAGGCTATCAGCTCCACCGTCTTCTTCAGCAGTATCTTGCTGTCTATGTTCTTGAACTCACCGGCAGTATCGGGAAAGTGGTAGCCGATGTCGCGCATATTCGCCGCACCCAGCAATGCGTCACAGATGGCATGGATAAGCACGTCCGCATCCGAGTGCCCCAACAATCCCTTTTCATGTTCCAGGCGGATGCCGCCCAACCAAAGTTCGCGCCCGTCCACCAGCCGGTGGACATCAAAGCCGAAACCTACACGTATTTTCATATCGTTACTTCTTTTTAGTGGAGACGAAAGTACGGAAAAAAAGCGAAGCAGCAAGCAAAAAGCAGGACGAAGATGCTTACCGGATATGGAAGTCGAGCACTTTCTCCTCTCCCAGATACCCTTGCAGGTGCTGTCCGACGCTGACGGGACCTACTCCTGCAGGAGTACCCGTGAACAGCAGGTCGCCTATCTTCAAGGTCATAAAGCGGCTGACGTAGGCGATGATGTCGTCTACCCGGAACAGCATATCCGACGTACACCCGTGCTGCACCTCCTTGTCATCAACCGTCAGCCGGAAGTCCAGTTCCTGTACATTGCCGCCTGCCTGCTCCAATGGGATAAAAGTGCCGATAGCCGCAGAGTTGTCGAATCCCTTGCAGAGTTCCCACGGATGGCCTGCCTCGCGGAACTTGCGCTGCAAGTCGCGTGCAGTAAAGTCGACGCCCACCGTCACCGCATCATAGTAACGGTGTGCGAAACGGGGCGCAATGTGCTTGCCCAAACGGCAGATGCGAACCACCACCTCCGTCTCATAGTGTACTTCGGAAGAAAAATCGGGGATAAAAAAAGGCTTGCCATCTTTCAGGATGGCCGAATCGGGTTTCAGGAAAATAACCGGCTCCCGGTTTTCGGATGTGTGCCCCAACTCCTTGTTATGCAGGGCATAGTTCATTCCTACTGCAATAATCTTCATTACTTGATTTCGTTAAAATTCAGTCTGTTAAACATCACTGCCAGATGGGCATACAGGGAGGTATTCTGAACGACAATGTTCTCGGGGACACGGATACGGAACGGGGTGAAGTTCCATACGGCCTTGATGCCGCCCTCCACCATGGAGTCCGTTATCTGCTGGGCTATTTCGATGGGGACCGTCAGCACACCGATATTCACGTCATACTCCTGCATCTTCTGCTTGAACTCATCCGAGTGATAGATGGGAATGCCGCTCAGCGTTGTGCCCACCAGCTCAGGCTTCACATCGAAAGCCGCCACAATCTCCAGGCCGAAATGGCTCAGACCCGAGTCGCGCAGCAGAGCGCCTCCCAGGCTTCCGACACCGAAAAGAAAAGCTTTGTGTATGTTGGTAAACCCCAAGAAATCCTCCAGCACGGCTATCAGCGTGTCCACTTCATAGCCCACGCGCGTACGCCCGGAGATGTTGACATACGAAAGGTCTTTGGCAATTTGGGAAGCATCAATATTGATTTCCTTGGAAATCTGGGTAGAGGAGACGAAACGCTCCCCTTTCTGCTTCAGCAACTTTACATTGGAAAGGTACCACGGAAGACGGCGCAAGGTAGGCTCCGGCACCTTCATGGTTTCTCTTTTCTGCAACGGACTGCTCATAGCTTCTTATTTAAGTTCTCAATATTGCGGTCGGCAAAAATAGTGCTTTTTTCCAATCCGTACTACGGATGTGATAAAAGGTTAACATAATTTCTGCAAATGAAGCCTCTAAATATTGCAGGATTCCATACAAATCACTACTTTTGATTGCTATTAAAGAAGAATATGAAAAATAATGATTGGAAAGAAAGGTTGAACGTAGTTTACTCTACCAACCCGGATTATAGTTACGAGACAAACAAAGACGAAGAACCCGACACCCTGCCCCCTGCCCAGCAACGCCTGCGCGTGCAACTGGAGCGCAAAAACCGGGGAGGCAAAGTGGTGACACTCGTCACCGGTTTTGTTGGCACCTGCGACGACCTGAAGGAGCTGGGCAAAATGCTGAAAAGCAAATGCGGAGTAGGCGGAAGCGCCAAGGACGGAGAAATCATCGTACAAGGCGACTTCAAACAAAGAGTCGTAGAACTGCTGAAAGCAGGAGGATACACGCAGACGAAATAAAGGAAAAACATATCCACCCCAATACCCCTGATCCTATGAAACACCTGAAAATGCTCCTTGCAATCGCTGTGGCGGCCCTCTTGCTGTGCTTGCTGGCTCCCTTCATAGCGTTTATCGTTCTGCACTATTTCATCCTCACGCCGGAGAAACTGACTGCCCAGCTGGTACAGGAGGTCAATGAGCGTACCCATATCCGGTTTGAATGCGAAAAGGTGGAACTGAACTACCTGGACTCCTGGCCCTCTATCAGCCTCAGCCTCTACAAAGGCAGGGCAAGCATCCCGACGCAGACGCCTTCGGACTCTGTGGCAGACGTGCTCCAGGTGAAGTTCGAAAAAGTATTCGGTAACGTCCAGCTCCTCAAACTGCTGAAGGAGCAGACGCTGTGCGTCGAGGGCATCTTCATCGACGAACCGGATGTGC
This sequence comes from uncultured Bacteroides sp., assembly GCA_947176775.1. GTDB lineage: Bacteria > Bacteroidota > Bacteroidia > Bacteroidales > Bacteroidaceae > Bacteroides. The sequence continues at coordinate 8,900 of CAMWRY010000019.1, forward strand.
TCATCGAACTGGGAGAAGTGTTTCCCCCTCTCCTGAAAACCCGGGAAAAGGGGCAGAAGTCGCCGATGCTGTTCGACATCGACCAAATCAACGTATCGGACGCCCACCTGCACTTCAAACACCGGAAGAAGGGATTCGAGACCAAAGCCGACCATCTGTCGGCGGTCGTGAAAGGAAACCTGGCTGCCACGCAGCCCTCTTTCTACATCGAAACCTCCTGCACCGCCCTGCACGGCACAGGAAAGAGCGACCTGGAGGGACAGGAGGTGGCCTTCTCTCTGCAAGGCCATTGCGATGCCACCAAGAACTTCAACGACATCACCCTGAAGGATACCCGTTTCTTCATCAACCAGTTTCCCTTCGAGGTAGATGGAGGCATACACCATTTTGGCAAGGGGGAGAACCCGTTGCTGGACATACGCTTCAGGCTGCTGGCCTCCAGCCTAGGGGAGATACTGGAGTTTGTACCGAAGAGATATCTGCCCGAAAAGGGTGCGTATGCCGTAACCGGAAGCACAGCCCTGACAGGAAAAATCAAAGGACACCTGAAGGATGGAGCCGTACCCGACATAACGGTAGAGGGATTCGTAGACCGGGGAAGTTTCCATAAAAACGGTTTCAAACAGGGCATCGATACCATCAGCCTAAACGTAGAGATGCACTACAGAGAGAGCCGGCCCGACTCTTGCTTCATAGCCCTGCACAACGTCAAAGTGAAGGGACTGAACAGCTCCATACAAATGGAAAACCGGATAACCAACTTGCAAGGCATCCCCTTCATCACGGGAGACCTGAAAGGAAACATCGACTTTGACCGCATCGGACAGGAATTCATTTCCTCCCAACTGGCCACCCTACACGGAGAAATGAGTGCCGACCTATCTTTTGCCTGCAACCTGAAAGATTTGCAGGAGGGCAACCTGAACCGGATATGGGCCAACGGGGCACTGTCTGCCAAACACATCGAAGCGCGCAGCTCCCAGTATCAACTGGATGCATTCATTGCAGGCATGGAGATGAACATCGGTTACAAAAAGAACAAAAGCAACTTCCTGGAGCAGGCGGAAGTGCTGAACGGAACGGCTGACATCGACTCACTGAAAATAGCGTATGCCCAATCCGTTTTCCTCAACTTGGCCCGGCTGCACCTGCGCTCTAACACGGTCTTGTCCAAAGATACTTCGGCCATCGTCCCGGTGACCGCCCACCTGAACTGCGCCACCTTGCAAGCCAAACTGGACCGTAACAACTGGGCTGCCGTCGAGGGCTTGGAACTGCATGCCGGAAGCAAACCGGCCGCCAACCATCCACGGAAGCAGGAAGGAGCCATCGTACTGAAAGCCAATGAGCTGAAATATCTCGACGCATACCGGCAAAATGCCATCGTACTGAAAAACAGTGAATTCATCACCGAGCTGCGTCCCCAGACAAAGGCCGCCGAAAGTGCATCGAAGTGGGACGTCAAAGGGATGCTGAGTTGCAACGAGTCGCAAGTGTACAGCGCCTATTTCCCCCTGAAGGTCAACCTGAGGAAGGCTCAACTCAGTTTCCAAAACAACCAGCTGATTCTGAACCGCCTGCAGGTACAAGCCGGAAAGTCGGACTGCATCCTGTCGGGCATGCTGCACGCCAACCCTACGCCCAAGGCACAAGAACCCAAACTGGAGGGTTCGCTCCAAGTGCTGTCCAACACCATCGACTACGATGAACTGAAGCAGGCCTTCCTGTATGGCGAAGCCCTGTCGAGGAACCCTGAGAACAACACGATAGCCTCTCTCACCCTGGACAACCTGGAACAGAAACTGAAACCCGGCACGCACGCCAAAGTGACCGAACGCCTTGTGTACATCCCCAAAGATGTATGGCTGGACGTGCAACTGGATGTGGAAAACATGAACTATCACGAGATAGAACTGCAACAGGTGCGCGGAAACATACTCATCAAAAACCAGCAGGCATGCTCCAAACTGTCTACACGCACCAACCTTGGGAAGGCTAACCTCCATCTGCTGTATGACAGTCGGCAGACAGACAAGGTGTCTGCTTGCTTCGACCTCGATTTAAAAGATGTACTGGTAGGCCAGATGCACAAGGCGATTCCTACCGTGGCACAGCTGTTTCCCCTCACCCGATCTATGGACGGCCTCGTAAATTGCCACCTGACTGCCGAAGGAAATCTGGACCAACAGATGTTCCCCATCTTATCCACCGCCAAAGCCGCCTGCTCCATCAGCGGACAGAAACTTATCCTGATGGACAATGACACCTTCGAGGAGATAGCGCATAAGTTCAAATTCAAAAACAAGGAACGAAACCTGATAAACAGCCTGTCGGCCAACCTCATCCTGCAAAACTCACAGATTGAGGTGATCCCCTTTCTCATGGAATGGGACAGGTACCAAGCCATCGTCGGCGGTACGCACAGCACAGACTTTGCCTACAACTATCACCTGACGATGCTGAAATCACCGGTTCCCCTCGATTTCGGCATCAATCTGTCCGGAAAGTCAGGCAGTTTCAAGTACAAGATAGGAAAATGCCAGTATAAGGAGTTGTATAAAGATGGGGGCATAAAACATCAGCAACAAACTGAACAACGCCTGAATGACTTCAGACAGGCCATCATAAACAAGATAAAACTATAACAGGGCACCCGACTGCTCCACGACTTTCATTTAGAGCCTGTTTAAATTTTCTTCAGCCTTCTTTTTGAGAGTTCTCTTTGAGGATGTTTTTCTGTTTTTATGAGGAGCATAGCGAGCTATGTGACGAATAAAAAGAGGAAAACAGACCGAAAAGGAACTTGGAAGGAAGCTGAAGAAAAAACTTTTTGAAGAAAATTTAAACAGGCTCTTAAAGCTATCATGCCGCATGGTGATAAAACTACCATACGGCATGTGTACTATCGCTTATATCGAACTTACGCTATCTACCACCAACGTCTGTCAGAAGCAGACACCGACACCGATGGAATGGCGCGTCTTGCTGATACGGTCTTCATATTTCTTGCCCAAGGAGAATCTGTACTGGAAAGTATAGCGGACAGCAAAACGCCACACCTTTGCCACCACACCAATCTCGGGCGAAATGGCACTGTAAACTTTCAGTTGGGGCTCTTCCATCCTCTCACCCATTTCTTCCGGATTGTCCGAAGGTACGTAGGTGCCCGGCTGGTATATCTCGCCGTCGGCCGTTTCATAACGAAGCACACCCGTGTACCCAAGACCTAAGAATATCCAGCCGTAAGGATGCTTCGGAACCGGATTGAAGGTCCAACCCAATGGAGTGATGGACACTTCGGCCTTCTCGCACTTGTCATAATCCTTGCGCATCGTGTAGAAGACATCGGGATGCAAACTCAACGTGAAGTAGTGTCCCACTTTACGGTTCTTGTAAGAACCGTAGCTGAAGCCGAAAGGCGAATGTCCGCTACCGTACTCGAAAGTAAACACGTGCGAACGCTGCTTGCGATTCTGCAACAGAATGCGGATACGCTTGGCCTGCTCGCTGGCAAGCAGAGCGTTGGTGCAATTGGCATCTACCACTTTCTGGTAAAGCTCCAAGGCTTTCTGGTATTCGCCATCTACCTTGTACACCTCGGCCATGTCGAAGTAGCGCTTGCAATCCGTCCCATACAACTGCTCATACTCCGCGCTCTTGTTAGAGGCATTGATGTCCGAAGGGTTCAACACAAGAATCTTGTCGTACAAATCGGATGCCGCCCGATAGTCGAGCAACGCCGCCGCAGCTTCGGCCTGCTTCTGGAAAAGCGAAATGGAGTCTATATTCGCCATCAACTCGTCCAGATTGGCATCCGCCGGACAGTCGGAGCACTCTTTGGCAATGCTGTACTGCTCCTTTGCCTCATTGTACATGCTCTTCTGAAAAAAGTCGGTTCCGCGCTTACGGTATTCATAATAACATCCGTAGACAAACTCCACGTCCGGGTCCAAAAGCTGGTACTGTTTCAAATCCTTAGGTTCCAAATCGGCCATGATGGTCAGCGCGGCATAATCCTTGCTGCGGATAGTCAGTTTGCGGCCGCGGTATTTCTTACCGGTATTGAAACGCAAATAGTAGAACATCTCTTCGCCCTTCATCTCCTTATTGTAGACATCCACCACCTTGTCGTGGGAGGATTCAAAGGACAACTCGATATTGCCCGGACATGAAATGACAATGCCAGCCTCCGTATCCTTACCGGAAAAGACATTCATACCCGAACTTACATCCTTGATTTCCAAACTGCGTTGGCTAAACACTTCTACCGTTGCCATGAACAACAAAACGGTCAGAAAAAAAAGTCTCTTTCTCATATTCTCTTCATTTAATCGTTTACCAATGAACGGACAATGTCGAAATCGCCCAAATTGAACACTTCGTCACGCGCCAGCACCTTGCCATTCAGCTTTTCCGGTTGCCAGGTGCGCACCTGAATCAAGGGATGGAGCTCGTCTTGAAAGTCGATCATCAAAAAGACGAAACCGACGTCGCGGTAACGGCTCGAATTCCACTCTTGCTTCAGAGTAACTCCATAAATATCTGTCAGCTTAGGATGTTGTATCACCTCTACCTCATCGAACACTACATTCAGATAGCTATTCGAAGCAAATACCTTCTTCAGACTTGCAATGTACTCGCCTTTCGTCTTCTTCTGATAAACAATTCGCTCCGGACTGAGAGAACGCATCGCGAAATCGGACTTGGGCTTTTCGCGAACGACCTTACCTGTGATAATCAAGGCATTGTCGCTAAAAACCGATTCTATATATTTCAAATCTTTCCGGTTGTAAGAAGTACGGTAGTTCTCTACAAAATCTACAATGACCTGCCTGCGGAACAAATCTTCGACAGACTCATGGCTGTCCATGATTTCCTTGTACTTATGGCCCTCTATGGCAATCGATATGTTGTCTATCTCTCCGTTCCGGGTGAGATTCAACACCAGTTCCTGGTCTTTGTCATCGTCATCAGCCGCCATCATAGAAACCGGAATGTTTCGCACCTGATATCCGTCGGGCGTTTCAAGGCAGATTTCCTCAATCTTCGACACCGGGCAGGACATCGGACTCATCTTCCACATAGCACTCAGCGCTTTGCGCGCGTCATCAGTCAAAGTCTTATCCACCTTTGGCTTGTCACCATTCATCACGGCCGTATTGCACGACATCAAAAAGCAGGAGATGTTTTTCTCAATCGCTCCTTTCAGTTGCGCATTGCTCAAGCCGTCTGTTATCACTACTTGCGTTTCTTCCAACTGCGCATAAACCAGCAGTGGGAATAGCATGGAAAACAAAAAAAGTCTCGCTTTCATCATTTCAATAAACTATTTATATAATGTTGTGGTATATTCGAATAAAAGTCGGCCTTCAGCACCGGATGCGCTGAAAACAATTGCTCCCGGTCAACACACACACGTAGCAAGTGAATATAATTTAAAGTCTTATGATTGAATACCACTTTCGTTTCCAGCTCTCCTTTCTTATTATAACCCGTATAGCACGTTGTAAAGAAATCATCCTTGAAACATGCCAGGAAGTTGAGCAGGGGAATGGAAATCTCGGGAGTGAAATGCCCGTACTTACGATGGGTCAGCTGCAAAGTCTTGCCCGAACCGTTTCTGTAAGTCAAGAAAAGATTGTTCATGGAGTACTGGGGATACCGCTTCTGGAACAATGGTACAAACCGGCCATTCTCCTCCGTATAATAGCAGTCGGACGACATCGGCTCAATCAGGAAGATGTCCCCTTTACGTACATAGACATCCCCTTCCTTGGGCTGCAAACTCTCACGGATCACAGGATCATCCACCAAGTCTACAGGACTGAACACGGCCACTTGCAACAAATTATAGAGTTCGTCGTCCGATTCTTTCTTGTCGGTCCCATTAATCAGTTCGCGATATAAAGGGAACTGCATACACAAACAGTAATTACCAAAAAGCCAAACAGCTTCTGCCTGCTTGCCCATGTTCCTCAATGTAAAGTTCACCGGCATGCACATCAGCTGCAATACCTTTACTACGGAATGAAAACTCCCTTCGCCAAACTCCTGCCCGTTTACTTTTAAGGAAATGTGGTATTCGTCCAGCTTGCGTCTCACACTTGTTTCATCTCTCTGTATCAACAATTCCAGAAAACAACGCTCCAGGAAATTGCAAATGTCCTTGTCCAGCATCTGCTTGGTTTCATCACTGAACAAAGAAACTCCGATGTGGGAAATCACTTTCTTCTCATTCAGCGCAAAAACCAAGGATTTTCCCTTTATCACCTGGGATACTTCAAGAATCGTATCTCTGTCCGGAAAAGCAGACACAGGCAACTGTTCTGCCAATTGCTTCAGCTTATTATTGGCAAACTCCACCTGCGCAGCACTACATACACGCAGAAACAAAGAGCAGAAAACAGCAAACAGTATAATCAATCTTCTTCTATACATGTCTTATTCTTTAGGATGAAGTATCGCATTAATCTTTGACTTCACAGTATTAAAGCCTTTTACTGCATTATCGTCGGCCTCCATGGACTTGTAAAGCCACTCCTTGGCAAGCTTGAAGTCAGACTTCACCCCCTGCCCTCTCAGATACATCTGAGACAGCTCATACATGGCACGCGCATTCCCTTTGGCAATCGCTTTATTCAAATACTCCAAAGCTTTGGCATAGTCTTTTTCCACCATGATACCATCCCGATAGAATATCCCGACATCTGTCATCGCATCGGGATATTGCATGGCACAAGCTTTTTGATAGTAGTCCCACGCTTTCAATGAGTCTTGCTCCACACCCAGCCCTTCATGATACAACCAACCTAAACGGTAGGAAGCATAAGGGCAACGCCTAAATACCGCTTTCTGATAGCAAATCAAGGCATTCTTATAATCCGGCTCTACATCGGCGGCACCTTCCAAATATGTGTCTCCACACAAAACCATAGCATCGGTGTAACCGAAGTCATAGGCACGATGATAAAGTTCGCGCGCTTTTTCCATATCCTTGTCCACCCCTAATCCTTCTCTATAAAGCTGGGCCAGATTCAACGTCGCAAAAAGATTGTTTTTCATGGAGGCCTCTTTCAGATAGGCAACGGCCATTTTCATGTTCCTGCGCGTGCCTATTCCAGATGCGTACATGCAACCTAAATCATTCAGAGCCGAAGTGCTTTCTGCCGATTCCTGAATTTTCTGGTTCAAAAGTTCACGGAGTTCCTTCTTGGCAGCTTTCGTTTCGTCCGAAACGGGGGTGTATTTGAAACCGGTATATTCAGCCGGCGCTAAGAAGAACTCACATATCTTCTGTTCATCAGTCAATATTTGCTCGCGATAGGCCCTCTCTACAACTTTATTCCGCAAGGTGCCGTATAGTTGCTCCTCTGTACGCTTCAAACGGAACTCGTAAGTACATAAGATAATCGGTTCACGATTCAACGAATCGACTGCATCTGCAACAGCCAAAGTATCTGCTCTAAGCAAACTATCAGGCTCCGAGTCTTTAGTCTTGCCCAACAAGTTCTTCCAATTCACCTCGAACATTTCACTTACTATGGCTCCGAATTCGCTAATTGCCCCCTGCTTTTTCTTCTTCTCCTTTTTCTTCTCTATAGTAAAGGTAAAGACCAATGTGTCGCCATCGCTATAAGCCGGTGCTTCCCATTCGTACATGTCGGCTATCAAAGGATTGTTCTTGGCATAAGAGTGTGCATTAAACCGCATCCACATTTTGTTATCCGGACGTTTCATCACATCCATTATCCACATCTCGCGTCCGTCATCACCCATTTCAGCCGAAGCCCAACGCCCTATCATACCTTCATCCACCGGTGAAATCATCAAAGTGGGCAACGCCAACTGCATCGTATCAGCCGCAATCCCCAAAAGCGAATCAGCCGCACCCCCCAAAAGCGAGTCAGGCTTTTCCTCATCGGACACCGCCACAACCGCCTTATCAGCCAATAGTGGGACAATCTCTGCTACCTGCTCCGACACCTGCTCTACCACTTCCTCACTCGAATTGGCAATCTCCAATTCAGCTATTAACTGAGCCAATTCTCCCATTTTATTCTCCAACGCTAGAACATCTGTAGTCTCCGGCTTCAATTTCAAATAGGTAGAATAGCACACGCAAGCCTTTTTCAAGGCATCTATATCCTCAACTGATTTAGAATAAAGATTTCCCAATTGCAAATAGGGTTCGGGCAACCTTGGAGAGAGCTTCAATATCTCCTTATAAACAGCAATAGCGGTCTGCTGGTCGTTTTCTTTCTGAGCCAAATTAGCCTTATAGAACAATTTCAACAACTGCTCCCGAGTTGGCTGTTGCCCATGCCCTATACTTACAAAGAAAAAGACAAAAGATAGAAAAGCTAAAAAGCGTTTAAAAGATGCACACATTTACTCTTTATTTTATATAATTACTTGGCAAATATATAAAATACAAGAACAAGAGCAAATGAAAATCAAAAGAATTTTAAACAAGAAACAGAAGTATTAGCAAACCTAGAGCTGTATCTACCGCCAATTATGGCATAAAAAAAAGCCACATAAGACATGAGAAAATGTCTTATGTGGCAATATCCTAAACTATCCTGTTATTAACTGGATTATTCAGCACGCAAAGTGAAGCGCTTGAAGTCAACAACCTTCAATTCAGGATCAGCTTCCTTCAATACTTCTCTTACTGTCTTCTTACCGTCCATGATGTCTTCCTGATTCAGCAGACAAACTTCCTTCAAGAATTTGCCCAGACGCCCCTTAGCGATATTCTGAATCATCTGCTCAGGCAGATGTGCAGCCTTCTCAGCAGAAACGGTAGCAATGATTTCCTTTGCCTTTTCTACATCTTCAGCAGTAATCCAGCCCTTGGCCATGTTGCTTTCCATGTGGTCTTCGCTGTCCACGTGAGCCGGGTTGATGCCAGCTTTCTTCAAAGCAGCTTCAACAGCCTTCTGTACTTGCTCAGCCTTCGTCTTTTCGATAGCCACGTCAATCTCCTTCTGCTTGATTTCTTCAGATACACCATCTTCGTCAACAGCAATGGGGTTCATAGCGGCAATCTGCATGGCAATCTGCTTAGCCAATCCTTCTTCAACAGCCTTATTGAAGGCAACGATGGTGCAAAGACCGTTTCTGTTCATGTGGTTATAGATAATGGTGCTAACGCCCTCTACAGTCATATAACCATCCAATTCCATCTTCTCACCAGTGATACCGCTACGGTCAACTACTGCATCTTGTACAGTGCCGTTACCCATCGGCAGAGCCTTCACTTCGTCCAAAGTCTTGCACTTATTAGCTACTGCCAAGTCCAGAATATCCTGAGTCAGTTTTACGAAATCAGCATTCTGAGCCACGAAGTCAGTTTCGCACTTCAAAGCAATGATAACAGCAAAATCACCCGTAGTCTTAGCCAGCACACAGCCTTCGGAAGCCTCGCGGTCTGAGCGCTTAGCGGCAACAGCTTGTCCCTTCTTACGGATAATTTCCATTGCCTTGTCGAAATCGCCTTCAGCTTCAGTCAAAGCATTCTTGCAATCCATCATACCAGCACCGGTCATTTTACGGAGCTTGGTTATATCAGCCATACTTACAGCCATAATATCTTTTATTTAAATTGTTAATAATATCCTTATAAAAATTTGAGAGCTGAGAACAGAGAATTGAGAATTGCTGTAAAGTAACTCTCAACTTTCAATTCTCAACTCTCAACTATAATGTGATTAAGCCTCTTCGTCTTCCTTCATGAAAGCAGCAGCTTTCGATGCATTGATTGCTTCCTCATCGGATTTGTCGAGTCTTGCTTTGGCAGCTTTCTTCTTGCCCTTGTTGGCAGGAGCTTCGCCGGCAGCTTCCATGTCTACCTTTTCAGCCTTACGCTCTTCCAGACCTTCCTGCATAGCAGCGCAGCAAGCATCCAGAATGACTTCTACAGACTTAGTAGCATCGTCATTTGCCGGAATTACGAAATCGATGTTCGTAGGGTCAGAGTTTGTATCAACGATACCGAATACGGGAATACCCAAACGGTTGGCCTCGCGAACTGCGATGTTTTCCTTCATTACATCAATTACGAACAAAGCAGACGGCAGACGAGTCAGGTCAGCGATAGAACCCAAAGTCTTGTCCAACTTAGCACGTTGACGTGAGATCTGAAGAATTTCTCTCTTAGAGAGGTTTGAATAAGTACCGTCGTTTGTCAGTTTGTCGATGGTAGCCATCTTCTTGACAGCCTTACGGATAGTCGGGAAGTTAGTCAACATACCACCCGGCCAACGCTCGATTACATAAGGCATATTTACAGATGCAGCCTTGTCGGCAACCACCTGCTTAGCTTGTTTTTTAGTAGCAACAAACAGGACTTTCTTTCCTGATTTAGCGATTTGCTTCAAAGCTTCAGCAGCTTCGTCAATTTTAGCAACCGTCTTGTTGAGGTCAATGATATGAATACCATTGCGCTCCATGAAGATATAAGGAGCCATTGCAGGATTCCACTTTCTTTTTAAGTGACCGAAGTGGCAGCCGGCTTCCAATAATGTATCAAAATTTGTTCTAGACATTTTCTTTTTAATTAATCGTTTACTTTCTTTTTTGTTTGTTCTAAACCAACCGCCGGGTAGTCTGTTTCTGAAGAGTCCCGGTAGTTTAGATACTAAACGCCTTTTTTCAGTTCTTGAGTTTTTAAGTTTCTGAGTTTCTTTTAAGTTTCCGAGTCCGGAGGAAACCTCATTAGCCCTAACTTATAAACTAATAAACTTATAAAACTTACAAACTCAAAATTAACGTTTACTGAACTGGAATCTACGACGTGCTTTCGGACGTCCCGGTTTCTTACGTTCAACAGCACGTGGGTCACGAGTCATGAAGCCTTCAGCACGAAGAGCGGCCTTATCCTCAGCATTGATTTTCACCAATGCACGGGCAATAGCCAAACGCAGAGCCTGAGACTGGCCAGTAAAGCCACCACCACAAAGGTTAACTTTGATGTCGTACTTTTCAGCAACACCCAGCTTGTTCAACGGCTGTTTTACCACATACTGAAGACTGCTTGATGGAAAGTACTCTGCGAGGTCTCTCTTATTAATAGTAATCTTTCCGCTACCTTCGCTTACGAAAATACGTGCAATTGCACTTTTACGTCTGCCTAATGCATTTACTACTTCCATTATTTCTTATTTAAGTACGTTAATATCAATCATTTTCGGGTTCTGAGCTTCGTGTTTGTGCTCACTGCCGGCATATACATACATATTGCCCAGCAATTTAGCGCCCAACTTGTTCTTAGGCAGCATACCCTTTACAACTTTTCTCAGCAACTTGTCATCACCGTTCGGTTTTGCCTGCAAACGAGCAGGAGTGATTTCTCTCTGGCCACCTGGATAACCAGTATATGACAGATAAACCTTGTCATTCCACTTGTTACCGGTTAATTTCACTTTGTCGGCATTGATAATGATTACATTATCGCCACAATCTACGTGAGGGGTAAAGTTAGGTTTATACTTTCCTCTCAACAGTTTCGCAACTTTTGCGCCCAAACGGCCCAATACCTGGTCCGTAGCGTCAACAATGACCCATTCTTTAGTCACTGTAGCCT
>CAMWRY010000020.1 GCA_947176775.1 uncultured Bacteroides sp.
TCCGGTAAGATGCCGGCTCCTGCACACATCGTCCAGGCAGATATCGTCGGTCCGTCACTGGGGCAGGCTTCCATCCACGCAGGTATCATGTCCTTCATCGTGGCATTGATTCTGCTGATGGTCTACATGTGCTCCATGTACGGATTCGTTCCGGGTATGGTGGCCAACTGCGCCCTGATACTGAACCTCTTCTTCACGCTGGGTATCCTCTCTTCCTTCCAGGCCGCACTGACCATGTCCGGTATCGCCGGTATGGTGTTGTCACTGGGTATGGCTGTGGATGCTAACGTATTGATTTACGAGCGCACCAAAGAAGAGCTCCGCTCCGGCAAGAGCGTGAAGAAAGCGCTGGCCGACGGTTACTCCAACGCCTTCTCCGCTATCTTCGACTCCAACTTGACTTCTATCATCACCGGTATCATCCTGTTCAACTTCGGTACAGGTCCTATCCGTGGTTTTGCCACTACGTTGATTATCGGTATCTTGATTTCGTTCTTCACAGCCGTATTCATGACACGTCTGTTCTACGAACACTTCATGAACAAGGATAAGTTGCTGAACCTGACTTTCTCTTCCAGCATCTCCAAGAACCTGATGGCAAACGTACACTTCGACTTCATGGGCAGAAGCAAGCAGTGGTTCACCATTACGGGTGTGGTAGTAGTTATCTGTCTCGGCTTCCTGCTGACACGCGGACTGAGCCAGAGTATCGACTTCACCGGTGGACGTAACTTCAAGGTACAGTTCGAGAATAAGGTAGAACCGGAACAGATCCGTGAACTCATCGCCAGCAAGTTCGGCGATGCCAACGTCAGCGTTATCGCTATCGGTACAGATGGTAAGACCGTTCGTATCAGCACCAACTACCGCATCGAAGAAGAGGGTAACAACGTAGACTCTGAAATCGAAGCCTATCTGTATGAGACGCTGAAGCCGGTACTGACCCAGAACATCACGCTGGAAACCTTCATCGACCGCGAGAACCACACAGGCGGTAGTATCATCAGTTCTCAGAAGGTAGGTCCGAGCATCGCAGACGACATCAAGGTATCCGCTATCTGGTCTGTAGTGCTGGCACTGATTGCCATCGGCATCTACATCCTGATTCGTTTCCGCAACATCGCCTACAGTATCGGTTCCGTAGCAGCCTTGGTTTGCGACACCATCATCATCCTGGGTGCCTACTCCATCTGCTGGGGTTGGATGCCGTTCTCTTTGGAAATCGACCAGACGTTCATTGGTGCCATCCTGACGGCTATCGGTTACTCTATCAACGATAAGGTGGTAATCTTCGACCGTGTACGCGAGTTCTTCGGTCTCTATCCGAAGCGCAACAAAATGCAGTTGTTCAACGATTCACTGAACACGACGCTGGCACGTACCATCAATACTTCACTGAGTACTTTGATCGTGTTGCTGTGTATCTTCATCCTTGGTGGTGATTCCATCCGCAGCTTCGCCTTCGCCATGATTCTGGGTGTTGTATTCGGTACCCTGTCTTCTCTGTTCGTTGCTTCTCCTATCGCCTACACGCTGATGAAGAAAAAGAACACGGAAGAGCAAGCTGCATAAGCAGCCCGGCCAAGAGGAATAATTTCCTGACTACATAACAGAGCCGACCTATTCGTCCCACCGGATAGGTCGGTTTTTTTTTGTGGTCAGGAAGGAAAACTATCAGTTTCAACAAGCGAAACGATTGGCTTCAATAGGTTTTCTGGAGATTTCAATTGGTTTTTCCAATAAATAGACTATCTTTGCCATCTATGAAAAATACCTGTATCAAGTGGCACCTACTTTCCTTTTTGCTTGTCATCTGTGCAGCCTCAGCCGCCACACCCAAGCAGAATTCCGGAATGAACATTGATTCTATCCTAAGGGTACTGGACCTGGAGATAGAACAACGTGACACGTATGTTTCTCAAAAAGAACAGAAGCTCCGGTTCCTAAAGGAGACGCTGGTACAGACCAAGGATATGCGGCAACAATTCACTATCTGCGAAAACCTCTTCAATGAATACAAGCATTATCAATACGACTCCGCATACGTGTATGCCCTCCGTACACTCGAAACGGCAGAAAAGATAAAAGACAATTCCTTAGTGGCATGGGGCAAATGCCACCTGCTCTACTGCTATATCTCCGTGGGCTTCTTCGAGGAAGCGGAAGAGGTGATGTCCGGTTTTTCCATCGAGGGGCTGTCACCCGAAGAGTTGCACGAATACTACTCCACTTGCGTCTATTTCTACCAGAACCTTATCACGTTTGCCATGGGGACGGACAAATTGATGCAGAAATATCAAAAGGAAAAGCAGAAGTATTATGAGCTGGCCCTGCAAAACGGAACTTTACTCGCCGATGACGGCTATCGTACGCAGACGGAAGACATGCTCCGTATTGACGGAGTATCCATCGAGAAAAGTATAGAGCAGCGCATCCGGCTGCTTTCCAAGTATGACCTGTCCTTGCATGAACAGGCTGTGCAATACTGCATCCTAAGTGAGAACTCAGATGCCTTGGGCAAACACGAAGAAGCTATTTACTACGCAGCACTTTCGGCTATAGCCGACATCCGGTCGAATACCCGTGAAACGCTGGCCACCAAGCTACTGGCCTCCTACATGTATGACCGAAAGGAGACGGACCGCGCCCTGAGGTACATTCGCGCAGCTCAGAAAGATGCCAACTTCTATAACACCAACCTGCGTAAGATAGAAATCAACACGCTGCTGCCCATCATCGATAACGAACGATACAACGCGGCCAACCGACAGCGCATCATCATACTCAGCATCACGGCGATCACCATCCTGTCGGTGGTCTTGCTTACAATAGTAGTCATCAGTACCCGGAAGCGGAACCGCAACCTGCAGGAGGCACGCAAAAAGATAGCAGCCGCCTACGAAGAGATAGAACAGCAGGCACAGCAACTGAATGAAGCCAACAGCACCCTTTCCACCGTCAACCACAAGTTGCAGGAGGCCAACGAAATCAAGGACCAGTATATCGTCCAGTCGCTCTACAGCAACTCGGACTTCGTCAACCTGGTGGAGGAGAAATGCAAGCTGTTCGAGCGCAAACTCAAGGCCAAGCAATACACCGACCTCCCCTCCATGCTCACCAGCATGGGCATCAAGCAGGAACGGGAACGGATGGCCTCGACCTTCGACCAGGCTTTCCTGAAACTGTTCCCCAACTTCCTGGACGAATACAACCGGCTCTTTCCCATAGAACAACACATCAAGCTGGGAAGCAACGGCGTCTTACCCACTGAAGTGCGTATCTTCGCCCTGATGCGACTAGGCATCGAGGATAACAATCTGATAGCCCATTACCTAAACCTGTCGCTCAACACCATTTATGTATATAAAAGCAAAGTGAAAGCCAAGGCCATTGTACCGCAAGACGACTTCGACCACTATATCATGCAGATACCGAAGCCTTAAAGCTACCTTAATTTTCTTTGCTTCTCTTTTGCGTTTTCTTTTGATTTCCAATATATTGAATACTTATCAATACTTAAATAGGCATTAATCGCTTTTCGGAATCTTCCCTCTCCTCTAACTTTGCGGTAGTTAAATCGAATGTTAAACTTTAAATGTCAAAGCTATGAGAGAAAAAATTCATAGAATGCTTTTTCTAGTTCTGCTGTGCACGCTCTGGGCATTCTCACTGCCAGTTGCAGCGCAGACACTCAATCTGAAAGGCACCGTGACCGACGCTTCTACGCATGAAGGCCTTATCGGTGCAAATATCAAAGTCAAAGGTACTACACAAGGCTGCATCACCGACATCGACGGCAACTTCAGCCTTAGCAACGTCAATGCAAAAGCCGTACTGGTGGTATCGTCCATCGGCTACGCTACGCAGGAAGTGCCCGTGAATGGGCAGTCGCAACTGAACATCGTGATGAAAGAAGACAGCGAACTGCTGGCCGAAGTGGTAGTCATCGGCTATGGAACGATGGACAAGAAGGAACTCACCTCAGCCATCTCGCACGTATCGGAGAAAGACTTCCTCAGCATCAGCAGTATCGACCCCACCATGATGATTCAGGGCAAAGTGCCGGGTGTCTCCATTACGAACACCGGGGCAGGCGACCCGAACAACCAGGCCAGCATCCAGATTCGCGGCGTATCGTCGCGTTCGGCAGGACTGGGTCCGCTGATTGTCATAGACGGTGTGCCGGGCGGTAACCTGACCAACCTCAATGCCAACGACATCGCCAGCTTCGACATCCTGAAAGACGGTGCGGCATCGGCCATCTATGGCACGCGCGGTTCTAACGGTGTCATCCTGATTACCACCAAGAAGGGACAGAAAGACGGTGTTGTACGCACTTCCTACAACGGCACGTTTGCCTTCGATGTGATGAAAGAAGAACTGGATATGCTCAGCGCACAGGAGTATCGCGACCTCCGTCTGGCCGACGGCAAGGGAGTGGACCTGGGCGGTAACGACAACTGGCTGGATGCCGTAAGCCGCACCGGCTTCACCATGCAGCACACGCTGACTCTGAGCGGTGGCAACGACAAGACAAACTACCGTGTCAGTGCCGACTACCGGGATGCCAAAGGCATAGACCGCCGTTCGGGACGCGAAGAGTACGGTGCCCGTGCCTCCTTTAATCATACCACAGCCAGCGGTCTGCTAACTTTCACGGCAAACCTCGCGCCGCGCATCGCCTACCGCGACCAGTCGGACTGGAACGCCTTCCGCAACGCCATCGAGGCCAATCCTACCACCCCGATCATGGACCCGGAAGACCCGAGCCGTTACTACAACTTCCAAGGACAGGTAGTGAGCTACAACCCGGTAGAAGCCTTGAAGATAGAAGAGAGCAAGGGCGAAACCAAATTGCTCGATTGGGATGCTACCGCCAAACTGAACCTCTTCCCCCTGCTGCTGAAGGACAAGACGTCCCGTCACTCGCTGACCACGCAGATTACCTTCGCCGACCATCAATATGACAACTTCAACAGCTGGTTCCGCCCCTCCACCAGCACGCAGGCCATCAATGCCGGACGTGAAGGAGAAGCCTCACGCGACTATAGCAAGGAACGCCAGTCCATTCTGGAGTGGCTTGCCAACTACCAGACTTCCTTCGGGCAGCACAACCTGAAAGCCATGGTAGGCTACTCTTACCAATACTCCCAATATTCGGGCATGAACGCCTCCAACAAGGATTTCCCCAACGACGGTCTGGGCTCGAACAACCTGGGCACCGGCGAGTTTGCCAAGGACGAAGGCGAGATTGGCATGGGCAGCTACAAGAACGATGCCAAGCTGATTGCCTTCTTCGGCCGCATCAGCTACGACTACAAGGGCAAGTACCTGCTGACAGCCTCGCTGCGCCACGAAGGTTCATCCAAGTTCGGCACCAACAACAAGTGGGGTAACTTCCCTGCCGTGTCTGCCGGATGGCGCATCTCCGAAGAGTCCTTCATGAAGGACATTCGCTGGATCGACGACCTGAAACTACGCGGCGACTTCGGTGTGACAGGTAATCAGGACTTCGGCAGCTACAACTCGCTGAACACCATGACCGGCTTCGGCTACTATAGCTACAACGGACGTTACTTCCAAGTATGGGGTCCGTCAAAGAACGTGAATCCCGACCTGAAATGGGAGAAAGGCAAGAACTGGAACGTAGGTATCGACTTCTCGCTGCTGAACAACCGCGTGTATGGTTCATTGAACTACTTCAGCCGCCGCCAGCAGGACCTGTTAGGTAGCTACAAGGTGTCCGTTCCTCCTTACCTTTTCGACGAAACGTTCGTCAACGTGGGTACCATGAAGAACACGGGCTTTGAGTTCGACCTGAACTGGAATGCCGTCAACACGAAAGACTTCGGCTATACGGTAGGCATCGTGGGCTCTACGATGAACAACGAGTTCGTGGACTTCAGCAACTCCCAATACGTGGGGCAGGACTTCTACAACGTATGCGGTACGGAAGACCCTTACCCCTTCTACAACCTGCAACGCATCCAGAAGGGTGAACGCCTGGGCAACTTCTTCATGTGGAAGTACGCCGGCATAGACAGCAACGGTGACTGGCTGGTGTACGACCGCGACGGCGACATCATCAAGGCCACACAAGCTTCGGACGACGACCGTCAGGTAGTGGGCAACGGACTCCCCAAGTTCACAGGCTCCATGACACACAACTTCCGCTACAAGCAGTTCGACCTCTCGCTCTTCTTCCGCGGTGCCTTCGGCTATGACATCTTCAACATCCACGACTTCTACTACGGAACGAAGAATTTCACAGGCAACGTCCTGAAGAAAGCCTACGGCAAGAACGACCGCATCTCGGCCAATGCCAATCCCGTGGTGTCGGACTACTTCCTGGAGCGCGGCGATTACCTGAAGCTGGACATGCTGACTCTAGGCTATACGCTCAACCTCGACTGCAAGTACCTGAGCAAGGTCCGCCTCTACGGCACGGCAAAGAACGTGTTCACCCTGACCAAGTTCAGCGGCGTAGATCCCTCCACCTATCAGGTGAACGGACTGAATCCGGGAGCTACCGGTTCACGTACCTACTATCCGTCGAGCCGCCAGTTCATCCTCGGCGTACAGCTGGACTTTTAAGGAAGAAGTAAAGATTTCAACAACTTAATCAAGAAACGACTTATGAAGATATTCAAATACATAGCAGGAACCGTGTTGGCCGCCACCCTGGCCACTGCCTGCACGAACTTGGACGAGACACTCTACGACCAGGTCGGGACACAGAATTACTACAACACCAAGATGGACGTGGTGCGTGCCACCTTCCGTCCCTTCGAACATGCGTTCTGGAGCATCCAGGCACGCCACGTACTGAACGAGCTGACAGCCGACCAACTGATTACTCCCACACGCGACGGCTGGTGGGACGACGGCGGCAAATGGCGGCGCCTGCACTACCACACCTGGAACGTGGACGATGGCGGCGACCCACAGACCGAATGGAACGGTTGTTTCCAAGGCATCATGCAGGCCAACTACGTCATCGAAGACCTGGCCATGCTCTCACCGGAGAAGTTCGGTTTCAGCCGCGAAGAGTTCGACAACTTCCAGGGACAATGCCGTGCGTTGCGCGCCTGGTTCTATATCCGCCTGCTCGACGCTTTCCGCAATGTGCCGCTGGCAGTCAGCTTCAACGACGTGTCTAAGAACAGCGAAGGGCAGGTAGAGCCCAAAGTCATCTTCCAGTTCATCGAAGAGGAGCTGAAGGAGTGCATCAACCTGCTGACGAAGAAGGAGTCGTTGGGAGGAAACGGCAACCTGCAAGGACAGTGGACCAAAGCCGGTGCCGCCGCCTTGCTGGTACGCCTCTACCTGAATGCTGAAAAATACGTAGGCGAGGACCGCTATGCGGACTGCGAAAGCTATGCACAGAGAATCATCGACGGTGAATACGGTCCTTACCGGACAGCCGACCGCTGGGACGCACCGTTCGACTGGAACAACGAGACGTGCGACGAGGTTATCTTCGGTTTCCCTGCCTCGCAGGGCTATTCGTACTGGCACTATCAGGGAGACACCTACTGGTGGACCGTCCCTGCCCGTGCGCGCTACTACTTCGACGACAACAAGGCCAAAGCCGGCGACCACAACTGCAAGTATGCCGCCTCGCCCAGCTACGACCTGAACGGCAACCTCTATACCTACGAACTGGGCATGCCCGTCCAGAACTTCCGCAAATATGAGGGAGACGAACGTATGAAGCTCTATCGCAACCTGGGCGACAGCCGCCGCGAGGGCCTCTTCCTTTACGGCTATCTGGAATACACCGACGAGAATGGGGAGAAAAAGAGAGTACGTGCCCCGGAACAGCCCTACGACCTCTACATCCGCGATGCCGTGGGCAAGTTCCAGGGAATGGCTCCCGACCGGTGGCCCGATGACAAGGTGAGCAACCTGCAGAACGGCGACCACAATTCGGGATGGCACTTCTGCAAGTACCCCTTCTACAGCAATGACGACCCGGGACAACTGGAGGCCGACTACACGGAAATCCGCCTGGCTGAAATCATCTACTCGCTGGCAGAATGCAAGCTGCGCAAGGGTGATACGGAAAACGCCGCCAAACTGCTGAACAGCGTGCGCAAACGCAACTATCCGCAAGAGAAATGGGCAGAAAACCTTTATGCCCCCGAAGGCGCCGCGCAGCTGGACATGCAGGAAATGCTGGCCGAATGGGGACGTGAGTTCTTTGCCGAAAGCCGCCGACGCATCGACCTGATACGTTTCGGAAAGTTCAGCAGCGGCACATGGTGGGACAAGTCTGCCGATGCAGATACGCATACCGAAATCTTCCCCGTCATGCGCGACATCCTGAACGCCAACCATAATCTGGTACAGAATCCGGGCTATAACAAGTAATGAGGAATTGGTGGCAATTACCACCAATATACCCCTGTTTGACAGACACAAGTGTTTGTCGTCTCAAACACAAGTCTCTGTCGCGACAGACACAAGTCCCTGTCACGCTGAACACAAGTGTCTGTTAAACCCTGATAATCAACCCAAAAACAACAAGAAAAAAGAAGAACATCATGAAAGCAATACACATACTTACAAGCTTGATTATATTGTCACTCGCCTTTGCGCTCGCAGCCTGCGAGGGCGAGAAAGACTTGATTGTCATCGAAGGAAATCTGCCTATCAAGACTTCCACCTTCTATATGGTGGGCGATGCCACTCCTGCCGGATGGGACATCGGCAACCCCACGGCCTTGACACCGACCGAGGAAGATCCGCTGGTCTTCGTTTACGAAGGCCATTTGAACAGCGGCGAGATGAAATGCTGCCTGAAGACCGGCGACTGGGGAGCACCCTTCGTAAGGCCTGTCACCAACGGATGTGAGATTTCCGGAAGCGGTGTGCAGGAGACCACCTTCATCATGTATGCCGGCGACCCGGACAACAAATGGAGAGTGACCGAAGCCGGAAACTACCGGTTGACATTCGACCTGCGCAACTGGACCATTGCCGCCCAACTGTTAGGAAAATAACCCGTTCAGCATATCAAACACATCAACATAGATTATGAAAAGAGAACTTACACTATTCCCTGCCCTCCTCTTCCAACTACTGCTCACGGTGCTGGCATGCACCGGCTGCCAGAGTTGCTCGGACTCCGACCCGGACACCTCCGGGGAAGAGCCGAAACCGGAGGAAGGCATACACACCTATAAGGCTCCCCTCTACTGGAGCGTCTATGAATATTGCTGGCTGCTGGAACAGAAAGGAGTGCCAGCCGAACAGATGGACATCACGGAAGCCGAATGGGACCGCATCATCGACTGGGTGGCGCGCGACCTGAAGCCTTATGGCTACGACATGCTCTGCACGGACGGATTCATCCCCATGATTGCCGACGACGCGTCCGGCTACATGACGCGTTACGGCAGCATGCCGCTGAAGAAACTTGTGGAGAAGTGCCGTGCCAAAGGACTGAAACTGGGCATCTACGACAATCCGCTGTGGATACACGGGGCGGACAACACACCGGTGAAGGGAGCGGAGGGCGTCACCTTCGGCGACCTGAAGTACAAACAGGGAGATACGGTGCTGAATCCCGGGGAGAGCGACCGCTGGTTCTCTTGGGCCGTTGCCTCGCACAAGGGTACCCGAGAGTACATCGACGGCTTCTTCAAGCACTTTGCCGATATGGGCATCCACTACATACGCATGGACTTCCTCAGCTGGTATGAGGACGGTCAGGACCGCGGAATGGGCAAAGTGGGCAGAGGCTACGGACGCGACAACTACGAGCAGGCATTGAAGTACATCTGCGAGTCGGCCGCCCGCTACGAAGTATTCACTTCGCTGGTGATGCCCCATCTCTACCGGAACGCCGAACTGGAAAGCCGATACGGGCACATGGTGCGCATCGTGGCGGATACGGGCAACGGAGGCTGGGCGCACTTTTCGGATAACGACCGGCGGAAGTCCTACGGCACTTGGCCCAACTGCATGAACATGTTTGACGGCTTTGTCTATTGGTCCAAAGTGTCCGGACGCAGCAAGGTCATCATGGACGGCGACTTCATTCGTCTGAACACCTTTGCCACCGATGCCGAGAAAGAGTCGGTCATCTCCCTTCAACTGTTGGCAGGTGGTCCGGTGACCGTGGCCGACCAGTATCATTCCATAGGCGACAATCTCCGTTTCTATCAGAACCGGGAGTTGCTGGCACTGAACGAAGATCGCTTTGCAGGCAAGCCCTTGTCCGGCAATCTGCTGGATGCCAAGAACCAAATCTGGTATGGTCAACTGTCGGATGGCAACTGGATTGTGGGACTGTTCAACCGCGAAAACAGTGCACAGACACGTTCCGTAACGTTCAGCGAACTGGGCATCAAGGGAAAGTGCCAGGTGCGTGACCTCTGGAAACATGCCGATGAGGGAGAGGCAGACCGGCTGGAAGTACGGTTGGAACCGCATGCCTGCAAAATAGTAAAGCTAACCGGCATGTGACTCACGGCTACTGAGAAATAAAGATAGATAAACCTCATTCATCAGCCATAATGAAAAGACAGATGCAACCCTGAGAACAAAAATAAATTCCAATAAATTCATAAAATTTAGAGACAACATGAAACATCTATTCAAAACTTTCTGTGCCGCCTGCTGCATCGCTTTCTCCCTGAACGGAGTGCAGGCACAGGAACTTCTATCGCCCAATGGCTCACTGGCAATGACCTTCGAAGTGCAGGATGGCGGACGCCCCGTCTATTCGCTGACCTACAAAGGCAAGACCGTCATCAAGCCGAGTGCCCTGGGCATGACTTTCAAGGATAACACCAACCTCTGCGACGGCCTGCACGTGGAGAATGTGGAACGCAGTTCGCAGGATGAGACTTGGACACCCGTCTGGGGCGAGGAAAGCGCCATCCGCAGCCACTGCAACGAACTGCTGGTGCACCTCAAGCAAGACCGCCACAACCGCCGGGTGGACATCCGTTTCCGCCTCTTCGACGACGGCCTGGGATTCCGCTATGAATTTCCCATGCAGCGCGAGCTAAACTATTTCGTCATCACCGACGAATGCACACAGTTTGCCATGACCGGCGACCACACCGCCTACTGGATTCCGGGCGACTACGACACACAGGAGTACGACTACACCCGTTCGCGCCTCTCCGAGATACGCCGCTACATGGACGGTTCCATCACCGACAACCTGTCGCAGACCTCCTTCTCGCTCACAGGCGTGCAGACAGCCCTGATGCTGAAGACCGACGACGGCCTCTACATCAACCTGCATGAAGCCGCTCTGGTGAATTACCCCTGCATGCACCTCAATCTGGACGACAAGAACTTCGTCTTCACCTCCTGGCTCACGCCCGACCCTAACGGTGACAAGGCATACATGCAGTCGCCCTGCCACACCCCGTGGCGCACGGTCATCGTAAGCGACGACGCACGCGACATCCTTGCCTCACGCCTCACGCTGAACCTGAACGAGCCATGCAAGATTGCCGATACCTCTTGGATAAAGCCCTGCAAATACATGGGTGTATGGTGGGAAATGATTACCGGCAAGAGTGACTGGAGCTACACGTGGGACGTGCCCAATGTCCATCTGGGCGAAACCGACTACAGCAAGCTGAAGCCCCACGGCCGTCACGGTGCCACTACTGCCAACGTGAAACGCTACATCGACTACGCCTCCCTGCACGGCTTCGACGCCCTGTTGGTCGAAGGCTGGAACATCGGTTGGGAAGATTGGTTCGGCAACTCCAAGGATGAAGTCTTTGATTTCGTTACCCCTTATCCAGACTTCAACGTGGCCGAAATACGCGAATATGCCAAGCAGAAGGGAATCAAGATGATCATGCATCACGAGACTTCCGCCTCTATCCGCAACTACGAGCGCCGCATGGACGATGCCTACCGCTTCATGAAGGAGAACGGATATGACGCCGTGAAGAGCGGCTACGTGGGCAACATCATCCCCAACGGACAGAACCACTACAACCAGTGGCAGGTGAACCATTACCTCTATGCCGTGAAGAAAGCAGCCGACTATAAAGTCATGGTCAACGCCCACGAAGCTGTGCGCCCCACCGGCCTCTGCCGCACCTGGCCCAACCTCATCGGCAACGAGTCCGCACGGGGTACCGAGTATCAGGCATTCGGCGGCAGCAAGCCCGGCCATACTACCATCCTTCCCTTCACCCGTCTGATAGGAGGCCCGATGGACTACACGCCGGGTATCTTCGAGAACGACATCCAAAAGCTGAATCCCGACAATCATTCCTGGGTTAACACCACGCTGTGCAACCAGCTCTCGCTCTACGTCACCATGTACAGCCCGTTGCAGATGGCTGCCGACCTGCCGGAGAACTACGACCGGTTCCTTGATGCTTTCCAGTTCATCAAGGATGTAGCCATCGATTGGGAAAAGAGCTGGTATCTGGAAGCCGAACCGATGGAGTACGTGACCATTGCCCGTAAGGCAAAAGGCAAAGACGAATGGTATGTAGGCGGCACCAACGGCGAACAGCCGCGCACCTCGCAAGTGGACCTCAGCTTCCTGCCTGCAGGCAAGTACGTTGCCACCATCTACAAGGACGGAAAAAATGCCCACTATAAGGAGAATCCGCAGACCTATACCATCAGTAGCCAGAAAGTGACTCCTAAAACCTGCTTGAAAATCTGGACAGCTGCCGGAGGCGGATATGCTGTCAGGATAACAAAAGCCGAGTAAACCACTGAATGAGAATGGGAATACCCATTACACGAACTACACAAGAATAGAACTTTATAAAGAATCTGATAATCAGCAATTCTTTCATCCGATTTCTTGCGCAATCCGTGTAATGGGTATTCCTTATTTTGTCTTGACTCCCCCATTCAAAAAAAACGCCTCCTCCCCCACGGTCTCTTCATTCGGCCAATCGTACCCATAGGCAAAGGTTCGGTTATTTTATCCCCTAACCGAAAAAACAGCTTCACTTTCTTTCACAATTCCCGTGTTTTACACTATCTTTACCGCAAACTTCAAGAAACAACATTCATGAAAACCATTAATCTGCTTTTCAAGGCTTGCCTTCTGCTGTGGTTGCTGACCGGCAACCAGCTGAACGCTGCCGTCAATCCCAAACCGTTTGTAATCCCCGAGTTGAAAGAGTGGAAAGGAACCGAAGGTACATTCGTCCCCACCGAGAAAACAAGAATCGTCTGCCCGTCCGGACAGCCGGAACTGCTGCGCATTGCCCGTCTCTTTGCCGAAGACTACGAAACGATGTTCGGCCGCAAGCTGGAGGTGGCCCAAGGCAAAGCTACTGCAGGCGACTTCGTATTGGCATTGCAGCCCGACAAAAAACTGGGCAAGGAGGGCTACGGCATCAAGGTGACCGACCGCGTACAGCTCAGCGCCCCCCAACCTGCCGGCATCTATTGGGGCACCCGGACCCTGCTCCAAATAGCCGAACAGACCGCCGACCGCCAACTGCCCAAAGGCACACTGCGCGACTATCCCGACTATGACATACGCGGCTTCATGATAGACTGCGGACGCAAGTTCATCCCTCTGCACTTCCTGCAAGATTATGTCAAAATCATGGCATACTACAAGATGAATACCTTACAGATTCACCTGAACGACAACGGGTTCAAGCAATTTTTCCAACATGACTGGTCGAAGACATACGCCGCTTTCCGCCTGGAGTCGGATACCTATCCCGGTCTGGCTGCCGAAGACGGCTACTACACCAAAGCCGAGTTCATCGACCTGCAGAAGTTGGCAGAGAACCGTTTCGTCGAAATCATCCCGGAAATCGATGCACCTGCCCATACACTGGCGTTCACCCATTACAAGCCTGAAATAGGCAGCCAGGAGTATGGCATGGACCATCTGGACCTCTTTAATCCCGAAACCTACACTTTCATGGACGGGCTCTTCAAAGAATACCTGGAAGGAGATGAACCGGTGTTCCGCGGCAAGAAAGTGCACATCGGTACCGATGAATACTCCAACAAAAAGAAAGATGTGGTCGAGAAATTCCGCGCCTTCACCGACCACTACATCCGCTACGTGGAAAGCTTCGGCAAGCAAGCCTGCGTGTGGGGCGCACTGACTCACGCCAACGGCGACACTCCGGTGAAGTCGGAAAACGTCATCATGAGCGCCTGGTACAACGGCTATGCCCAGCCCAAGGAGATGGTGAAGCAGGGATACAAACTCATCAGCATCCCCGACGGAATGGTATATATCGTGCCTGCCGCAGGTTATTACTACGACTACCTGAACACCAAATACCTCTATGAAAAGTGGACCCCTGCCCACATCGGCAAGGAGGTGTTCGAGGAACAAGACCCCTCCGTACTGGGCGGCATGTTCGCCGTGTGGAACGACCACGTGGGCAACGGCATCTCCACCAAGGATATCCATCACCGCGTGTTCCCTGCCATGCAGACACTGGCCGTCAAGACCTGGACGGGCGCAAAGACCGCCCTGCCCTATGAGGAGTTCGACCGCCAACGCCACCTGCTGAGCGAAGCGCCCGGCGTGAACCAGCTGGGACGCATCGGCAACAAGCCCGGACTGGTCTATGAACAGGCCATGGTAGCTCCGGAGAGCGAAACACCCCACCGCGAAATAGGCTACGACTACCTGGTGAGCTTCGACATCGAAGGAGCCTCCGAAACACCGAACACGGTTCTGTTCAGCTCACCGGATGCGGTATTCTACCTCTCCGATCCCATCCGTGGGATGCTGGGCTTTGCACGCGACGGCTACCTGAACACATTCAGCTATCGCATCCACGAAGGTAAACGCATGAACATTGGCATCGAAGGCGACAACAAAGCTACTCGCCTGCTAATAAACGGAAAAGTAGTGGAAGAGCTGAACATAGAACAACAACTCTTCGACGAAGGAAAAGCCAAGATGAACTACACTCGCACACTGGTATTCCCCTTGCAGAAAGCAGGACAGTTCAAGAGCAAAGTGACGAACCTGAAAGTATATAAGAAGGAGTGATAACCCCTTCTTATAAATAATGCAACTAAAAATTGTTGAACCATTAATACTTAGAAACATGAAAAAAACTTTATTCTCTCTTCTGATACTGCTGGGGTGTGCAGCACCGTCCGGTGCACAGAAGTATTACGAGAAACAGCTGCAGTTTCCACCACAAGCAACAGCAGAAGAAAAAATCGATATGGCTTCGCGCCTGGTGCCTACTCCGCAGCAATTAGAATGGCAACAAATGGAGCTGACCGCTTTTCTGCATTTCGGCATCAATACCTTTACAGGACGTGAATGGGGAGACGGCAAGGAAGACCCTGCGCTGTTCAACCCCACCGAGCTGGACTGCGAACAATGGGTACGTGCCTTAAAAGAGGGCGGCTTCAAAATGGCCATCATCACCGCCAAGCATCACGACGGCTTCTGCCTGTGGCCCACCAAGACCACGCGGCATTCAGTAGTCTCGTCACCTTGGAAAGACGGAAAGGGCGACGTGGTGCGCGAACTGCGCGACGCCTGCAAGAAATATGGATTGAAGTTCGGTGTCTATCTCTCCCCCTGGGACCGCAACGCCGAATGCTACGGACAAGGCGATGCCTATAACAAATTCTTCATCGAACAGCTGACGGAACTGCTCACCAACTACGGCGAAGTACATGAAGTGTGGTTCGACGGTGCCAACGGCGAAGGGCCGAACGGCAAGAAGCAAATCTATGACTGGGAAGCCGTGGAACGCACCATTCGCCGCCTGCAACCCAAAGCCGTCACCGCCATCATGGGCGACGACGTACGCTGGGTGGGTAACGAAAGAGGCATCGGACGCAAGACGGAATGGAGTGCCACGGTAGCGACCCCGAACATATACACTCGTGCCGAACAACAGAAGAAAGAACTCGGCATATCCTCAACATCCAAGGACCTGGGAAGCCGCGAGATAGTGGCACGTGCCAAGGAGTTGTTCTGGTTCCCCTCGGAAGTGGATGTCTCCATTCGTCCGGGATGGTTCTACCATGCCAACGAGGACGACCGCGTGAAATCACTTGCCCATCTGACGGATATCTATTTCAAGTCGGTAGGCTACAACTCGGTTCTGCTGCTCAACATTCCGCCCGACCGGCGAGGCTTAATTCACGAGAACGACTGCCAGCGACTGAAAGAGTTCTCCGCCTACCTGAAAGAGACCTTCGGGAAAGACTACCTGAAACAGGGAGGAAAGCGGTGGAACGCACAGGCCGGTGACTCGAAAGTGTACGCTGTACAGAAAGGCGCTCTGGTAAACACGTTCCTGCTTCAAGAGGACATCGCCCAAGGACAACGGGTAGAAAACTTTACAGTGGAAGGCTATCTGGAAGGAAGCTGGCAGACACTGGCCGAAGGAACCACCGTGGGCTACAAACGCCTGGTACGTTTTGCCGAATGCCGTCCGGAAAAGATTCGCCTGACGGTGCACTCCACACGCAACGAGGCACACTTCCTACGTGTCGGATTATTCTATGCCCGTCCGATCGCCAACCAAAGCACCCAAGTGAAACTGGGCAACGTACCCACAGACACATGGCGCTTCCTTGATGCCAACGAGGATATACGCAAGGCTTTCGACGGCAACACACAGACCGTATGGCGCACCGAAGGACTGAAACCGCTGACCGTGGACATGGGACAGGCGACCGACATCCAGGGATTCAGCTATACACCGGCACAAGACGACTACCTGGCCGGCACCATCTACAAATATCGCTTTGAGGTCAGCATGGATGGCACGGAATGGACCACCTGCACTACCCCGGAAGAGTTCAGCAACATCATGCACAATCCGGTGACCTGCTTTGTGAAGTTTGAACAAAGCTACCGCGGACGTTACTTCCGCCTGACCCCTCTTGCTGAAATCGACGGAAAGTCGTGCACCTCAGTGGCCGAAGTAGGCATCTTCGCCGCGACCCCATCAGCCGAGGATGACAAGAACTGATTATAAGAAGAAGGTATAAAAAAAGAGAGAGGGCGTATCGAGATGAGAATCAGCACACAAATTCTCATTTCGATACGCCCTCTCCGTTCGTCATTTACTCCACCACGATAGCCTCTACCGCTTGCGACTTCACCGCATCCAACGGCTTTGCCCGATACTTCACTTTCGAGAAGTCTATCGAACGAAGGTCTATGCTGCGGATAGTGCTGTTGTACATCGTGCGATAATAGAGCATCCGGTGCGTCATATCCGTGGCCGCCGTCCATTGCGTGGCGCTCGGAATATCGGCAGGAGTCTCTCCTTCAGCATACTGCACGCCAATCGGGATGTCGAAATTGTTCAAGATATGAAAGCACTGCAAAATGCTCTCAAAAGCAGTGGCACGCTGCGGAGCGGTAGTCTGGAAGAAGGCGGCACGAACAAAGCGTGACGGCGGCGTGAAATCGCCGGGCAACCCCAGAAATCCGCTTCCGCCTCCCAAAGGAGCCAACCCGATATTGCCGAACGGATGTTCGGGAGCGCTGCCGGAAAAGAGGTTCACGTAGTTATTGAGATTCGTCAGATGCCATTCAAAACCGGGAGAGTTGGTAAGCACCCCCAGCTGATTTTCATAGAAACGGGGAACTCCCTCTATCACTTCAAGCACCAACTGCCGCCCCGAAGTATCTGCAAAACGCCAATGCACCGTCAAAGCCTGTGGGTCTATGGTCGTGATACGCACTTTGCTCACCGCCGCTTTCACTTCATCCACCGTGCCGCACTCGCCCAGCACGTAAGAGACAAGCTGAAGGTCGGCAATGCTCCGGCTCTGCTCGGCAGGATCGTAAGGCTGATATTCGCCGGCTTTGGGGAAATAGAACAATCCGGCCGAAAGCCCGGCTTCGTTCAGTCCCTCGGCAATGAACTCTTCCTGCTCCACCGCAAAACCGACATAACCATAGCGAGCCTTAAAGCGCATGCCATTCATGCCTCCGTCTGGTGTATAAGAGCGCCGGACATGCCCATGCGGCACCACGACATACTGGCTGTTCAAATTACCGCCCGACCACTCTATGGTACGCGCCACAACCGTAGCACCATCTTTACTCTTCAACGTGATGCCTGTACAAGCATCTGTAGGAAACGGGACCGCCAATGCTCCCACAAGCACCAATGAACTCATCGATAAAATAGATTTTTTCATACTTCTTTTTTCTGAGATAACAAGAAGAAGATGGAATATGTTCAATGCCGCTACTACAGGGGAAGTACAGTCAGCGGAAGCTTCGTTTATAAGGGATATCAATAAAGTATGTATATGGATTTAATCAGACAAGGACTATTAACCTTTTATATTCAAAAAACAAAACAATATGTAACACAAATTAAACCTTTGTTTCTTTTACGCCCTCCTGTTCGGACTGTTTGTAGCAACCTTCATTTCGTGTAACGATAACGACGAACCTTCCATCGACTAGAGAAGCCTTTGCCAATTTATCCCCCGACGATAAAGTGATGATATACCTGAACGGTGAAGTTGTGGAACCAGCTGGTAAGGCCGGAACTGCATGACTATGACTTAGACTTGGAAGGGTACTATGAAAATGAAGAATTAGAAATCTCCCCGTCCCCCAAGCAACGACCTCCCTCGCTTCATCCTTCCCAAAGGAGGAGAGAAGCGAGGGAGGTCGTACTACATCTCATCGGTACCTCGGAGGGGAATCGAACCCCTATCTAAAGTTTAGGAAACTTCTATTCTATCCGTTGAACTACCAAGGCAAATTGTAAGGAAACAGAGCCCTGTCCGGCCGTTTCCGGGGGCAAAGATAATTCATTTTGCTGATTTTCCGAAAAAAAAGTTTTGCTAATCCGATTAACTTTGCGAAATTTGTCGCCTGATGAAGGATATGAACCCCTTAAACATTAATCTATAAGAAATTCGCAAATTATGGCAAATGACATGATGGTCAAAGAACTGGAGCAAGTGGTAGTCCGCTTCTCCGGAGACTCCGGCGACGGTATGCAGCTCGCCGGCAACATCTTTTCTACAGTTTCGGCTACCGTGGGCAATGACATCAGCACATTCCCCGACTACCCGGCGGATATCCGCGCCCCGCAAGGCTCGTTGACAGGTGTCTCCGGTTTCCAAGTACACATCGGTGCGGACAAGGTCTATACACCGGGTGACAAATGCGACGTATTGGTAGCCATGAACGCCGCCGCACTGAAGACTCAATACAAGTTTGCTAAATCCACCGCCTGCATCATCATCGATACAGACGCTTTCCAGAAGGCCGACCTGGAAAAAGCTGCCTTCAAGACCGACAATCCCATCGAGGAAATGGGCATCAAGCAGGATGTCATCGCCGCCCCCATCTCGAAGATGGTGAAGGATTGCCTGGCCGACAGCGGAATGGACAACAAGTCTATGTTGAAATGCCGCAACATGTTCGCCGTAGGTCTGGTGTGCTGGCTGTTCAACCGCGACCTGAAAATCGCCGAGGACTTTATCCGCGAGAAATTTGCCAAGAAACCGGCCATTGCCGAGGCAAACATCAAAGTGATTCACGCCGGATATGACTACGGGCACAACACCCACGCTTCCGTGGCTCATACCTACAAGATCGAGAGCAAGACCACCGTACCCGGTAAGTATATGGACATCACGGGCAACAAGGCCACTGCCTACGGCTTCATAGCTGCTGCCGAAAAGGCCGGACTGAAGCTCTTCCTCGGCTCCTACCCCATCACCCCTGCCACCGACGTGCTGCACGAACTGTCCAAGCACAAGTCGCTGGGCGTAATGACGGTGCAGTGCGAAGACGAAATCTCGGGCTGTGCCACCGCTGTGGGCGCCTCCTTTGCCGGTGCGCTGGCAGTGACCTCCACTTCCGGTCCCGGTGTCTGCCTGAAATCGGAAGCTATGAACCTGGCAGTCATTACGGAACTTCCGCTCGTAGTGCTCAACGTGCAACGTGGCGGTCCCTCCACCGGTCTGCCCACGAAGTCGGAACAGACAGACTTGCTGCAAGCGCTCTTCGGCCGTAACGGCGAAAGCCCGATGCCGGTGATTGCCGCAACGTCGCCCACCCACTGCTTCGATGCCGCCTACCATGCCTGCAAGATGGCACTGGAGCACATGACTCCGGTAGTGCTGCTGACCGATGCCTTTGTGGCTAACGGTTCCGGCGCATGGCGCCTGCCCAAACTGGCCGACTATCCTGCCATCAATCCTCCCTATGTCACTCCCGAAATGAAGGACAACTACACGCCCTACCAGCGCAATCCTGAAACAGGCGTACGCTACTGGGCCATCCCCGGACAGGAAGGCTATATGCACATCCTGGGCGGTCTGGAGAAGGACAACAACACAGGTGCCATCTCTACCGACCCCGAAAACCACGACTTGATGTGCCGTCTGCGTGCCGAAAAGGTAGCCAAGATAGAAGTGCCCGACGTAGAGGTACAAGGCTGTGCCGAAGATGCCGACCTGCTGATTGTGGGATTCGGCGGAACATACGGT
>CAMWRY010000021.1 GCA_947176775.1 uncultured Bacteroides sp.
GCCGAGCCGCTTACCGGACATATTTGTCGGCCCACAAAGGTATGCAATCGTTTGAGCAAACTTATAATCCGAGGCCCCTCACCGGCCCATCACAATTCGCCTTATTACACTATTTTTGCAATCGGATTAGGGAAATTTACCTTATCTTTGACCGAAAAATCAAGCCACGCCATGAATAAACCGCAGATAACCATCAAAGATATTGCCCGGGCGCTGAACGTCTCTCCCTCTACCGTGTCGAGGGCGCTGAAAGACAATCCGGGCATCAGCAAGGAGACACGTGACCTTATCCATAGCTACGCGCGCGAGCATAATTATAAGCCTAACGTACTGGCCGTAAACCTCCGTGCCAGCCGGAGCAACACCATCGGGGTGATTGTCCCTCAGTTGGTGCACCACTTCTTCTCCTGCGTACTGAGCGGCATAGAGAATGCGGCGGCCGATGCCGGCTACAACATCATAGTGGCGCAAAGCAACGAGTCATACGAGCAGGAGGTGAAGATAGTCCATTCGTTCCTCGCTGCCCGTGTGTGCGGTGTCATCGCCTCGCTAGCCAAAGCGACTTCGCAATACGACCATTATCAGGAATTACTGAACAACGATATACCCATCGTTTTCTACGACCGAATCTGTACGGGACTGAAAACCGAACGGGTGGTGGTGGACGACTACGCCGGCTCTTTTGCCGCCGTGGAGTACATGATACAGACGGGGTGCAAGCGCATCCTGTTCTATGGTGCGGATCCTCACTTGGAGATTACCAAGAACCGGCGGAACGGCTATCTGGACGCCATGAAGAAGTACAAGATTCCGGTGGACGCTAGCATGATTCTGCTGTGCGACACTCGTGAGCGTGCCATCTCCATCACTCCCGACCTGCTGGAAAGCGAGAACCGGCCCGACGGTTTCTTTGCCATCAACGACGAGACTGCCTCGGGCATATTGTATGCCTGCAAACTGGTAGGCATGAAGATACCGGATGAGGTGTCCATCTGCGGATTCACCGACGGAGCCATCGCCCAAAGCACCGACCCGAAGCTGACCACCGTGGAGCAACATGGCGAGGAGGTAGGGAAAAGTGCCTTCAGCATCTTGGTTGACAAACTGGAAGGTGAAGAGAAAAGCAGCAACAAGATTGTACGCACGAATCTGGTGATAAGGGGGACGACGAAGTAAGGTGATGAGGTGATAAGGTGGGAAGGTGATGATATAACAATATAAAAATAAGAAGAAAACATAAATAAGTATTAACCCTAAAAACGGTGCCTCGGCGATTTGCACATTAGCGCATTTGCACATTAGCAAATCCCCCTGGCCCATCAAACTATCATGAAAGTAAAACCTGATTTAAGTTTCTGGAAGCTGTGGAACATCAGCTTTGGCTTTTTCGGCGTACAGATTGCCTACGCCTTGCAGAGCGCAAACATCAGCCGAATCTTCTCTACGTTGGGGGCAGACCCACACAATCTGAGTTATTTCTGGATATTGCCGCCATTGGCAGGCATCATCGTGCAACCCATCGTAGGAGCGGCCAGCGACAAGACGTGGACACGCTTCGGACGACGCATACCCTACCTGTTCATCGGCTCGCTGGTAGCTGTGCTCGTCATGTGCCTGCTGCCCAACGCCGGCAGCTTCGGCATGGCAGTGAGCACGGCCATGATTTTCGGGCTGGTGTCGCTGATGTTCCTCGACACCTCCATCAACATGGCCATGCAACCCTTCAAGATGATGGTGGGCGACATGGTGAACGAGAAGCAAAAAGGACTCGCCTACTCCATCCAGAGCTTCCTCTGCAATGCAGGCAGCCTGGTGGGCTATCTTTTCCCCTTCCTCTTTGCATGGGTGGGCATCAGCAACACGGCACCGCAAGGCGTCATCCCCGACTCGGTAATCTACTCGTTCTATATCGGCGCAGCCATCCTTATCTTCTGCGTCATCTACACGGCCGTCAAGGTGAAGGAGATGCCGCCTGCCGAATATGCGGAGTACCACGGCATTACCGAAGAGGAGGAGCATGAGAAGACCAACATGCTGAAACTGCTCGTCAAGGCCCCGAAGGCATTTTGGAGCGTGGGACTGGTGCAGTTCTTCTGCTGGTTTGCCTTCATGTTCATGTGGACCTATACCAACGGTAGTATCGCCGCCAATGCCTTCGACGCCCCGACCGTGGAGCATGTGGCAGACGGCGTGACCAGAGTGGTGCTCGACACCCAAAGCCAGCAATACCAGAATGCCGCCAACTGGGTAGGCGTGCTGTTTGCCGTGCAGGCCATCGGCTCCGTGCTCTGGGCCATCTGCATACCGCTGTTCAAGGACCGCCGGATGATTTATTCGCTCAGTCTCGTGCTGGGAGGCGTAGGTTTCATCTCCACCTACTTCATGCACGCCCCCTACCTGCTGTTCATCTCCTTCCTGCTGATAGGCTGTGCATGGGCGGCCATGCTGGCACTGCCGTTCACCATCCTGACCAATGCACTGAGCGGCGGACACATGGGTACCTATCTGGGACTGTTCAACGGCACCATCTGCATTCCGCAGATTGTGGCGGCAGCTTTGGGCGGCACCATCCTTGCCCTGTTCACTCCCGAAGGAGCGTTGCCTCCCGAAATCAACATGCTGGTGATGGCAGGAGTCATGCTGATTATCGGTGCCTTCTGTGTGTATTTAATCAAAGAGGGCAAAGCGGAGAAAGCGAGCTGACCGAAACCGGCAGAATCTTTCCAAGGCCTGAAAAAGCCTCTAAAAACGCACTTAACACACTAATTATCAACAATCAACAGACACTTGTGTTCAGGCTGACAGACACTGGAGTTTGTCCGCTTGAACACAAGTGTCTGTCGTCTTGAACACAAGTGTCTGTCAAGTCAGGCACTATTGGCTTTTTTTTCATTTCCTATTCCTTTCTGCCTTTTGTTCCTTCCTTTATGTATTTTTGTCCTCACTTTTCGTCTTTATTTCCACAGATTGCTTACCTTTACGGCGATAACCACAGAAGAACACAGTGCCATGAAGAAATACCTCAAGACCGATGAATGGAACATCATCGAAGACCAATTCCATCCTGACTACCTACGGATGTCGGAAAGTATATTCAGTCTCGGAAACGGACGTTTCGGGCAACGCGGATATTTTGAAGAGTCCTATAGCAGCGACAGTTACCGCGGCTCGTTCGTAGGAGGCATCACCTTCCTGGACAAGACCCGTGTGGGATGGTGGAAGAACGGATTCCCCCAATACTACACGCGCATACCCAAGGCGGCCGACTGGAGCCGCATCAACCTGCGCCTCATTGACGAGGAGCTGGACTTGGCCCGTTGGGATGTAGATAGTTTCTACCGGCGCCTCGACCTGAAAGAGGGCATCTCCTACCGGGACATGGAGGTCACTTCGCCCCGAGGCAACCAGCTGCGCATCCACGTGGAGCACATCACAGACATGGCGCGGCCCAACCTCTGCCTCATCAAGTACAGCGTCGCTTCCATCAACTACACCGGCAAGGTATCGCTGGTGCCCCTGCTCGACGGCAACATCGAGAACGAGGCGGCACATCCCAACGAAAAGATTTGGAACATACTGCGCTCCGGCGCCACCAACGACTGCGCCTATCTGTGGACACAGACCCGGCGAGAAGACGCGCAAGTGTGCTATGCCATGACCTGCCAGTTCTTCAAAAACCGTAAGGAGATTGCCGCCAACCACATACGGATAGAAAAGGAGAAGCAAACCGGCTTCAGCGTGGGCACCGACGTGAAGCCCGGAGACTGCGTGACCCTCATCAAATACACCGCCATCAACTCTTCCCTCTACCATGAGCGGAGCGAACTGGTGGAGCATTCCGTGACCGAAGCACGCCAAGCCCAAAGCGCAGGCTGGGACAAGCTGGTGGAAGAGCACCGGAAGGCTTGGCAGGAAATCTGGGATGATACGGACGTCGTGATCGAGGGAGATCCGGAGGCGCAACAGGGCATCCGGTACAATATATTCCAGCTGTATCAGACTTACCGGGGAGACGACCCTCGCCTGAACATCGGCCCCAAAGGATTCACCGGAGAAAAATATGGCGGCAACACGTACTGGAACACGGAATTGTGCTGTGTGCCGTTTTTCCTGCTCTCCACCCCCAAGGAGGTGGCGAAGAACCTGCTGGCCTATCGGTATAACCAACTGCCCAAGGCCATAGAGAATGCCCGGAAGCTGGGCTTCAAGGAGGGTGCGGCCCTCTTTCCGCAGGTGACCAACAATGGCGAGGAGTGCCACAACGAATGGGAAATCACTTTCGAGGAAATCCACCGCAACAACATCATCGTCTATGCCATCGCCCAACACGCATTGCTGACGGGCAACATGGAGTATATTGCCAACTATGGATTGGAAGTAATGATTGCCGTCTGCCGCTTCTGGAGCCAACGGGTATCTTTCTCCCAACCCAAACAGAAGTACGTCATCCTGGGAGTGACCGGCCCGAACGAATACGAAAACAATGTGGACAACAACTGGTACACCAACTATTCGTGCATACAGTGCCTCAATATGACTCTCTGCTTCCTGGAAATAGTAGCGCAGAGGTACCCGGAAGAGTATGCTCGCATCCGCCGCGTCACCAACTTCGACCCGACGGAAGAGAGCAGCCGCTGGAAGGACATCATCGAACGCATGTACCTGCCCGAAGACCCGGAACGAGGCATTTTCATCCAGAACGACGGCTACATGGACAAAGTACTGGAGAGCACGGACCACATCCCCGACGAAGAACGCCCCATCAACCAGCATTGGTCGTGGGACCGCATTCTGCGTTCTTGCTACATTAAGCAGAGTGACGTGCTGCTGGGAATCCATCTCTACTATTTCCACTTCGACACGGAGACCGTCCGCCGCAATTTCGAGTTCTACGAACCGATGACTGTGCATGAGTCTTCCCTCTCGCCCCACATCCACTCCATCTTGGCAGCCCGAATCGGCAAGGTGGAGAAGGCCTACCAGCTCTTCCTGCGTGCCACGCGAATCGACCTGGACGACTACAACAACGAGACGGACCAAGGACTGCACATCACCAGCATGCCCGGCAGCTGGCTGGCCATCGTGCGTGGATTTGCAGGCTTGCAGATACTGAAGAACGCCTTGTGCTTCTCCCCCGTCATACCACAGAAGTGGAGCAGCTACTCATTCAACGTGAACTATCTGGGAAATACGCTTCACATCCGGGTGGGAAAAGAAATAGAAATATCGCTGACGGCAGGAGACAGCTTGGATATACAAGTGTACGAAAACAAATACACGCTGAAACGGGGAAGCATACAGAGAATTCCGCTGGAAGGTGAGGAGGAGAATTAACAGCGCACATAAAAGAGACTTCATCAAAAAGAAGAAGGCGTGCCAAACGGACAATGGCACGCCTTCTTTTATCTTCTTCCTATGAAGGATTATCCCAAGAAAGATATCAATACACCGGCAGCAACGGCCGAACCGATGACACCGGAAATGTTACTGGACAT
The DNA here is from genome assembly GCA_947176775.1 of uncultured Bacteroides sp. GTDB lineage: Bacteria > Bacteroidota > Bacteroidia > Bacteroidales > Bacteroidaceae > Bacteroides. The sequence continues at coordinate 5,496 of CAMWRY010000021.1, forward strand.
ACAGTAGTTCAGCACATGGTTCTTCGGGTCGTACTTCGTGGCAATGTCGTTGCAGACACGGCTGGCCATGGGCACGGCACTCAGACCGGTGGCGCCAATCAGCGGATTGATCTTCTTCTTGCTGAACAGGTTGAACAGCTTCACGAAGAAGATACCGCCGGTGATGGACAACGCAAATGCCAGAAAACCGCCGATAACGATGCCGATAGTGGTCCAGTTCAAGAATGCCGCACTGGTCATCGTGGCACCGACACTCAGTCCCAAGAAGATGGTGGCCGCATTCATGATGCTGTTGGCTGCCGCATCAAACAGACGGCTTGTATCCGAACCAATCTCCTTAATCAGGTTACCGAACATCAGCATACCAATCAAAGGAACGGCCGTAGGCACAAACAGCGCCACAACCGTAGTCACCGCAATGGGGAAGATGATTTTCAGCACGCGCAGGTTCTTGATTTCGGTCTTCGAAGGATAGAGCTTCTCCTGCTCCTTCATGTTAATCATCAGTTCCTTCTTGGTGCAAAACAGTTTCACTACCATCGGAATGATGACAGGCACCAGCGCCATGTATGAATAGGCCGCAATGGCAATCGGGCCCAACAGATGAGGAGCCAACTTGATGGTAGTGAAGATGGCCGTAGGACCATCGGCACCACCGATAATGCCCAGTGCACCGGCTTCCTTAGGGGTGAAGCCCATCAGCACCGCACAAAGCAGCACGGTAAAGATACCCAGCTGGGCAGCCGCACCGAATATGGAGAGGCGCAAGTTGCGGAGCATCGGACCAAAATCGGTCAACGCACCCACACCCATAAAGATGACGGGAGGCAAGAAACCGGTCTTTATCAACATATAGTAGATGAAGTTCATCAGGCCAAGCTCGTGTGCTATCTCGTGCAACGGCATCTCCCAGATGTTCTTCAGTACCCCGTTCACCATCACCATGCCGTTTTCATCCGCCTGAATCACCCCCATGTCGCCACCGGGGAAATTGGCGATGAGCACACCGAAGGCAATGGGAACCAACAACAACGGTTCGTAGTGCTTCTTGATGCCCAGATAAAGCAGGACGAAGGCAATGGCATACATCACGAGGAACGACGGGTCGGCAATGATATTGCTGAACGCCGTCATGTCATAGAGTTTCGAAAATATCTCTTCCATTATCCAATCTTCATTAATACATCATCTTCAGAAACAGAGTCGCCCGGATTGGCGCAAATGGCCGTAATCGTTCCGTCAAAGTCGGCACGGATGGCATTGTACGTCTTCATGGCTTCAATATAGCAGAGCAGGTCGCCCTTCTTCACTTGGTCACCTACCTTGACAGGAGTCTCCTGCGTATTCTTAGTGAGGAAGAATTTACCTTCCAGAGGAGCAGGGACGTCCTTTCCCTCGCCCGTGGGAGCCGAGATTTTCTCTGTAGCCGAAGCCGGCAGGTCGATGTCACCATAGGCCACCGTCACGCGATAAGCCTGGCCGTCCACCTGTACGGTGAGGGTCTTGGGCTTGACATCGTCCAGCGGAGACTTGTCTCTTTCGGCACGGCGCTTCTCTACATCGGCCAGGAAGTCTTCTTTCGCCTTTCCGCTCTTGTAGGCTTCGTACTGGGCCGGATGCATGGCATACTCGAAGAGTTCTTCGTCGTCTTCGCCCAGTTCCCACTTGTTCTCTTTCATCATCTTGCGATACTTGTCGAGCGCATCGGGATAATTGTCTTGCGGATTGCCGGTGAAGAACTTGCGGCCTTCGCGTTCGGCCTTCTCTACAAGTTCAGGAGCCAGCTCGCCCGGCAGTTTACCGGCCTTGCCCAGCAGCATGTCCCAGATGTCGTCGGCAATCATGCCCCAGCGCTCTTTGCCTTTCTCCATCGCGATGACGTTCATCATGGAGAGGTTCTTCACATATTGGCTGAAAGGAGTCACCAACGGAGGATAACCGACGCGTGGCCATACGTATGCCACTTCGTTGAACAACTTGATAAGCAACTCATCCTGCTTCATGAAAGGCAGGTTGCGTTTCGCCTTATACTTGTTGATAGACTCCAGATTGGATTCCAGGTCGGCCATCAAACTGCCCATCATACCGCCCGGAAGTCCCGGACCAATCAGCAGCGAGTTCATCAGACGGTTTCTTGGGCTGATATACAAGCCAAGGAAGTCGTCCATAAACTCTTGGATAAGGGCACGCACCTTCATGTAAGCCTCCATGTTGATTTCAGGAACCTGGAAACCGGCATCCTTCAGCATAGCCTGCACACTGAGCAAATCGGCATGGCCTGTACCCCAAGAGAGCGGCTCCATACCTACGTCGATATAGTCACAGCCGGCCTCGCAGACCTCGAGAATGCTTGCCATGTTGAAGCCGGGGCCTGCATGGCTATGATACTGTACCGGGATATCGGGATGAGCCGCCTTGATATTGGCAACAATCTTGCCCAACGAAACCGGACGGCCGATACCTGCCATATCCTTGATACAGATTTCATCGGCACCGGCCTTGATAAGCTCCAACGCCATATTGGTGTAGTATTCTACCGTGTGGATGGGGGAATGGGTGATGCAAAGCGAACACTGGGAAATCATGCCTGCCTCTTTGGCATAAGCGATGGAAGGAATGATATTACGGGTATCGTTCAAGCCACAGAATGTACGGGTGATGTCTGTACCTTGTGCCTTCTTCACTTTATAGAACAATCTGCGCACATCGGCAGGTACAGGGCTCATACGGAGTCCGTTCAATGCACGGTCCAACATGTGTGTCTGGATACCTGCTTCGTGGAACGGTTTTGTCCACTCACGCACAGCTTTATTCGGATTTTCCCCAAACAATAGATTTACTTGTTCAAACCCTCCGCCATTCGTTTCCACGCGTGCAAAACAACCCATCTCGATGATGGCAGGAGCAACTTTCACCAACTGGTCTACACGGGGTACATATTTTCCGGCGCTTTGCCACATGTCCCTGAACACCAAGCTGAATTTAATTTCTTTTTTCATACTAAATTATTCGGTGTGTTTTATATTAAGATGATTAATTCTGAAAAGACTGCCGCATTAGAGTTTCTCCACCTTGGAGACTTTTCCTTTGCCGTGCGTCACTACTGTTACGGCAGCATTGATAGCCGCCAATATATTTCCGGGAATGGGAGCAGGTCCATTTGCCGCAGCCTTGGCTGGTACCGCCTCTTCTGGTGCGTATTTATTCACCAATGCAATAAGAACCTTACCTAAATAGATAACAATCAGTAGGATAGAAAACACTGTCGCCATACCTACCACCATCAACATAAACGCTATGTTCAAGTTTTCCATATTATAATTTATTAGTTATTTAGCCGAATTTGCAAAAAAACGGTCAAAATTAGCGATAATCCATAAAAGAAAGGCAGAAGAAAATGATAAAAGATACTAAAATCAAAAGTTCACACATCGCCAAGAGAATGACACCTGCTACCCGGCAATTGAACGAAGTCGTAATCTAACGTGAGTTCGATATAAGTGATTCACACATGCCGCATGGCATTAAAGCTATCATGCCGCATGGTAGTTTCAATACCATGTCGCATGTGTGAATCATTTATATCGAACTGACGTTATTATAGAACAACCAACGGAATCGTTGGAGAATGCAGTGAAAAATTGTGCAGGCAGTTATAGAGTATTGCACAAAAAACATGGCTCGACTGAAAATCAACAGTCGAGCCATGTATATTTATTATCTATAAAGAGAAGCTGCCACAATTAAACTATCACATTACAATAGCAGGCAACTTTTACTACTCTTATTTGAAGAGATTAACCATAGTTGCAATCATAGCTGCAATAGAAGCTGTCGTACTTCCCATTCCTAAAACTTCAGAAGTGGACATCTTTTTCTTTTGCTGTTTGCTTGGAACAATTATTTCACAACCCGGTTCAATAGCCTTTATATGGCTTAATCGTACACGAGATACTGTACCATTCATATAAATGACATAAACCTTGCGTTTTTTAGCATCTTCACCAAAACCACCCGCTTGATTGATATAATAACGTAAACTTTCTCCCTTTTTATACAAAACAGTATTAGGGTACATCACCGCACCATTTATTTTTACTGTACTAACATATTCCGGAATGAATAACACATCCCCTTCATGAAGTACCATATCGGCATCTGAACCTGGGTTCTGTAAAGCTTCTTGCAGATTTATACCCACAGAGTAAGTATTTGACAAATCCAATTTCTTTATTGATATAGAGTCGCCTCCACCCATTTGTGCCATACGCAAGGCATCCTTTTTACGGAGGTATTCCTCTTCTGTCATCCTACGAATCAGACGAGCTCCCTTCACATAAGCATCAGGAGTAATTCCGCCAGCCTTAGCAATCAAATCACTTAAACGTTCGTTCTTTTTTGACAACGCATAATTGCCACTAAAAAGAACTTCTCCACCTACCGAAACATTCTGCTGTTTAAAATAAGATGGGCTCTTACGAACATAGACCTCGTCAAAAGGCTCAAGATAGAAATCCTGACTGCCTTCTCCTACCAATAATCCATCTTTCAAATTAAAAGAAAAACTTTGGCCTATTGTAGTAGTAAATGATGTGCTTTTAGGATCTTTTATACGGCGTGAAACTTCTATTTTTGTCGTTGCAGCAGCCTCCAATAAGCCACCGGCTTGCAATACCAAATCTTCTACAGTCATTTTATCCGAATAAAGATAGGTACCTGGGTTGGCAACCAGGCCATGGATGGTAAGCGTAGCCTCTTCCTTTAAGGCATGAATACTCGGAATGTATAAAATATCATTCTTCTGCAAAGGAATATCTGCAACAGTACCATTCAGCAAGCCCCTCAAATCAATCTGAATAATCTCATGCGACAAATCTTCAAGTTCACGATTAATTACAGCACGATTCAAAAAGGCATCTCCACGAAGTCCTTCAGCTTTCTTTATCAATTGCTTTACCGTATTCATAGTGCCGTCCAACTGATATGAACCTCCACGATACACAGCTCCACGGACTTCCACACGGTTCTCGAAACGCGGTAAAATAGCATCGACAGTAACAACATCACCATCATCCATGCGGAATACCGAATAGTCCATTTCGTCTACATTATAAATCTGGTGTTCTCGCCCACTCTTACGAATTATACGCAATGCTTTCTTATAAGCATCACCTGTAAAACCACCTGCATATTTCAACAATGCACCCACTGTTTCAGTAGTCTTCATTTCATAATACATAGGCCGCTTTATTTTACCCGATATCTGTACTAATGACTGATAGGGAGTCACAAGAATGACATCATTATCCTGCAAGTGAACATCATCCTTCATTTTTCCTTTCATAAGAATATCATAAACGTCCAAATCGACTATCACATTTCCATTGCGAACTACCTTGATACTACGCAAGCTACCTATTCTATTCACTCCACCGGCACGATACAAAGCATGGAATACAGAAGCAAAAGAAGAAAGGGTATAGGTTCCTGGTACCGCAACTTCACCCATTACATTGACTTGGATAGAACGTATGGCGCCTAAAGTCAACTTAATCTGTGTGGAAGGATCGCTTCCCGTCACCCCTGAATAGATTTTAGCAAATTCCTGCTTCAAATAACTATCGGCTTCTTTTATTGTCTTACCACTAAGATAAACCGGTCCTAAATTATTCACAAGAATGCTTCCTTCGGGAGAGATGGTTTGACGAATTGTTCTTTCTGAAGCTCCCCAAACATCAATAATCACTTCATCCCCGGGTCCTAACCGATAATTCTCAGGAGTAGCTACATTTATATTAGGCTCAAATGTCAGATTGCTACTCGTGAAAATATTATGACCGTAAATTTGCACAGCCGACCCTCCTCTCGCTTTCTTGCGAGAATGGCTTTCTGCTGTGTCATCCGCTTCTTCACGCTGACGAGAACTATCCTCATCCACTGTAGCTTCTGGCAAAGCCTCGGATGCAGAGCTTTCATAATTGCTCCGGATTCTTTCAACTTGTGCTTTTGTCACACCACGACGCATTAATTCAGTAGTAATCTGACTTTGACTTTTACCCATCTGTTGGGCATTCTTTACATACTGAATGACTTGGTCATCTGACATTTGTTGAGCAAAAACTGCCCCTGATAAAATAAATACCAAAAAGAATAAAGTTATTAACCTACGCATAAAATATTCTGGTTACTTTTTTGATTTTATGTAAAATACACATTCGGGCGCAAAGGTAATATATAATTTCATAATATACATTTATTTCACTTCGAAGTTTTAAAAAAAGCACTAAAACCGCTTCTTTTTTACTCCAAAAATGATTTCCAAATGAAGAATAAACGTACACACATTTTATCGAAAAGCACCTATTGCCATAAGTCTAGCAAAAAAAATGCATAAAAAACATGGTCAGAATTGATTCTTACTGAGTTCTTGTTCCCAATACACCTCTCCGTATCTAATACGGGGTAGCTACGGAGATAGTGTGTATCCTACATCATTGTAAAAGCAAAATATTTTTTCCAATGAACAAGTTTTTAAGGAGATATTTTTCCATCACGATACAATCCAAGCACTTACACGTTCGCGGATGGCTACCGACTCGTTCAACAAACGGATGAATTCACACATGGAGCGCTTGCGATACGAATCTTTCAGGGTATGTACACAGCCCACCATATCATTTCCGGACACGTCTATCGGAATGGCCTTCACACCGGACTGGTTGTGTACGGAAGCTTCGGCCAACACAGTAATCAAGTTACTTTGGCGCACCAGTTCCAACAATATATTCGGATCGTTCAGTTCGATATGTATCTTCAAGAGATAAGAATGACTCTCCATTATCTTGTCAAGGGCATTTCGTGCCTGCAATCCTTTCGACGGCAGAGCCAAATTGAACTGAGACAACTTTTCAAGGCTGATTTTTGTTTCTCCAGCCAACGAATGGAAAGGGCTGACAATAACCGACAGACTATTTTGAAAAAGAATATGTGACTCGATATCATCCATCGGCGCAGAAGGCCTGAAAGCCAAAACGAAATCCACTTCACGCTGGCGAAGCAAATCCATCAGTTCGGCCATCGGCTTGTAGCAAACATTCAATTTGATTCTGGGATACTGCTTCATAAAAGAGAAAATAGTCTCCGTCAACATGGGACCGAAAGAGTACGTAACCCCAATATTCAATGTACCGACCAGCACATCGCGCAAATCGTGAATCCTGTCGATACATACTTCAGCATCGCGCAAGGTGGTCTTTGCATAAGGCAACAACTCCACTCCAGCTTCTGTGAGATTTACGCCATGACTATTACGCAGAAAGAGGCAGACATCCAGTTCCTGTTCGAGTTGTTTGACCTGTTGCGAAAGAGTACTTTGCGTAATGCATAATTCCTTCGCTGCTTCTGAAAAGTTCAAGGTTTCGGCCACCTTGACAAAGTACTTCAATTGTCTGAGTTCCATCTTAAATTAAAAATAGGGTACAAAGTTACAAATTTTCATGAAAGGTCATCTAGTGGCACGGAATGATATTCTTTTCAATAAAAAAATAGGCGAGTTAGCTCCTATCACCATACCCAAAAGAATAAACAAGCAAGTCAATCCGTTGTTAGCAAAAAGATAGAAATAGTGCATAAATGTCGGCTCATTATTGCAATAGAGACACATGACGAGCCCTCCAAACGTCTTATAAGCGTATATACCCGGTATCATGGGCAATAAGGAAGGAAAAAGAAAGGTCTCGGCAGGCACCTTTGCACGAGTGGAAACGAGTACAGCTATCGTTCCAATGACAAACGATGCAATGAATGTAGCTATGACAATATGGGCCTCCACCATTTCGGGCAGCATCAATAAAAAACGAATGGAATGACCGGCAGCTGCTATGGCAGCACAATAGAAGTAAGCCTGGCGAGGAGGATTGCTGATAGAGGCAAATCCGATGGCAGCTATAGAAGCAAACAATGCGTCTTGAAAAAAATCAATCATATCAGAAGCGGAATTTTTACGAAAACATACGGACATCCATCAGCAACATACCTCCATAGAGTCCAATAGAGAGGCAACAGGTCAGCACCACGGCATTGACCAGCCTACTGAAAAAACAGATATAGTGTCCATCAATCATATCACTAAAAGCATTAAGGAAAGGGATACCCGGAACCATGTAGAGGACACTCGTCCCCAAAGCGATGGCAGGAGTAGTCCCCAATGCAAACAATCCGTCGGTAGCACCAAGTACCGATGAGACAAAAGCGCAAATAATGAACACCAGCCTGATGTCGACCTTGGCCTCTACCAGCATCTGTTTCAGATAATAACCAGCCATTGTGGCCATAAACACAATACCCATCGCTATAAAATCTCCGCCAAACAGACGACAAAAAGAAGCATTAGCCAACGAAGCCGCCAACAACACCCACCACTTGTTTGCCGGGGGAATTTTTTTAATCTTGTCAAACAGACAGATTGCATCATGTACACCAATGCCCTGATCGGCAACCTCCCAGCTCAATTTACTAAGATGGGTATTAACGTCATAGCTGGTGAGGGTGTTGCGGATAGCGGCAATAAAGGTAAAAGTGCCGATGCCCTCTTTTGCAGACACTGTCAAATGAATGTGACGGGGCATAATAGTCATAGATACATTCATCTGCCAAGCATCGGCCATGCGACCCACGTTTTTCTCGAGACGAGCACACGTAGCGCCACAACCCAACAGAAAAGCAGCATATTCTGAAAGGAAACGTCCAATTTCCATCAACTGCCTTTCTGACGGCTGTGGAAGAGAATCAGAGGTCTTCAAAATCTTCATACTCTTCATATTCGCTATAATCAGACATCAAACGGTCGCCGGGTACCCAGAATTCTTCACGTTCACGGCCCCATTCAAACACGCTATGCGTATTGTGAGAGCATCTGTGCACCGCACATATCAAGCGCACTACAACAATGGCAAGCATGGCTATCGCCACACAAGTCCAGATAACTAATGGAGTAATCATATTCTTTACACAGTTTGTTTTTAAAATCTGTGCAAAGAAACAACCGGCGCAGAAAATCTGCGCCGGTTGGCTATGGAAAGATTAGATAACAACGTTCACTATCGTCTCTCCCACACGACGGACACGATGGCCATCAAAACTCGCTCGAAAAGTGAAAACGGATATGCTTAAAATCCATCTGGGCCATCTGCAACACATATCCACTATCAGCCAAGAAGACATCTCGTCCTTCGCGATCCTTGGCCATATACTGATACTTACGTTTCTTAAAAGCTTCTAACTCTGCGGCATCATCGCTCTCAATCCAGCAGGCCTTGTAGAGGCTGAGGGGCTCCCAGCGGCACTTGGCGCCGTATTCATTTTCCAGACGGTACTGGATAACTTCAAACTGCAATTGTCCTACCGTACCGATAATCTTCCGTCCATTAAACTGATTGACAAACAGCTGCGCCACACCTTCGTCCATCAATTGGTCGATACCTTTGGCCAGCTGTTTCTGCTTCATAGGGTCGGCATTCTCAATGTACTTGAACATCTCAGGCGAGAAGCTGGGCAGGCCGCGGAAATGCAACATCTCGCCTTCTGTCAGCGTGTCGCCAATCTTAAAGGTGCCATTGTCAGGCAAGCCGATAATATCTCCTGCCCATGCCTCGTCTACGGTCGTCTTACGTTGCGCCATGAACTGCGTAGGCGAGGAGAAGCGCATCGTCTTACCATGACGTACATGCAAATAAGGAGTATTGCGCGTGAAACGCCCCGAACAGATTTTGCAGAAGGCAATGCAGGAACGATGGTTAGGGTCGATGTTAGCAGTAATCTTGAAGATAAACCCTGTGAACTTGGGTTCGTCCGGCTCCACTTCACGCTCTTCGGCCTTTACGGGACGGGGGCTGGGGGCTATCTCCACAAAACAATTAAGGAGTTCTTCCACACCAAAGTTGTTCAGTGCCGAACCGAAAAAGACGGGAGCCAGTTCGCCTTTCAAATACTCCTGCTTGTCAAACTCGGGATAGACACCATCTATCAGTTCCAGTTCACCGCGCAGTTTGTCGGCCAGTTGGGTACCGATTTGCTTGTCCAGCTCTTCGGTATTGATGTCTACTTGCACCTTCTCGGCCACAACTTGCTTGCTGGGCTGAAAAAGGTTGAGATTATGCTCGTAGATGTTGTAGACACCCTTGAAACGCACACCGCTCTCGATAGGCCACGTGAGGGGACGCACATGAATGGAGAGTTCCTCCTCCAGTTCATCCAGCAGGTCGAAGGGGTCTTTGGCTTCGCGGTCCATCTTGTTGATGAAGATGATGACCGGGGTATTGCGCATGCGGCAGACTTCCATCAGTTTGCGAGTCTGCGTTTCCACACCTTTAGCGCCGTCCACCACAATAATAACACTGTCTACGGCAGTAAGTGTACGGTAAGTATCTTCGGCAAAATCCTGATGGCCAGGAGTGTCGAGGATATTGACCTTATAATCATGGTAGTCGAACTCCATTACGGAGGTAGTGACGGATATACCACGCTGTTTCTCGATGTCCATCCAGTCGGATGTTGCCGTCTTCTTAATTTTATTACTCTTTACGGCACCTGCCACTTGTATCTGTCCGCCGAAAAGCAACAGCTTTTCGGTCAATGAGGTCTTACCGGCATCGGGATGCGCGATAATCGCAAAGGTTCTTCTTCTTTCTATCTCCTGATTTGCCATATATCAATTAGTCGAAAATAATTACTTTTCCAATATTTCTATCATACATGCAGCAAGACTTGCCTCCCAGTGAGGGATATCTATACCGAATGTCTTCTTTATCTTTGTCTTATCCAATACCGAGTAATGAGGACGAGGTGCTTTGGCAGGGAACTCGTCCGTATGCAACGGACTGACCTTACAGGTATTTATTCCGGCCAGACGATGGATAGCAAGTGTAAAATCATACCACGAACAGACTCCTTCATTACTGAAATGATAAATGCCAGGTACGATTCCCCTGTTGATGGCAACAAAGATGGCACAAGCCAAGTCATGAGCATAAGTCGGCGTGCCAATCTGATCGAAGACCACCCCCAACGTCTCGCGTTCACGTCCCAAACGAATCATGGTCTTCACAAAGTTATTTCCGTACATGGAATAGAGCCATGCCGTGCGGATAACCATGGCACGGCTACACTTTTCCATCACTGCCTGCTCGCCTGCCAACTTGGTGGAACCATAGACCGAGCTGGGACATGGAGGCATATCTTCTGTATAAGGGATATGACTTGTCCCGTCGAAAACATAGTCTGTGGATACTTGTATTAATGCAGCGCCACACGCCTCGGCTGCGGTAGCCAGATAGCCAGGAGCCAGATGATTCAGCCGGTCGCAAAATTCGAGATTATCCTCGGCCTTATCTACAGCTGTATAAGCAGCGCAATTCACAATGACGTCAATCCGGTGATTCCTCACAAATCCATGCACGGCTTGTTCGTCGCAAATATCCAATTCTTGGACATCAGTGAAAAAATAAGAGTGTTGGCCATTCTCTCGCGACAGCACTTGTATCTCATTGCCAAGTTGACCGTTGGCACCGGTTATTAAGATATTCATTTAAAATATTACACTTAGTATAGTATGTTACGATGAACAATAATTCTCAAAAACATCAGTTATCAATGAGCTCCAGCTCCCCTTTTTTCTCCTTGTCATAGTAATTGGCAAGCAGTGAAATGAATCCACTAATAGCTTCCATAGCCTTGGCTGTGCCCTGACTGATTTCCTTCTTCTGCAATCGTAGCAGCAACACTCCGTAAAGAGCCTCAAAACACGTATCTATTTCAGATTCCTCTTTTCGGCCATTTCGTTGACGTAACTCTACGATAAAAGGCAAAGCTTTGAAGTAGGCTGCATTATAGAATGGGTATTTTGTAGAGGCTAACAGTTCACTATGTAGTTCCGTCAGATTAAGAATAACATTTCGATTGATTTGCAGATGCCCTTTCTCTTTTACACCTTCGGCACGCATCATATCGACCAAGTTTCCATACCACTCCTCCAACACCGGATGCTCTTCCTGCGGATAACGCCGGATGATGTTTTGGCGTATACGGTCTATATCACAGCCATTGGCACGCAGCAAGTCTTCCACCTGCCACATATATATAAGGTATTCGGCTATGTTCTTCTCTTTGAGTTGTTGCGCAATCTTCATTTCAGTTATCGGTTGTCGGTCAGTACAGCGATTCACCCATGAGCGTGAACACCAATCCCACTACTGACACTACGATAACAATGCTGCCAATGATACGGTTCAGCATCCAGATGCCGCGCAGGTTGAACTGTGTACGGACTTTATTGACAAAATAGGTTATTCCGAACCACCACGCCAACGCACCCAAGGCGATAGCCAAGTATCCGGTGACGGCCTCAAACACCAATACGCCCTCACTGACAAAGGCAAAACGAGCAAAAAGACCGACAAATAGAAAAATAATCAGCGGATTAGAGAGAGTGACGGCAAATGCCGTAATGAAATTGTGGAAGTAGGAACCTTTGTTACCGGACAGGGGACGAATAGATTGCACCGGATTGCTACGGAAAGTGTATATACCGAATGCCAGCAATAGGATACTTCCAAAGAGTTGCAGATAGAAGATATTCTTGTTGACATAATCAAAGACAAAGCTCATTCCGTACCCTGTCAGCAAGGCATATGCGATATCACTCAACGAAGCTCCTATCCCCGTGACGAAACCATACCAACGCCCTTTGTTCAGGGTACGCTGAATGCACAACACACCCACAGGGCCCAACGGTGCAGACACAATGACACCAATAATGAACCCTTTCCACAATATGTCAAACATAGTCTCTATCTGAATCATGGCTGCAAATATCGTACTTTTTTGTGAGACGAACGAATTGTGTAGGCGTTTTTTCGACGGAAAAGATTTTTCAGAAGCAAAGGTGCTCTATTTTACACATTATTCCATACATTTACCACCCGACTTAACACTCGTAAAAAAAATAAAACAATAAAACAGTATATAAAGGTGGAGGCGACACCACCCTGCTTGACGGACTTCGTGTCGGCAAAAGCTACATGGACGGAAGAGGGAAAAGATTCTGCCCCAATGACCAGAATGCGACCATCGACTTAGGAGATTGTCATGTAATAGCCCACATCTGTACCCATGAAACCGTCAAGAACGCATGTACCCCGACTGCATGTGTTTTTTTATTTTCCTTTTTCTTTCTCCTCCCCACTGATTTTCCTTATCTTTGCAGCCAAGAAAAAAAGATGAAGCCGCTACGACATAGCGACTTCCATCCCAAACTGTAAAATCATAAAATCGTAAATATAAGTATGATTCTTTTTTTCAGAACCCCATCCCAGAGCGTGATTGCCGTAGAATGCAGTCATGAGCTCGCCCAGGCCGACAGCGACAAACTCTGCTGGCTGTTCGGAGAAGCCACCCCCGAGAGTGAAGATAACCTGAAAGGGCATTTCGTAGGTCCACGTCGCGAGATGATTACTCCTTGGAGCACGAACGCCGTAGAAATCACCCAAAATATGGGTTTAAACGGCATCATCCGCATCGAAGAATACTTCCCCGTAAAGGATGAGAACGCAGACCACGACCCCATGCTGCAACGCATGTACAAGGGACTGGATCAGCAAGTATTTACCACAAATCGCCAGCCGGAGCCCATTCTCCACATCGAAGACCTCGAAGCCTATAACGAAAAAGAAGGTCTGGCACTTTCCAAAGAAGAGATGGACTACCTGAAAAAGGTAGAGAAAGACCTCGGACGCCCTCTGACAGACTCTGAAGTCTTCGGCTTCGCACAAATCAATTCCGAACACTGCCGCCACAAAATCTTCGGTGGCACCTTTATTATCGATGGTGTAGAGCAAGAATCCTCTCTCTTTCAGATGATAAAGAAGACCACCCAAGAGAACCCCAACAAAATCATCTCTGCCTATAAAGATAATGTAGCCTTCGCCGAAGGTCCCGTCATTGAGCAGTTTGCTCCGGCAGACCACTCCAAGCCCGACTACTTTCAGGTGAAAGATATCAAGAGCGTTATCTCCCTGAAGGCGGAAACACATAATTTCCCCACTACCGTAGAACCCTTCAATGGTGCCTCCACTGGTACTGGTGGCGAGATACGCGACCGTATGGGTGGCGGTAAAGGCTCTTGGCCCATCGCCGGAACAGCTGTCTACATGACCTCCTACCCCCGTACCGAAGAAGAACGCCCTTGGGAAGAAATCCTCCCCGTACGCAAATGGCTCTACCAGACACCCGAACAAATACTGATCAAAGCATCCAATGGTGCCAGCGACTTCGGTAACAAATTTGGCCAACCACTGATTTGCGGCTCCGTTCTCACCTTCGAGCACAAGGAAAACAACGAAGTCTACGGCTACGACAAAGTGATTATGCTGGCCGGCGGCGTAGGCTACGGTACTCAACGCGACTGCCTGAAGGGGAAACCCGAAGCTGGCAACAAAGTCGTTGTCCTCGGTGGCGACAACTACCGTATCGGACTGGGTGGCGGTTCCGTATCTTCAGTAGACACCGGACGCTACAGTAGCGGAATCGAGCTGAATGCCGTGCAGCGTGCCAACGCCGAAATGCAGAAACGTGCCTACAACGTGGTACGCGCCCTCTGCGAAGAAGAAACCAACCCTGTAGTTTCCATCCACGACCACGGTTCTGCCGGACATGTCAACTGTCTCTCCGAGTTGGTGGAAGAGTGCGGCGGCTTAATTGACATGAGCAAACTCCCCATC